>JAFYFC010000030.1 GCA_017543905.1 Clostridia bacterium
AAGGAAGCACTGATTAAATGAGGTGGTCAGCCGGCGAGTGAATTTTTCGTCAGATACGATTGCAAATTCTGAAGGTTTACTGGAGGTAAATCAAAGAATTTGCAAGAAGTAGATGGCGGAAAAGGCACCGCCGGATGTGCCACCGAATTAATCAGGGATTCCTTAAACCCAAGGCCGCGTCGTGCTTAAAAGCCGAACGCAGCAAATCCGTAATACAGAACGCCCGCCGATACAGCTGATCCTGTCGGCGGGTTCAATTATTATAAGCGTCAGTAAGGCCGCGGTA
This sequence comes from Clostridia bacterium, assembly GCA_017543905.1. GTDB lineage: Bacteria > Bacillota > Clostridia > Christensenellales > Aristaeellaceae > RUG14130. Next base: position 287 of record JAFYFC010000030.1, read on the forward strand.
CTTTTTCGCAAGACGGCCGGAAGCGTCGTTAAACTCCGAGCACTCCGCATTCCGTTATAATCATGTCCGGCCTGACGTCGTGAGCTTCAGGGAAAACGCTTTCGAATATGCGGCTTTGCGCGCACAGGCATGCCGAGAAGCACTCCGTGCGCGCAAGGTATCTGTCGTAATAGCCGCCTCCCCTGCCCATACGGCAGCCGCGTACGTCGCACGCAAGGCAGGGGATCACGGCGATGTCCGGCTTTAAAAGCTCGTAAGCATCCTCAGGAGGCTCCGGTATGCCGAGCATTCCGCTCTTCAGCTCTGACAGGTCGTTTATAACGAGCGCGCGCATCTCTCCCCCGCGGGCGCATTTGGGCACGGCCACGGTTTTTCCTTCTGTAAGGGCGCGGCGTATTATTTCACGCGTGTCCGGCTCCGGCGGCACGGATACGTATATGAACACGCTGCGCGCGCGCTTCCATGCGTCAAGCGCGTACAGAAAGCCGCGCATGGCCAGCTCCGCTTCGGCGTCAAGCTTTTCAAAACGCACGCCTGCGCGCAGCAGTCGTTTTTCGTCCCTCGTGCCCATGCGGCGAACGCGCCTTATCCGATATACGGCAAGCTTGCGGCGGCGACGCTCTGTCCCACGCGGCGGCTAGATTCGTCCGGGATGTGCAGAACTATCCGTTCCGCAAGCTCGGGATACTCGGTTTTGAGCACCTCCCGCGCGGTCGCAAGCAGCGTCTGCCCGCCGGTGCCGCTGGTCACGCGTCCCATTATGAGCACGTGCTTTATATCGTAAAAGCGCGCGTAATACGCGATCTGATAGCCGAAATACACGCCTATCGTCTGATAAATGCCCTCGGTGCGCTTATCGCCCGCGGCGTGCAGCTCCTGTACGTATTTGAGCTTTTCGGCAAGGGTCAGGCTGTCGTCGAGCTCTATGCCCGCGGCGGGGCACAGCTTTATGACCGCGTCCTGCGAAAAATACTTTACGCCGCAGCCGACGTCGCCGCTCCACTCGTCCACGAGCGCGTTCGGGTTCATGTCCACCGGCACGAAAGCGAGCTCGTTCAGCCAGCCGGTTATGTAGCCGTCCTTGTCCACGTAGCCGCCCGCCTCGCTTGTGCCCATCGCGATGCCGAGTATGTTGTTGTCGTCAAGCTCTATCGCGCCCGCAAGCGCGGTCACGTCGCCGTCGTTTGCCACCTCCACCGGAACGTCACCAATTTCCTTCGCTACGTCAAGGTAGATATTGCGGCATTTTTTCTTGTCTTCCTCCGAAAGGCTCATAAACAGCGAAGCCACCATGGCGCGGTTGTCGATATACACGCCCGCGGAGGATACGCCTATGCCGTCCAGGTGGGGCAGCTTCTCCTTCGCCTTGAGCATGGCGTTTTTTATGCCCTGATAGTGGTACGCGGGATCTGTCTGCTTTTTGGGCTGCCAGATTATTTCCTCTGAATAAATGCTCTCTCCGTCCACGACCGCCGATACCTTGACGTCGCTGCCGCCCGCGTCGAAGCCTATGCGGCAGCCGTTCATATGGCGGCCGACGGGCGAGGACGCCTCGCTCGTCCCGGGCGCGTCGTTTACGTTTTCGCGGTATTCCACCGCAAACTCGGTCTCGTACACGCCGCTCATAAACCCGTTGTCGAACCCGCGCGCGCCGTCCGGTGCGTAGGCCCCGGCGATGTATTCGTATATCGGACGCGAGCCCGATATGATTATCCTGTGTCCGCCGCATACCCACAGCAGCGTCTTTACCGTGCGCTCCGCCGCCTCGCAGCTGCGCGCGTCGTCTATGCCGTCCTCGAACACGTCCATGTGTATGGTATGGACGTAGCCCTTGTTGCGGACGACTGAGATAGCTATCGTTTTGTGCGGAGCAGACGCGGCGTCGCGCTCGTACTCCTCCATATACCTGACGATGGGCCTGAACCCCGCGTCGTATACCGGCTTTACCTTCAGCTGCATGCTTTCTTCCTCCTGACAGAGCTTATGCCTGATATATCGTTCTGCCGCGCAGTATCGTGCGGCTTATGCTTATGTCCTTGTCCGCGAAGCAGAAATCGGCGTCCTTGCCCTCCGCGATAGAGCCCTTGGTTTTGTTTATTCCAAGCGCCGTGGCGGGGTTAAGCGACGCCATGCGCACGGCCTTGTGCAGCGGCACACGCTTTACGTTCAGGACGATATTGCGCACGGCCTCGTTCAGCTTAAGCACGCTCCCCGCGATCGTGCCGTCCGCAAGGCGGCACTCGATGCCGCTTACGAATATCGGCTGTCCGCCCAGCGAATACTCGCCGTCCGGCATTCCGCCCGCGCGCGTGCAGTCCGTTATCAGAACGAGCTTGTCCTTTTTAAGCTCCGAAACGAGCTTGAACAGCGCCTTGTTTACGTGGAAGGTATCTGCTATCAGCTCGCAGGAAAGCTTCGAATCCGTAAGCGCGCAGCCTACCACGCCGGGATCGCGGTGCTTGAGCGGAGTCTGGGCGTTGAACAGGTGAGTCACGTGCCTAACGCCCGCGCGCACAGCCTTTTCGGCTTCGTCGAAGGTCGCGGAGGTGTGTCCCATCGAGATAAGTATTTCCGGATGCTCGCGGTGTATGCGGCGAATAGCTGCCATATTGCCCTTCATTTCAGGCGCAACCGTGAAAACCTTTATCAGATCGGCGTATTTGTTTATAAATTCCGGATCGCAGGGCTTTATGTGTTCGCCCGCCTGCGCGCCCTTCTTTTCCGGATTTATAAACGGGCCTTCGGCGTTTATGCCCATTATCTGCGCGCCGTCGAAATCGCCGCGTTCGCTTTCGGCCTTGACCGTGCGTATCGCCTCGAACGCGCGCTCAAGCTCCGGTATGCTTACCGTCATGGTGGTCGGAAGCCAGCTCGTCACGCCGTTTTTGGCGATCCCGCGCGCCATCGTGCGTATGCCCTCGGCCTTGCCGTCCGAAGCGTCCTCGCCCAGATACCCGTGGATGTGCATGTCGACGAGCCCCGGCAGGACGTACGCGCCGCCCGCGTCGATTATTTCCGCGTCCCCAACCATATCCGGCGCTACGACGCCGCGTATCTTTTCGTCGAACAATACCGCCGCGTCCCTGAGCGTGGCGCCCTCAAGTACAAATATGCCGTTTACTATCGCTTTCATATGCCGTTCATCCTCTTCTTTCGCAGACTTTTCAGCGTTTAAGCATAAGTATACACCAAATGAAAGCAAAAGGCAATCCGTTCAGACGCAAAAACACGCGCGTTTTCGCCAAGATAACCCCCGCGCGGTTGACAAGGCGCACGCAAGCACTTATAATGAAGCCAGCATAAAGCTGACGGGGGAATCGTATGACTGCAGGCATCGGCATATTCGACTCTGCGGCGCAAAAGCTTGGCTCCAGACGCTTCCGCGCGCTGTTTTACGCTTTGCTGTACGCGTTCGTGGGCAAGAGCCTGCTCTCCAGGATCAACTGGGCGGGCGATAACGGCGTGAGCGCTGCCGCAGCGTCAGGCACGCTGCCCGACGTCCCTACGCTTATCTGCTTCGCGCTGGCGGCGCTCTGTCTTATAATGCTCATGCTTGAATATACCCGCTGCCTGAGAATCGTGCTGCCCTGCGGCGCGGGCGTGTGTGCGCTTATTTATGCGCTGTTCGAGCTGCTCGGTAAGGACGGCCGCATCGTATTCATAAGTGCGTTTTTAGCGCTGTTCGCGCTCGGAAAGAGCTTTAGGGAAATCGCGCGCGCATATCTGTACTGCGCGCTCGTAACTCTCGCCGCCGCGTTCATTTTGCTGAAGGCAGGCTATGCGGCTGAGTTTTTTAAGCCCGAAAACGAGTTTCCGGGGCATTCGTTCGGCCTTATCCATCCAAACACCTGGGGCTATATCGCCTTTATAGCATTAACCGCGCTGTGGTATCTGCATTTTCAAAAGGCGCCTGTCGTCACGTTCGCGCTGTTTTGGGGCGCGGGCGCGTTCATATTGTTCGTTATAAGCTGCCGCACGGTCGCGATGATGTGCGCGGCGTTCCCCTTCGGCGCGCTGGCCGCGTTTTTTGCGGGCAGGAAGCCGCGTCATATAAAAGCGCTCAGGTATCTGTTCTGCGCGCTGCCGCTTCTGTGCTTCGCGCTCAGCCTGATTCTGAGCCTTAACGCTGGCACGGTCGAGCGGGCGTTTTATCCAACGCCGTTTAAAACGATGGCTATGCGCTTTGTAAACGGCGGCACCGCCCTGCGCGTGCTGGGCTTTACCGTGCTTGGAAAGGATCTGGGCAGCGAGTACATAATCCCCATAATACTTGGCGGAGCGCAAAGCGAGCTTATAGTGGACAACGCATATATTCTTTTCAGCATATCGCGCGGCATCGTCTGGCTGGCGCTGTGCCTCCTCTGGCAGGTGTTTGCGAACGTGCGCGCGTTCAAAGCGCGCGATTACGCGCTTATACTTCTGCTCGCCTTCATGTCGCTGTTTGCGCTGATGGAAAGACCGGGGCTTGAGGTATGGTGCAGCATGGCGCTGCTTTACCCGGCAGCCTCGTTTGCGCCCGCAGACAATACGGAGGAAGGCCGGATATGATACGCAGAAATCAGCCCTTCATAGGGCTTTTAAACCGCCTAACGGATTTCGTCATCGTGGTCGCGTGCTACGTGCTGGCGTCCCGCATAAGGCTTATCGCGCTGGGCGGCGACAGAAGCAATATAGCCTTGAGCGGGCGCATGCTTATAATGTCTATGCTGCTTGCTGCTGCGCTCGTGTTCATACTTACGCTTATAGACTTCTACGACGGCTCACGTACGCGCAGACCGGAAGCGAGCATAGGTCTGCTGCTCGCCGCCGTGACGCTGACTGTGCTGATAGCGGGCGCGCTGTTGTTCGTGTTCCGTCTGCCTGACTTCTCGCGCGGCGTCGTGGCGCTGTTTTATCCGCTCACTTTCGCGCTTCTGACGCTTAAATACCTGCTCACGCGCATAATTCAAAGAAATCTGCGTTCGGGCGGACGCGCAAGCGTGCACGAGGTGGTTATAGGCGACGGCCATCTTGCGGCGCAGTACGCGCGCGACGTCTCCTCCGAGCCTGAGCTGGGCGTATGCATAGACGGCTTCGTGGGCGAAACCGCGCCCGAGGGCGGAAAGCTGCTCGGCGGCATCGAAAATCTGGACGCAGCGCTCTCAGACAGCGGCATAGACGAGGCCGTCATAGCGCTCGACCCCGAAAACTACACGCAGATATCCTCCGCTATCGCCGCGTGCGAGAAAAACGGCGTAAAGTATCTGATCATCCCGTTTTACAACGATCTCATGCCTTCGCATCCCGTAATCGAGCGCGTAGGCAGAAGCAAGCTTATAGACGTGCGCGCGAACCGCTTAGACAACGTAGGCTGGAGCGCGGTAAAGCGCACGTTCGACGTAGCGGTAAGCGCGGCGGGTCTTATAATCCTGTCGCCGCTATTAGGTCTTATCGCGCTGGGCGTGAAGCTTTCGAGCCCCGGTCCTGTGCTGTTCCGGCAGACGCGCGTAGGCTATATGCGCAGGGAATTCAAAATGCTCAAATTCCGCTCCATGCGCGTAAACAGTGAGGAAAACAGCGCGTGGACGCACGACGCGGACGCGCGGCGCACACGCTTCGGCTCGTTCATACGCAAGACGAGTCTTGACGAGCTGCCGCAACTGTGGAACGTGCTTACGGGGCAGATGAGCCTTATCGGCCCGCGTCCCGAGCTGCCCGCGTTCGTCGAAAAGTTCAAAAACACCGTTCCGCTCTACATGGTAAAGCATCAGGTGAAGCCCGGCATAACCGGCTGGGCGCAGGTAAACGGCTACCGCGGGGATACGAGCATTGCAAAGCGTATCGAGCTGGATCTGTGGTATATAGACAACTGGAGCGTGCTGCTGGACGTGCGCATACTTCTGCGCACCGCCTTCGGCGGCATGATAAACCGTGAGGTCATGTACGGCGGGGATGCGCAGACGCCGGATATACGAATCGCAGTGGCTACTCATAAAAAATATCCCATGCCGCAGGACGAAATGTACCTGCCCGTACACGCGGGGCGCGCGGGCAAGCCCGATCTCGGCTACATAGGCGACGACACAGGCGACAACATATCGTTTAAAAACCCCGGTTACTGCGAGCTGACCGTGCTGTATTGGGCATGGAAAAACCTTGAAAGCGAATACGTGGGGCTTGCGCACTACCGCAGACTGTTCGGCAAAAAGCGCTCCCCTCTCACTGCCGCGCAGGCCGGACGCTTGCTGCGCAAGGCGGACGTGCTGCTTCCGAAGGAAAGGCATTACCGCATAGAAACCAACTATTCACAGTACGCGCACGCGCATCACGCGCGTGATCTCGACCTGACGCGGGAAATAATCGTCGAAAAATATCCTGCGTATCTTGAATCCTTCGACAGGGTGATGCAGCGTACGCACGGGCACCGCTTCAATATGCTCATAATGAAGCGGGATATACTGGACAGCTACTGCAGCTGGCTGTTCGGCGTGCTGTTCGAGCTCGAAGCGCATCTTGACGTCAGCTCGTATACGGGCAACGACAGGCGCGTATTCGGCTTTGTGGGAGAGCGGCTGCTCGACGTGTGGCTTGAAACGAGCGGCACCGCTTACAGGGACGTCCCCTACGCCTTCCTCGAAAAACAAAACTGGCTTAAAAAGGGCGCGATGTTCGTTATGCGCAAGCTGAAGGGCGGACGCGCATGAAACCCGGGCTCATAAGCGTGATCGTGCCGTTTTATAACTCAGGAGAGTATATAAAACGCTGCGTGGAATCCATACTTGCGCAGGATTATACGAATTTCGAGCTTTTGATGATCGACGACGGCTCGACTGACGCAGGCAGCGGGATCTGCCGCGCGTTTTCACAGGCCGATCCGCGCGTGCGCGTATTCAGGCAGGAAAACAAAGGTCAGTCCGCCGCGCGGAATTTGGGGCTCGACCACGCCGAGGGCGAGTACGTAGCATTCGTGGATTCCGACGACTATATCGAAAGCGGGTATCTGTCGTATATGCTTGCGCTGTTCGGCGCGCGGCCCGAAAGCCTGTTCACGATGTGCAACCATTACGTCGTGCGCGGCAAAAAGGCGCTGCCCGCCTCCGATACGTCAGCGGGCGTGCGCGTGCTCAGCAAACGGGACGCTTTCGAGGAGGTGCTGTTTCACGGCTGCGTGGACGTATCCCCCTGGGGCAAGCTGTACAGGCGCAGCGTGTTCGAGACTCTGCGTTTTCCGGAGGGACGTGTTTTCGAGGATACGTACCTGTTCGGAGACATACTGCTCAAAAGCGAATACGCCGTGTTCGGCAGCAGCTGCCGCTACTTTTACGTGATACACGAGGGCAGCACGGTGCGCAGGGAATACAGCGAAAAGAACCTGCAGTACGTCGAGGCAGCTAAGCAGCTCGCGTCCGCGGCGCTCAAATGCGATGCGTCGCTTAGGACGGGAGCCGTCCGCAGAATAAATCACGCGCGGCTCAGCGTGCTCAGATACATGCAGAGCTGCCCGCGCAGGTACAGACCTGCGCGCAGCGCGCTCAGGCGTCAGGTGCTTTCGGACGCGCCTGAGTACATAGACTGTCCGAAAACGCCCCGGCGCGACCGTGTCGCCGTAAAGCTGCTTAAGCTCGGCTTCATACCTTTTTACGCAGGCTGGTATCTTTATAATAAAATCAGATGAAAGAGCGTACGTGCATGACGAACGATATTGACATCGTGATCCCCTGGGTGGACGGCAGCGATCCCGACTGGGCCGCGCGCAGAAGCGCTTACGATACTGCCGCCTCCTCTGATACGCGCGTAAACCGTTACCGCGACTGGGACCTGCTGAAATACATTTTCCGCGGCATAGAGCGCTTCGCGCCGTGGGTCAGATACGTTTTTTTTGTGTGCGACCAGCAGCCCCCCGCCTGGCTTGACAGCTCAAACCCGCGTCTGCGCGTGACGATGCACGCTGATTTTATCCCCCGTGAATATCTGCCCGTGTTCAGCAGCCATCCGATAGAGCTGAACATGCACAGGATACCCGGTCTCAGCGAGCAGTTCATATACATGAACGATGATACGTTCCTGCTAAAGCCGCTGGCGCGGGAGTTCTTTTTCAGGCGCGGGCTTCCCCGCGACGCCGCGCTGCTCAACCCAGTGCCCACGGACGACCTTATGGGCAAGCGGAACGCAAAAATCTTCACCGTGCCCCTGAACAACGCGGAATACATAAACCGTGATTACGATTTCCGTTCATGCATAAAGCGCCATCCGTTCAAATGGTTTAACGTGCGCTACGGCGGGAATCTGCTCAGAAACGCCATGCTCTGCCTCTGGCCGCGCTTTGTGGGCTTTAAGGAGCCACATCTGCCGCAGGCGTTTCTGAAATCCGCCTTCGAGCGCGCCTGGGACGCTGATTTCGACATACTCGATCAGACCTCGCGCCGTCCGCTGCGCGACGACAGGGACGTAAACCAGTGGCTGATACGCGAAAGAGAGCTCGCCGAAGGGCGCTTTCTGCCCCGAAAGCCGATAAGCGGCGGCGTATTCGCGATCGGGCAGAATCTGAGCGAAATGCACTCTGCCATCCGCTTACAGAGAATCCCCATGATTTGCCTGAACGACGACGGAATAACGGAGGAAAGCGAGTTTTTGTCGCTCAGGCGGCAGCTTACCTGCGATTTCGAAACGATACTGCCCGAAAAGTCGTCTTTTGAAAACTAAGCGCCGATAAAACGGTATGACTGAATAATGGCTCAGAGCTCCATAAAGAAAAACGCGGTCATGAACATGCTGCTGACCGCCGCAAACTTCGTTTTTCCGCTTATCACGTTCCCGTACGTGTCGAGGGCACTGCTGCCCGAGGGCACCGGACGGGTACAGTTCGCCGCGTCCTTTGTGGCGTATTTCGGTATGCTCGCGCGCCTCGGCATACCCACATACGGTCTGCGTGAATGCGCGCGCATACGCGACGACAGGCAGAAGCTCACCAAAACCGCGCAGGAGCTGCTGCTTATCAATCTCATCATGGGGCTTATCGCCTACGCGGGGCTGTTTGTGTGTCTGTTCACCGTGCCGCGCTTAAAAAACGACAAGCTCCTGTTCGTCGTAAGCGCCCTGCCGATACTGCTGGACGCGCTGGGCATGGAATGGCTGTACAAGGCGCTGGAGCAATACCCGTATATAACGGTGCGCTCGTTCTGCTTTAAGCTCGTCGCACTGGCGGGCACGTTCATGTTCATACACGCGCGCGAGGACTATCTGATATATGGCGTGATAACCATATTCGCGTCCTCCGCGTCAAATATCCTTAACTTCGTACACGCCCGAAAGTTCATTTCGCTGAAGCCCACCGGCTCTTACCGCCTTTCCGCCCATATGAAGGGCATACTCGTATTCTTCGCGATGAGCTGCGCGATGACCGTGTATTACAACTTCGACGCGGTGATGCTGGGCTTTATAAAGGGCGACAGCGAAGTGGGCTATTACAACGCCGCCGTAAAAATAAAAAACATACTGATAAACATCGTTACCTCGGTGAGCGCGGTGCTGCTGCCCCGTTCGTCGTATTACATTGAGCACGGTCAAAGGGACGAGTTTTCCCGCATAACGAAAAAGGCCCTGCATCTCGTGATGCTCGCTTCACTGCCGATGGCGGCGTATTTCATGCTGTTCGCGCGGGAGGGCATACTGTTTTTGAGCGGCCCGGCGTATGGAGGCGTGGTCCTGCCGATGCAGATAATAATGCCCACGCTCATAATCGCGGGAATGTCCAACATTACCGGCACGCAGATGATGGTACCGCTGGGCAAGGACAGGCAGCTGCTCTTCTCCGTGTGCGCGGGAGCTGCGACGGATTTGGCGCTGAACGCGCTGCTCATACCGCGCTTCGCCTCAGCCGGCGCGGCGGCAGGCACGCTCGCAGCGGAGATCGTGGTGCTCGCAGTGCAGTATTTTACCCTCAAAGGCGAGCTCAGCGGGGCGCTTAAGCAGTTCGCCTACGGCAAGGTCGCGTTGGCGCTCACAGCCGCGCTTGCCTGCTCCGCGTGGGTAAAGCTGCTGCATGCGGGACATTTCGTGACTCTCGTCATATCGGGCGTGTGCTTTTTCGGAGCATACATTGCGCTCCTTCTGATAACGAAGGAAAGCGTCGTGACCGAAGCGTTCAGAGCCGTTCAGGCGCGCATACGCCGTTTCAGGCGGAAGGGAACATGAGCTATGTACGATTATCTTATAGTCGGAGCGGGGCTGTACGGCGCGGTTTGCGCTGAAGCGCTCACGCGGAGCGGCAAACGCTGCCTCGTACTGGAAAGGCGCGCTCACGTCGCAGGCAACGCATACACTGAGCAGATCGCGGGGATCAACGTGCACAAATACGGCGCGCATATATTCCATACTAACGACGCGCGCGTGTGGGAATACGTGAACCGCTTCGCCGAATTCAACCGCTACACGAACACGCCCGTAGCGAACTACAAGGGCGAAATCTATTCCCTGCCGTTCAATATGTTCACGTTCAACCGCATGTGGGGCGTATCTGCGCCCGCCGAAGCGGAAAGAATACTCGCCTCTCAGCGCGCCGAAATACCGGGCGAACCGGGCAATCTCGAGGAACAGGCGATAAAGCTGGTCGGGCGCGACATATACGAAAAGCTGGTCAAGGGCTATACCGAAAAGCAGTGGGGACGCGCGTGCAGGGAGCTGCCCGCCTTCATAATCCGCCGCCTGCCCGTGCGGCTTACATACGACGCCAATTATTTCGACGCGCGTTTTCAGGGCATACCGATCGGCGGCTACACGAAAATGACCGAGCGGCTGCTTGACGGAAGCGAGGTCGTTACGTGCGCAGATTATCTTTCAGATAAACCGCGCTATGACTCGCTCGCCCGGCGCGTAATCTATACCGGCGCGATAGACGAATACTTCGAATACACTCTCGGGCATCTCGAATACAGGTCTCTGCGCTTTGAGACCGAAACGCTCGACACGCCGAATTTTCAGGGAAACGCGGTGGTCAATTACACGGACGCCGAAACCCCGTTCACCCGCATAATAGAGCACAAATGGTTTGAATTCGGACGTGACGAAAACGGGCGCGAGCTGCCCAAAACGGTGATCAGCCGCGAATACAGCACCGCCTGGCAGCCCGGGCGAGAGATGTTCTATCCAGTGAACGACGCTGCGAACGCCGCGCTGTACGCGCGCTACCGCGCGCTCGCGGATAAAGAAACGCGCGTAAGCTTCGGCGGCCGCCTCGGCGAATATAAATACTGCGACATGGACGCGGTCGTTTATTCGGCGCTCGCGCTGTGCGATCGCCTCCTGAAGGACAGTTGAATTCGCCTCGTCTTTTCCGTAAAGCAGCCGCGGCGCAGACGGTTTTGCTCGTTTGCACGCGGCGTTTGCAATGCAGCGTTTGATCGTGTTCCCGCTTCAAAACGTCTGCGCCGCAGGCGCTGGACGTACTCATAAGCAAGCTGAATAATATATGGAAAAACCATCGCGTTATTTCATCCGTGTACGGCATACAAAACGGCGCGCCGGATTCACTCCGGCGCGCCGTGCGTTTATCGTTTATATCAGTTTCCGGCCAGCTTCTTGTACATTGCAAGACGGCTTGCGGCTTCGGCCTCGGCCTGAGTGAACAGGTTTTCGGCGTCCACGGGGAACTGACGGATGAGCGAAGCGTAGCGGTTTTCGCCCTTGATGAAGTCCTGATAGCTCGCGCTGGGATCCTTGCTGTCCACGGTGAGCGGATTCTCGTTGTCGGGATTGTAGCGGTAGAGCTGCCAGTAGCCTGCCTGCACGGCCTTCTTGATTTCGGCCTGAGCCTGATTCATCTTGATGCCGTGGTTGATGCAGGGCGCGTATGCGATGATGAGCGACGGGCCGTGATACGCTTCCGCCTCGGTGACCGCCTTGAGCAGCTGCGCGGGATCGGCGCCCATCGCGACCTGCGCCACGTACACGTAGCCGTAGGACATCGCCATAAGGCCCAGATCCTTCTTCTTGGTGCGCTTGCCCGCCGCGGCGAACTTCGCGACTGCGCCGGTAGGCGAGGACTTGGAGGCCTGTCCGCCGGTATTGGAGTACACCTCGGTGTCGAGCACCAGGATGTTTACGTCCTGATTCTGAGCGAGCACGTGGTCGACTCCGCCGTAACCGATGTCGTAGGCCCAGCCGTCGCCGCCGAATATCCACTGGCTCTTCTTTACCAGCAGGTCCTTGTCGGCAAGCGCCGCCTTGCACAACTCGCAGCCGTCCTTCTCAAGCAGCGGGATAAGCTTTGCGGCCGCGGCCTTGGAGGGCTCGGCGTCTTCCCTGCCGGCGATCCATTCGTCGATCGCAGCAATCAGCTCAGCGTCGTCCGCATGCGCTTCCTTGATCTTTAACAGGGTATCCTGCAGCTTGTCGCGCCTCTGCGCGGTGGCAAGGAACATGCCGTAGCCGAACTCGGCGTTGTCCTCGAACAGGCTGTTCGCCCACGCGGGGCCGTGGCCTTCTTCGTTTACGGTGTAGGGGCAGGTAGGCGCGCTGCCGCCGTAGATGGAGGAGCAGCCGGTGGCGTTCGCGATCATCATGCGGTCGCCGAAGAGCTGGGTAATGAGCTTGACGTAAGGAGTTTCGCCGCAGCCTGCGCACGCGCCGGAGAACTCGAACAGCGGCTTTTTGAACTGGCTGTCCTTAACGGTCTTGACGTTCAGCTCGCCCTTGAACTCAGGCAGCTTCTGGGCGAACTCCCAGTTTGCTTCCTGCGCGCTCTGGGTGGCGAGCGGCTTCATAACCAGCGCCTTTTCCTTCGCGGGGCACACGTTCACGCAGTTTTCGCAGCCCGTGCAGTCGAGCACGCTCACCTGCATACGGTATGCGTAGCCCTTGAACTTGGGGCCGATGGCGGGCTTGGTCTCAAAAGACGCGGGCGCGGCCTTCAGGCACTCCTCGCTTACAAGGTAAGGACGGATCGCGGCGTGCGGGCACACCAAAGAGCAGTTGCCGCACTGTATGCACTTCGTGATGTCCCACTCGGGAACCTTCACGGCGATGCCGCGCTTCTCGTACTTGGTTGTGCCGGTGGGCACTGTGCCGTCGATCGAGAACGCGGAAACGGGCAGCTTGTCGCCCTCCTGCGCGAGTATGGGCGCGATGACCTTGTCGAAATATTCGGTGGCCTGAACCTTTACGGGCTCGGCGCCGGTGGTGGCGTTCTTCCACTCTGCGGGCACCTTGACCTCGTGCAGACCGCTGATCGCCACGTCGATAGCCGCCCAGTTCATCTTGACGACCTCGTCGCCCTTCTTGGCGTAGCTCTTCTTGGCGTAGGCCTTCATGTACTCGTCGGCCTTGTCGTAGGGTATGATGTTGGCCAGCTTGAAGAACGCTGCCTGCATGGTGGTGTTGATGCGGCCGCCCATGCCTACGGAAGCGGCCAGCTTGACCGCGTCTATGGTGTAGAAGCGGGCGTTTTTCTCCGCCAGCTTGCGCTTCATGGACGCGGGCAGCTCGGTTTCGAGCTCCTCGGCGCTCCACGGGCAGTTCAGCAGGAACACGCCGCCGTTTTTGAGCGCGGAGACCATGTCGTACTTGGTGACGTATGCGGGGTTATGGCAGGCGATAAAGTCCGCACTGTCGATAAGATAGGTGCTCTTGATCGGGGTGTCGCCGAAGCGCAGATGGCTTACGGTGATGCCGCCGGACTTCTTGGAGTCGTAGGAGAAATACGCCTGCGCGTACTTGTCGGTATGGTCGCCGATTATCTTTATGGAGTTCTTGTTCGCGCCGACCGTGCCGTCAGAGCCCAGACCGTAGAACATGCAGCTTACGGTGCCCGCGGGCGCGACGTCCAGCGTCTCGCCCAGCGGCAGGGACGTATTCGTCACGTCGTCGTTGATGCCGACGGTGAAGTGGTTCTTGGGGCAGGCAAGCGCGATGTTGTCGAACACGGCCTTGACCATGGTGGGGTTAAACTCCTTGGAGCCCAGGCCGTAGCGGCCGCCCACGGTGATTATGTCGTTTTTGCCCGCTTCACGCAGCGCGGAGCACACGTCCTCGTACAGAGGCTCGCCCAGAGAGCCGGCTTCCTTGGTCCTGTCGAGCACGGCGATCGCCTTGACGGACGCGGGAATGGCGTTTATAAAATGCCTGAGCGAGAAGGGACGGAACAGATGCACCTTTATAAGGCCGACCTTCTCGCCCTTCGCGGTTAAGTAATCCACGGTCTCCTCTATCGCGTCGCAGCCGGAGCCCATAGCGATGATCACGCGCTCGGCGTCGGGAGCGCCCACGTAGTCGAACAGCTTGTAATTGCGGCCGGTAAGCTCGCCGACCTGCTTCATGCATTCTTCGACTATTGCGGGAGCGGCTTCGTAATTCTTGTTCGCGGCTTCACGGCCCTGGAAGTAGATGTCCGGGTTCTGCGCGGTGCCGCTCTGATGCGGATGCTCGGGATTGAGCGCACGGGCGCGGAATTCGCTGATCTTGTCCCAGGGAACGAGCTTGGCGATATCCTCGTAAGAGATGTCCTCTATCTTCTGGATCTCGTGGCTGGTGCGGAAGCCGTCGAAGATATGCAGGAAGGGCACGCTGCTCTTAAGCGTCGCAAGATGCGCGACCAGCGCCAGATCCTGCGCCTCCTGCACGGAGTTCGAGGCCAGCATCGCAAAACCGGTCTGGCGGCAGGCCATAACGTCGGAATGGTCTCCGAATATGCTCAGCGCATGATACGCCAGAGCGCGCGCGGATACGTGGAACACGGAAGGAAGCTGCTCGCCCGAAATTTTATACATATTGGGGATCATCAGCAGCAGGCCCTGAGACGCGGTGAACGTGGTGGTAAGCGCGCCGGCTGCCAAAGAGCCGTGCACGGCACCCGCGGCGCCCGCCTCGGACTGCATTTCGGCGATTTTTACCTTCTGGCCGAACAGATTTACACGGCCTTGCGCCGCCCACTCGTCGGCCACTTCCGCCATAGGCGAGGAGGGAGTGATGGGGTAGATCGCGGCCACATCGCTGAAAGCATATGCGATATGGCTGACAGCGGTATTGCCGTCTACGGTCTTTTTGATGCTCAAGTTAAGGACCTCCTTAATATAAGTTGAATAAACTGTTTCAGTGAGCACAGCACTGCACATTAATTAATTATAAAGCGTATTATGCTTAAAGTCAAGATTTTGGGTGTAATAGTTTGGAAATTAGAGTAAAATCACAGATAAAAACCCGCCGGAAGCCCCGCTGCTCCGGATTTGAGTCAAGCGCGGACGGCGGCGCAAAATCATAATAGCTGTTGCGCGGAGACGCCGCAATCGTGTATAATATGCCCGAAACAGCCGGAAACGGCATTTGCGGGAGGCAGGCATGCGCATAGTCGTGGGAATGTCGGGCGGAGTAGATTCCTCCGTGGCCGCTTATCTGTTGAAGCGTCAGGGGCACGAGGTCATAGGCGTATTCATGAACAACTGGGAGGAGGACGGCGTGTGCACCTCCGAGCAGGATTTCGCGGACGTGCGCGCGGTGTGCGACGTGATAGGAATACCCTATTATTCGGTCTCGTTCGCAAAGGAATACCGCGAGCGCGTGTTTTCGCATTTTCTTGAGGAATACAGGCGCGGGCGCACGCCGAATCCCGACGTTATGTGCAATAGGGAAATAAAATTCGCCTCTCTGCTCGAGCTTGCGCTGTCGCTTGAATCCGAAAAGCTGGCGACCGGGCATTTCGCCGGGGTCGAAAAGCGCGCGGACGGGAAATACCATCTGCTGCGTGCAAAGGACGAAAACAAGGACCAGACGTATTTTCTGTGCACTGTCACGCAGGCGCAGCTTGCATACGCGCTGTTCCCGGTATGGGATCTGAGCAAGGCGGAAATCCGCGCGCTGGCAAAAGAAGCCGGCATTCCCGTATACGGCAAGAAGGATTCTACCGGCGTATGCTTCATAGGCGAGCGGAATTTCAAGGAATTCCTTTCGAATTATCTGCCCGCGCAGCCGGGCGACATATACAGCGTCGAAGGCGAAAAGGTGGGTCGGCACGACGGTCTCATGTACTACACGCTCGGACAGCGGCGCGGGCTCGGCATAGGCGGGCGCGGCAGTTGCGAAAGGTGGTTCGTGGTAGGCAAGGACCTTAAAAGCAACCGCCTTCTCGTATCGCAGGGCGCGCAGAGCGATATGCTGTTCACTCTGAGCGGCAAAGCCGAAAACGCGAGCTGGATAGCGGGCGAGGCGCCCGTAAGGGACGGCGAGAGCCTTAAATGCCTCGCACGCTTCCGGCACAGGCAGCCCCTGCAGGAGGTCGAAATCACGCTGCGCGGCACCGACGTGTTTATGACCTACGCGCAGAAGCAAAGGGCCGTTACGCCCGGACAGGCAGTCGCGTTTTATTCAGGCGACGAGTGCCTCGGCGGAGCGACCGTGACCGAAAGCGAGGATTTGCGATGAAACGGTCTGTTTGTTTGCTGCTCGTACTTTTTCTGTTGCTCGCTGCGTGCGCGCTTTCCGAGACCGGCGCGGACGCACAGGCGGATAGCGATCATTTGAGCGCGGAGGACGCGAACCTGCGGGAGCGCGCCCGCGAGGATATGTCCGTGATTTCCGTATTCGACGGCGGCTGCGTGACGTTTTCGGAGGTGTACGCCGAATACTCGAAGCTGCAGGAATTATACGACGCGCTTGTAGATCAGGCGGACGCGTCCATGGCTGCCGCTGCAGCAGTCGAAGCGCAAAAAAGCATAGCCGTGGAGCTCACCTGCAATAAAATCACAGACATCTACCTTGCTGAGAATTCGATAACGCTGTTAAGTGGCGCCGATTTAGAGGAAACCGCCCGGAAGGCCGAAGAAGCATACTCCCTGATGTATCAGGAAGTCCGTGCGTACTTTCTCGCGGAGGGCTGTACCGAAGCGCAGGCGGATACGCTTACGCCCGAATTCCTTGCGGAAGCAGGACTCGGCAGACAGGACTACCTCGACAGCTTCGTGGAAGCGGCGCGCCATGCCGCGCTGGTCAGGCTTTTAGCGGGCGAAATAAGCATAAGCGAGGACGAGCTTATCCATGAATACGCTCTCAGGCTGGCAGCCGATACCGAGTATTACTCAGAATATCCGCAGGAATACCCGCTGGATGTGCTTAACGGCTTCAGCGCATACGTTCCGGCCGGCTGCAGACGGGTGCGGATGCTGTATATACCCGCTCAGCCGCGTCTGCCAAGTACGGCAGAAAACGAAACGGACGCGCCTAAAGAAGACCCGGATTTCTGCCGCGAAGCGCTCGCCCGGGCAGCAGATGTGTACGACCTTCTCCGCAGCGGGCACAGCTTTGACGAGCTATATTCAGAATACTCCCCTGCCCGAAGCGCTGAAACCGCCGTTTTTGCGGACGGGTTTATACTGACGTACGGCTGCGGACTGTTTGACGCGGAGGTCATTTCCTCCGTCATGTCGCTCGAAAAGCCGGGCGATTATACACAGCCCCTGATCGTATTTGACTCTGGCGCGGCGATATTCGAGTATAGCGCGGACGCAGCGGAGGGTCCTGTTCCGTTTGAGGAAATACGCGCATATCTTTACGCCGCCCTGTACGACCAAAAGCTGAACGACGCATATGAAAGCGCGCTGAACACGCTTATGGAGGCGGCAAACGTCGAATACTTCTTCGAGCGGCTCGGATAAGCCCGTCTGCCGCGTGCACAAAAACGCTGATTTCCCGATAACGCAAATATGCAAAAACCGGACGCGCCGCCTCTTTCGGGGCAGCGCGTCCGGCGTATTATACCTTTCTGCGCTTAGCTTTTACTCCGCGCAGAATTCTACGACCCTGCCGCGTACAGTGTCGGTCAGCGCCTCTGCGGCAATGAGCGGTTTTGTCGGATACAGCATTTCGAGGAATACCTCGCGCGCCGCAAGGTATGCGTCGAATGCGCTTCTCTCCGCCATGCAGACCTCGCGCACAGCTGCGTCCACCTTCATGTAGCGTTCAAACGTGAGCGCGTTTAGCTCGCCCAGCCACAGCTGCTTCGCGTTCAATACGTCCTCGGCGGTATTCGCCTTGAGAATAAGCTCGTCCGCCGTGCTGCCGATCAGGTTGTGCTTGGCACAGAGAGTCACGCTGTAATCCCAGCCGTAGCTCTTGCGCTCGGCGGATACGGCGCAGTGCTCTGGCGCCTGCGGCGTTTCGAGCGCCTCGAGCACGGCCTGTCTCAGGCTGTCCGGACGCGCCTTGGGCGCGTTGTGGCGCTCGTAGCAGACGTCCGCGCACTTATTCATCATAAGCTCCGCAAGCTTCTGCTGGACGATCTCCTCGTCGCCGCCGTTTACGGCGCGCAGCTCCTCCTCAAGGCTCGCCGCGTATTCAAGGAACAGCTCGTATTCGTTTTGGATTACCGCGCGCTCCGCAGCGCTCGCGCCGCTCATCATCGCGGCGTATTCCTCCTGCAGCTCCTTTGCCCAAAGCTCCGCGATGTCTGTGTAAGCCTGCGTTATCTGGCCCTTGGTCAGCGCGCCCGCAAGCAGCTTGTCGCTCTGCTCAGCCGTCTTTTCGTGCTCGGCGCAGTAGTCGAGCTTGTATGCGCGTATGCCGTCGCCGACGCCTGTCAGAGTACGCACGCAGGAATCGCCCTTGCTGCTTCTGGCCGGCGGCGTCTCCTTGCCGGTCAGGCTGATAGCGGGCTGGCTGATTATGCTGGCGGGCTCTTCCCGCGTCGGTGTGTAATCGAGCTGCGCGTAGTTGTAGACTTCTCCGTTTTCTACGTCCTGCGCGTCCACCGTATAAGAGAATTTATACGTCACGCTCTCGTTTACCTCGAGCTTCGCTACGCTGCCTATAACGTTCCAGTCGGCCTTGGAGTCGCGCACCTGTACGTCGTAGATAGGCATCCCGAGCGTGTTGGTGACGGTTATATCGTAGGTTATGACCTCGTTTTCCTGATAGAACTTCTTGTTCTTGGGTTCGTTCGTCACCGTCTTTACGATGAGCGGATATTCGGATGCGTTAAAGCCGATCGTGACCACCGTGACCGGCTCTGTCACGAGACCCGATACGGTTCCCGTCTGCGGATCGAACCACGTCATCGAAGCAGTATTGGTAACGTATCCGCGCGCGACGTCGTCCTCTGTTACCTTGTATTTATACTCGAATATACGGGCGTGTCCTGCCGGCAGACTGGATATCGTGGTGAAATGCACGAAGCCCTCTTCGTTAAGGTTATCGTATACGATCACGTCGCTTATATCGGTCAGAGTGTCGTTCGCGAGCTCTATCGCGAAGGTTATCTCGTCGCCCAGCGCGTAGCCGTAGGGGAAATACTCGCTGTAGTACTCAAACTTGTATATCGTCACGCTGCCCTCTTCGTCGTCGTCAAGGACGTTGACCGTAACGGTATTGCTCTTTGACGTTCTGCTTTCTTCGCCGTCTGTCCAGTGCGCGGTCACGGTGTTTTCGATGTATCCGCGCTCGACGTCGTCGTAATCCACCGTATAAACGTATTCGTAATACACGGTTTCTTCGCTCGCAAGCAGCTCGATAAGGTCCATCAGCGCATCTTCGTTCTCGCCCAGCAGCGGCTCGTAGATTTCGACGAATTCCATGTCGTCCGCACTCTCGTTCGTAACGGTTATACGGTATTTTACCGTTTCGCCGTACACGTACCAGCCCGTTCCGCTCTCCGCTTCGCTTATAACCTCTTTGACTATGCTCAGCGCGGGATCGTTATATTCCGTTTCAAGCTCTATCGTGACAGGTCCGGCAAATACCACGCTTCCGTCCGGAGCCGTGCCGTACGCAATCCACGCAAGCTCCAGCGGATCGAGCGTCGAATCGTACAGCGTGAGCGTGTACTTATCGTCGAAGCTCATTGCGGCGTCAGATCCGAGCGTTCCCGCGATGTACAACTCACGCTCGGCGTCCATGCCGTCATACGCCTGAATGCACACGTCCGTGAGCGTGACCTCGCCTTCGTTCGTAACCAACAGCTTGAAGGTAGGCGTATCGCCCTCCGAATAGCTGTTTTGCTGCTCGTCGAAGAATTCGACCAGCAGTTCCAGACCGCTTGCGCCTTTTATCGGAATGGACAGCGTCAGAATGTCCTGCGCCGCCTCCCCGCTGTCCTTGCCCAGCGCGGTGGCCTCGATCTCTCTCTGCGCTGCGCCCTTGGGCACGTCCTCGAGGCCCACGGTTATAAGCGCGTCAAGCTCGATGAATTCAGACGGCACGAGCGTAAACAGCGCGTCCTCAGGGATGCCCTTAAGCCCGTCTGCGACATCGCTCGAGCCGTTCTTCATGCTTGCCCCGATGTTCTCAAGCGTTTCGGTGCCGTTGTTTATCAGATAAACGGTTACAGACACCGTTTCGTCAAGTGCGCCCTCCATACCGGTGGTGTCCTCCGGAACAAGCAGCAGCGACGCGCCCGTCACCTGCAGAGGCAGTATGACGAGTTCGAAATCCGACAGCGCGGTATGCTCGATAGGCTCTTCGGCGTACGCCGATACGTAGCGGTGCGCCCAGTCGCTCTGCTTTTCGCCGTCAGACAGATGCGCCACAAGCGTGAAGGGATACGTCTGTCCGGGCTGGAGCAGGCCGCTCATCCACGCTTCGTGCGGGATCTCGTCATCCTTGTTCGCGTTCAGCGCGGTCAGCGCGACGGGCTGAAGGCCCGTGTAGGTAAGCGTCATGGAGACAGTCACGGTATCTGTGTCTTTGCTCGTTCTGAGCGGCACGTTCGTTACGTTAAGCTCGAGCGAGCCGAGGGTCGCGGGCAGCACGGACGGGTCGGGTATCTCGTCCTTGCCGCCGCCCAGTAGTTTTATTACACCGGGCCACGCCACGCCGTCCGCGCTTATGCCCTTCGAGGTCTCGAATTCCTTTACCGCTCCTTCGGTTTTGGCGCCGAACTTGCCGTCCGCCTTTCCGCAGTCGAAGCCGTTGTCGTTCAGTGCCTGCTGGAGCTGTTTGACAGCGTCGCCCTTGTCGCCGCGCCTGAGCGTGCCTTCAGGATCGAAGTTCTCGGTTATTTTTTGCGAGCATACGGAGCAGGTGGCCTCGCGGATTCCGGCGGAAAAATCCGTCGCCTCGACGATTACCACCCACGGCCCCAGCGTATGCGCCGTTTTTTCTATCGTCTGAGTGTTTTTGTGCCCGCAGACCTTGCATTTGCGCGTGCGCGTACCGGTCTCGGTACAGGTGGCCGGCTTGGTGACCGTCCACGCGCCGTAGCTATGGCCCTTCTTTGCCACAGTCTGGGTCTGCTTGTAGCCGCAGTATTCGCATACGCGCTGGCGCTTGCCGGTCGCGGTGCAGGTGGCCTTTTTCGTTACTTTCCACTGGCCGAAGGAGTGCTTCTGCGTGCGCGAGGCGGGGCAGAAGCTTTCGGTGGCACCCGTGCCCGTGGCGGTGACGGACGCCGCATAAACGGTCGGCAGTGCGCTTGTCAGCATGACGAGCGCGAGCAGTATGCCAAATATACGTCTGAGCTTCATCTTTCCCTCTCCTTTTCGGTATTCGGCGGTTGTGTCGTAGGTGCAGGCTTTGTTGCTGTCTTATTATAACGCATTCTTCTCTGATTTTCAATGCCGTTATAAAGCTTACGTTACATTTTCGGCGGTTTTTTGCGGCATTTTCGCCGCTTATATATAAAAACGCAGTCCGGCGCGGAATTGTTCCGCAGAATCGCAAAAATGTTTTAAGACAAAAAGCGATACGCCGCAGTCGTCAGGCATATCGCTTATGTACTTGTCCGCCCTCGCTGCCGCCTCTGTATCGTCAGGCGTTTAACAGGCGCAGGGTCTTTTTACAGCTTCGTGAAGGGATACTCCATGCCGCCGTCCTCGGCGGTCGCCCTTTTGATGCGCTGCTCGTTTACCGGACGGTCGCTCATGTCGGTTTTGGTCTGAGCGATCTTATCCACAGTGTCCATGCCCTCGATCACCCGTCCGAACGCGGCGTACGCGCCGTCAAGATGCGGGGAGGTCTTGTGCATTACGAAAAACTGGCTGCCCGCGGAATTCGGGTTCATAGAGCGCGCCATCGAGAGCACGCCGCGCTCGTGCTTAATGTTGTTGACGACGCCGTTTTGCTTAAACTCGCCCTTTATCCTCCAGCCCGGTCCGCCCATGCCGGTGCCGGTGGGGTCTCCGCCCTGTATCATGAAGCCGCTGATCACGCGGTGAAAAATCAGCCCGTCGTAAAAGCCGCTTTTTACAAGATGCAGAAAATTGCCGACGCTTTCAGGCGCTATGTCCGGATACAGCTCCGCCTTGAAGCTGCCGCCGTCTTCCATTTCAAACGTTACGATCGGATTGCTCATGTCATTCTCCTATCTTGTTCAGCGTGTATTCCCTGCCGAAGGTTTCCACGCGGATATACTTTATCTTCTGTTCGTTTAAGGGCTTATTCTGCGAATTCGTGACGACGGAGGCGATCCTGTCCACAGTCTGCATGCCGTCTGTCACCTCGCCGAACGCAGCGTACTGCCCGTCCAGATGCGGGCTGTCCTGATGCACTATAAAGAACTGGCTGCCCGCGCTGTCGTAGGGCGTCGCGCGCGCCATGGATATTACGCCCCGCTTATGCGACAGCTCGTTTTTAAAGCCGTTGGCCGTAAATTCGCCCGCTATTTTGTAGCCGGGGCCGCCCGTGCCGTTGCCCTCAGGGTCTCCGCCCTGTATCATGAAGCCGCTGATCACGCGGTGGAAGATCAGTCCGTCGTAAAAGCCCGAATTCGCCAGCGTCACGAAATTCGCTACCGTATTCGGCGCGACGGACGGATAGAGCCTGAGCACTATCACCCCGCCGTTTTCCATCTTCAATACCGCGATCGGGTCCTTCTCCGCATACGCGTCCGCAGGCACGTTGACTTCCGTTTTGTCCTCGAGCACGAGCGTCTGCCCGCCGTCTGTTTCTTTAAGCTTCAGCGCGTACTGATCCTCGCTTCCGCAGCCGCTCAGTACGCTCACGAGCAGCGCCAGCAAAAGCGCCAAATATTTCTTCATCCGTTTACCTCCGATACCAGTAGTCTCAGGCGTGTTCAGCTGTCCTTATAAACGCGCACGCTTTTTATAACGCACGTCTCCCCTGATTCGGCGATTGCGTCCGCGTATTCCATGCCGTGCGTTACCCTGCCGAACACCGCGTACATACCGTCGAACTCCGCGCAGGCGTGGGTAAGTATGAAAAAGCTGCCCGCGCCGGAATCGTAATTGCCCGTTCTGCCCATGGATACGGCGCCGCGTTCGTGCGTGAGCGGGTTTTCAAAGCCGTTTGCGGCAAACTCGCCCCTGACGGTCTCCGCGCCCGTATACATATCCTGTATGAGCAATCCCGGCATCGTCATGTCGAAGGACGTGCCGTCGTACGCGCCGGAATCGGCCAGACGCGTAAACAGCGCCACGCTTTCCGGAGCCGCGTCCGGGTACAGCTCGAGAGCGAGCTCGCGCCCGTCTGCGAGCGTTATGAGCGCGCCGTAAGTGTTCGCCGCGTTCTGAGTGCCCTTATCGAGCAGCCCCGGCAGCGTCAGGGCAAGCGCGGCGACAGCAAGCACAGAAAGCGCGATTATAAGCGCCCTGCGCCGCCGTGCGGCCTTCTTTTTGCGTTTGGCTGCGCGTTTTGCCACCTGAATCGTCTCCGTTTACTTTCTGTTTACTATTTGTACTACCGTGAGCACGTTTTGGCTTACCCTGAAGCGCACGTCCATGTCCGCGTAATAAAACCCGTATATGCGCTCGGGATCGGCGTGGTACGCGGGCCGCGGGTCCTGCGCGAGCGCGTACATCAGCGCCTCGAGCTTGTCCTCCGGCACACGCTGCTTAATATCCGGCGGGAATTCCACCTCAAGCGTGTCGCCCGCGTGCGCCTCGCCGAAGCCTCCGCACGCGTCCGGAACGCTGTCCGCGTAAGGCAGATACGGCTTTATATCGTATATCGGCGTGCCGCTCTTCATGTCCGCGCCGGAAACGGTAAGCACGGTCCCGCGCGCGCTTCGCTCGACGCCCTCGAGCTTTACCACCGTGAGCCCCAGCGGGTTCGGCCTGAACGGCGAGCGGGTAGCGAACACGCCTCGCTTCACGTTTCCGCCCAGCCTCGGCGGGCGCACGGAAGCTTTCGCGCGCGCAGGCACGTCGAAGCCCCATATAAGCCATAAATGCGAGAACTCCTCTATCCCGCGCGTAAACTCCTCTCCCGCACAGCGCTTCTCGGGCACTATGCGGCTGAGCAGCGCAGGATTAAGCCCGCTTTGTCTCGGCAGCCCGAACTTTCCGGGAAAGTCGTTCTCTATATGCGCAATCGGCTCGACGATCACTTTGCCAGCATTTCCCTGAGGTTTGCAAGGTCGCAGTCAAGCGCCTTTATGCAGTCCTCCATGCCCTCGAATTCCACGCTCAGCCAGCTGTCGTAGCCCGCTTCCCTGAGCATGCGCAGACATTCGGGCACGTTTACGATGCCGTGACCGATTATCGCGCCGCGCAGGTAATTGCCCCCGGCGGTCTCAAACCAGCCCTGCGGCGGTACATATTCGCCCTTGCGCTTGAAATGGAAATCCTTCGCGTGCGCATGCACCGCATAGCCCGCCGCGGTTTTCAGCGCGTCTACGGGCTGCTCGTCCACGCACAGGAAATTGCCCATATCCACCAGCCAGCCGAAGTTCGGATGCGCGACGCTGTCTATAAGCCGCTTTACCCTCGCGCTCGCCTGGAAGAAGCGGCCGTGGTTTTCTATCATCGTGTGCACGCCCAGCCCCGCCGCGAACTCCGTGACCCGGCGGTAGCCCTCCGTGACTGTCTTAAGCGCCTCGTCCACGGTATACACGCGGCCCTCTGCGTCTGCGCCGGAGGTGGAATCGTGCCTCATCCTCGGCGCGCCCATAAGCGCCGCGATCTCAGATTCGCGCTTTAAGCGCTCGACCTCCGCGTCAAGCCCGCACTTTATAAAATCCGCGCCCGTCATATACGCGATGATCGGCAGGCCCTCGCCCTCGCTCTGCGCTTTCAGTTCCTTGGCCAGCGCGCGCATTTCGGCGTCCGACTGCCCGCCGCGCACGATCTCGACGCCCTCGAAGCCCATTTGCTTCGCTTTGGGTATAACGTCCGTCATAACCATGCGTCCGTCGCCCATAGCCTGCGAAAAGCTGTAAGAGCTGACTGCTATTTTCATATTACTCACCTCGCAAATTGATATGCGCCTATTTTACCACACACAAGCCGCATTGGCAACGCACAAACGCAAAAATACATTAAAAGCGCGTGAATAAAGCCGCCGTTTTCCATGCGTCTCGTCTGCGCGGATGCCGTCTCGCGCGCAGCACGGAATTTTGTACTGGAAATCAGGCGCTTCGTGTGGTATAATCCTGTAAAACGATTAAAAATCAGGAGCTGCGCTATGCTTTGGACACGCGACGAATATCTGAGCCATATGACATTTGCGGGGTCTCCGCGTGAAATGTTCACGGAGCTGTTCGGGCCGCTGATAGGGCTGGACGCGGAATGGAGATCGCAGGGCGCGTCAGAGGACGAAATCAGCCTGACGGCCTTCGGCTGGGACGCGGTCAAATACGTCACCGTCCCCTTCGACATTAGCCCGCACACCGGTCTTTCGGAAAAGCTTATATCTGAAAACGATACGGAGCGCATAAGCGTGGACGCGCTGGGACGCAGGATGCGTTTAAGCAAGAAATGCGCCACCATTCCCCTGCCGTTTTCCTGGCCCGTTCAGACTCCCGAAAGCTGGGACGCCGTGCGGCACTGGTACGCATTTGACGACAGCAGAATAGATATGCCCTCGCTTAAGCGCGCGGCGCGCGCGCGGGACGAGGGCGCGCTCAGCATTATGTGGATACCGGGCGGCTTCGACGAGCCCAGACAGCTCATGGGCGAGGAAGAGGTATGCTGCGCTTTCATCGAGGAGCCCGAAATGATAGAGGATATGCTCGGGACGCTGGGCGACATGTGCGTTCAGGCGCTCGAACGCATACTCGATACAGTGCCGGTGGATATACTGTGCATACACGAGGATATGGCAGGCAAATCCGGCCCCATGATAGGCCCGAAGCTGGTAAGGCGCTTTCTGACGCCGTATTACCGCCGCGTCTGGAATATCGCAAAAGGCGCGGGCGCAAAGCTGTTTTCGCAGGACTCCGACGGCAACATGGAAGCGGTGATAGACGAATTCCTGGACGCGGGCATAAACTGTATGTACCCTCTCGAGCCGATGGCGGGCATGGACATGGTGAAGCTGCGTCAAAAATACGGCAGCCGCCTCGCGTTCAAGGGCGGCATAGACAAATTCGCACTGCGCGGCACGAAGGAGGACATCCGCCGGGAGCTTGAATACAAGCTCGCCTCCCCGCTCACGGGCGGCGGCACCGTGTTCGGTCTGGATCACCGCATACCGAACGGCGTGCCTATAGAGAATTACAGATACTACGTAAAGCTCGGCCGCGAGCTGCTGGGACTCCCGCCCGCCAAGCCGGGCAAGCATATAAGGATGGCGTTTTGAAGGGGCTGTCTGCACAAGTGGCAAAGCCCCGGGGAGGTTTGGATGGGTCGAAACTCCTCCAATTGTAATCCGCAGGGGCGGCTTTGCCGCCCCGAGGAGAATTTTCATGAAGGCGGGCTTGCACGCCGAGAATGAAAATTCATTCCTTACGGCTTTTGCGCCCGGAAAATCCCGCAGGATTTTCAGCAAAAGGCGCAATAACCCCAACCGATTGAAATGAATCTACGATTCATTTCAATCGAGGGGCTGCTTGCAGCCCCTTATTTGTGATACAGCCTCGTCAGCTCGTATTTCGGCTCGCAGCTTATGTTCATGCCGAGCTTTTTGAAAATCTTTTCGTCCACTGCGGAGGGGATCACGCTGAAATGCACGTCGCAGCCTCTGAGCTTTGAAAGCTGCTGCTGAGCAAGCGCCGCCGCGGGATTGGTGACCGCGCTCACGCACAGCGCGACGAGTATCTCGTCCGTATGCAGACGCGGATTGTGATGGCCGAGATGCTGTATCTTCATGTTCGCGATAGGCTCTATCACCTCGGGCGGCAGCAGCTTGATTTCCTTGGGTATGCCCGCGAGCGCTTTAAGCGCGTTCAATAGCAGCGCCGCCGCCGCGCCCAGAAGCGAGCTGGTCTTGCCTGAGATCAGCCGTCCGTCCGAAAGCTCAATCGCCGCCGCGGGCGCGCCGGTGGTCTGCTCGCGCAAAAGCGCCGTCCACACGGCGGGGATGATGTCCGGCGTTATGCCCGCGCGCTTTACGATCAGATCCATCTTGCGCAGTGTCTCCGTGTCGCTGCCCGCGCGCTTCGCCTCCACCTGCGCGGCGTAATAGCGGCGCAGTATCTCGCGTCTGGACGCTTCGCGGCACACGTCGTCGTCCACGATGCAGTCCTTTATCATGTTCACGCCCATGTCCGTGGGCGACGCGTAGGGACACTTGCCCAGCAGCTTTTCGAACATCGTGCGCATGACCGGGAATATTTCAACGTCCCGGTTATAGTTGACCGCCGTGATGCCGTACGCCTCAAGGTGGTAAGGGTCTATCATGTTGACGTCGTTAAGGTCTGCGGTCGCGGCTTCGTATGCCTGATTTACGGGATGGTTAAGCGGCAGGCTCCACACGGGAAAGGTTTCGAATTTCGCGTAGCCGGAGGAAATGCCGCGCTTTAAATCGTGATAGAGCTGGCTTAAGCAGGTAGCCATCTTGCCGGAGCCGGGGCCCGGCGCGGTCACCACGACCAGCGGGCGCGAGGTCTCGACGTATTCGTTCCTGCCGTAGCCTTCCTCGCATACTATCTCGTCTACCGCGGAGGGATAGCCCTTTATAGGATAATGCAGATAAGAGCGGATGCCCAGCGAGCTCAGCTTTTTGCGGAAGCGATCCGCGCCGGGCTGGTTCGCGTAGCGCGTGATCACCACGCTGCCCACGTACAGTCCCATCGAACGGAACACGTCCATCAGCCGCAGCGCGTCGTCGTCGTATGAAATACCCAGATCTCCGCGCTGTTTATTTTTTTCTATGTCGTTTGCGCAGATGGCTACAATTATCTCGACGTCGTTTTTGAACGAAGAAAGCATGCGTATCTTGCTGTCCGGCTCAAAGCCCGGCAGCACGCGCGACGCATGGTAGTCGTCAAACAGCTTGCCGCCGAATTCAAGATACAGCTTGCCGCCGAATTCGGCTATGCGCTGCTGTATGCGCTCGGACTGGATGCGAATGTACTTTTCGTTGTCGAACCCGATTTTCATAGCCCATACCTCACATGCTGTTTGATCGTATGCCTGCGCCTTTATTTTTCCGCTTCGTAGAACAGTATCCCCAGCGTGCCGGGGCCGCAGTGACTGCACACCGTACAGCCCGCGTTCGTATGCAGTATTTCGGAAAAGGGCGCTTCCTTCAAAATCGCCTCGCGCACCTCCCGGACGATATCCTCAGACACTCCCGAATCGGTTATGAATATACGCTTGAGCTCGACCTCTCCCGCCGCTTTCAGCCGTTCGTGCACGTAGAGCATAAGCACGTCCCTGAGCTTGCCGCGGTATTTTTTGCTCACGCCCATCCTGCCCTCGTTTACGCTGATGCAGGGCTTGAGGCGCAGCAGTCCCGCCGCAAGCGCGACTACGCTGGAGCAGCGTCCGCCCTTGGCGAGGTATTCCATGGTGTCTATCACGAAGCTCACGTTCAGGCGCTGCTTTTTTTGTTCGAGGGTGTCGAAAATTTCTTTGGCATCCATGCCCTGCGCCGCCATCTCGGCTGCGTCGAGAACCAGCAGTCCTATGCCGGTTGAAAGATTGCGCGAATCCACGGGATATACGTTTTTAAGCGCCTGCGCCGCTGTTACCGCGTTCTGATAACAGGAGGAAAACTCGCTGGATATGTTAAGATGCACTATGCTAGCGCCTTCGTCGAGATACGGCTTCCATACGCGCGTATAGTCCTCCACCGTGCAGGCGGCGGTCTTGGGCAGCACGCCCGTCTGCCTGACGTACTCAAACAGGCCGTTCGGAGTTATATCCACGCCGTCTCTGTGCTCCGTCTCGCCCGTTATCACATACAGCGGCACGACGACTATGCCGTATTTTTCGACCAGATCAGATGAAAGATCGCACGTCGAATCCGCCGTGATTACTACCTTGCCCATATATCCTCCGTGTCAGGGCGTATGCACGCCCACATAATAAATATCTCTTTCGCCGGAATAATAGTCTTCGCTCAGAGTTTCGCGCGAGACCTCCCGGCCCGTATCCCAGTCGTAGTAAATGCGCTCGAGCTTGCTTTTGCGGCCCAGCTTGCCTTCCTTCACGAGCACCTTTTCTGTGGTGTAATACGCGTACTCGCCGTTTGTGTCCTTGCGTTCGGTTATGGCGGAGTTTTTGATGTTGTTCTGAATTATCGTCGATTCCAGCTCGATCCTGTATTCGGGACGGTTCGAATATATCCTTACGGTGGCCTTGTCCTTGTTCACGACGCTGGTATAAATGTATATCGCGTAATCGGTATCGTTCGTAAACACGAAGTCCTGCGTGTCGCTTACCGCGGCGTCCATGCTCGCCTGACAGTAATCCACCACCAGCGCGTGATGGTCGCGCGTGAGCGTGGTCATGCCGGCCTTCATAAGCGCGCCGTAAAGCGTGCTGGAGGCCTGACACACGCCTCCGCCCACGCCCGTGCTTACGCTCTCGCCGTAGTATACCGTGGCCTCGTAATAGCCGTTCAGTATCGTGCGCGCGCCGACCACTTCGTTAAAGGACACGGTCTCGCCGGGCTTTACCTCAAAGGCGTTGAACCTCGACAGCGCCAGAGCGACGTTGTGGCAGCGGTTCGAGGACGAGGCGCTCAGATCCGTGGAATACGTAACTATGAGCTGCAGCCCGTTTTCCGCCGCGCTCGAGGATACGGCCGGGATTTTGACCTCCACCGGCAGGGCGAATGTGTTCTCGGTCGAGCCCTGCTTCATAAGAGAGACGATCTGCGCCTTCATGCCCTCGCTGTCCAGCTCGCGCCCGTCCTGAGACTGGGCGACTATGCGCGGCTCGGTCGCGGTGAGCACTATGTCGGCGTCGACCGGCTCAATATAAACCTCGCGCGCGATGCTGTTTATAAACTCGTCCAGCTTCGCTTCGTCGTATGAAAGCTCGGTGGTGAAATACTGATTGTGCAGCCTTAACTCCTGCTGCAGGCTCGCACGGTCGGACGAGGAGCCGGTATGGCCTAAATTCCACGCCTTGGACAAAACCTCGCCTGTATTGTAGGAGGCATTTATGTCTTTGGGGCTGAAGGTCCATTTGCGGTCCTCGAACGTATAGGTATAGGTTTTGCCGAGCAGCGCGTCCTCGCGGTCGGTCAGCCATTTTTCACCCTGTGCTTTAGTGTAGCGCGACATTTCAACGCCGTTAATGTATACGCCCTGACAGTAATAATTGCTGTTCGGGACCCCGCTGCAGGAAGAGCGGGTGACCAGTATTATTATAAGCGCCGCCAGAGCGACCGCAGCGAGCGCGACGAGCGGGTTTTGAAAAATCTCGCCGGGCTTGTATCTGCGTTTAGCCTGAGCCATCGGTATCTCCTGTATCCATTAAAAAATTTTCCTTATTTTACATTTTATTATACACCGCGCCCGAATGCATATAAGCAGTATTTCGCAATTTATAAGTTAAGAAAACTGTCGCGGCGGAATATAGCGCTTAATTGCGCTTGCAATCGTGCCGCAAAGAGTGTAATATAAATACGATAATGAAAATGGAGCATTTTATGACCGAAAGACTGTATTATGACGATCCGTACCTTATGGAATTCGAGGCGCGTGTGAGCGCCTGCGTGCCGGCTGAGGACGGAAGCAGCCTCGTATATCTTGACCAAAGCGCCTTCTATCCCACCAGCGGCGGGCAGCCCTTCGATACCGGCACGATAGGCGCGTGCAGCGTGACGGACGTTTTCGTGGACGAAAACGGCGACGTCGCGCACCGCGTAAACGGCAGTCTCATTCCGGGCGGCACGGTATACTGCACGATAGACCGGGACAGGCGCTTTGATCACATGCAGCAGCATGCCGGAGAGCATATACTCGCAGGCTGCGTGTACAAAATGTTTGGCGGGCATACTATAGGTCTGCACATCGGGCATGAGGACTCTACGATAGACGCAGAGCTGCCGGACGGGCGGATGAGGCTTACAGACAGCGAGCTTAGCGCGCTTGAGGACGCCGTGAACGCGCACATACAGGCAAACGAAGAGATACGCTGCTACTTCCCTGACGCGCAGGAGCTATCGCGTCTTCCTCTCAGAAAGCCTCCTGCGGTCGTCACGCACGTGCGCGTCGTGCAGATAGGCACATGGGAGTACTGCGCGTGCGGCGGCACGCATCCCGCGCGTACCGGCGAAATCGGCGTGTTCAAATTGACGGACGCGCGTCCGAGCAGAGGCAAGATCCGTTTCACGTTCGTGTGCGGAAAGCGCGCAAACAGGCTGTTTGCCGAATATATGGACAGCGTAAAGCAGGCAGGTGCTCTGCTCTCGGCGGACGTACGCACGCTGCCCGCCGCGGCGGAGGAAACGATCAAGCGGCTTAAGGACGCGCAGTACGCGCTCGGCAGGCTGAAAAGCGACATGGCGGCTGCTCAGATTAGCAGCGCACTCACTAAAGCTCCGCGCACGGGCGGCATGCTGATAATAAAGCAGCTATTCGACGGCACGGACGCCGCAGCGCTCAAGGACGCCGCGCAGACCGTCACGGAGTATCAAAACGCAGCCGCGCTGCTTGGAAGCCGCACGCAGGATGGCGTGCTCATGCTGTTTGCAAGGTCGCAGGACTGCACGCGGGACATGGGCGCTCTGATAAGCGAAGCCGCGCGCCGCTTCGGCGGAAAGGGCGGCGGCAGAAGCGAGTTCGCGCGCGGCAGCGCGCCGGACGAAAGAGCGCTCGATTACGCGTACGAGCGTCTTGCACAGCTCGCGGAACAGGGCGCGCGGTGACGAAGCGTTGCCGGGATAAAAGAAATGAGTATCTTAAAAGAGTTTTTTTCGCTCGAAAACCTGCTGCCCGCCTCCGGCGCGAAGGGTGAAATACCTTCCGGCCGCGAAGCGTACGGAAATCTGCTGCGCATAGCGCTGCCCAGCCTCACGGAGATGGTGCTCATGTCGCTAATGGGCAGCATAGACACTATGATGGTCGGGCGCATAGGCACGGAGGCGATCGCCTCCGTGGGGCTGGTCGGGCAGCCGCGCATGCTGATGCTGTGCATGTTTTTTGCGATGAACATCGGCATAACCGCCGTCGTGGCGCGCAGAAAGGGCGAAGGCCGTCAGACGGACGCGAACGCCGCGCTGCGCACGTCGCTTACGATAGTGCTTGCGCTGAGCGCGGTCATGACTGCAGTGGCCATGGTATTCGCGCGTCCGCTTATGCGCCTTGCGGGCGCGAAAGCCGATACGATAGACGACGCGGCGATGTATTTCCGTATAGTTACGGCGGTGCTGCCCTTCAACGTGCTGTCCATGGCGATGTGCGCAGGACAAAGAGGCATAGGCAACACCAAAATTACGATGTACGTAAACGTCACCTCGAACACCATAAACGTGATCCTGAATTACCTGCTTATAAACGGCGTCGGGCCCTTCCCGCGCCTTGGCGTAAAGGGCGCGGCGATCGCAACCGCAATAGGCCTGTGCGTGGGCAGCGCGCTTGCGTTCATATCGCTTTTCCGCGGCAGGACGGGACGCGGCTTTCTGTATATTTCGTTTACGGAGGGCGGGTTTTTCAACCGCGACAGCGCGCGCGCCGTCACTAAAGTAGGCGCGAACGCGATGATCGAACAGCTTGCGCTGCGCTTCGGGTTTTTCATGTACGCAAGACTGGTCGCGGACCTCGGCACTCAGGCGTACGCTTCACATACGGTTTGCGTACAGTTTCTGAACCTGTCCTTCACCTTCGCGGACGGCATAGGCGTCGCGAGCACCTCTCTGGTAGGACAGATGCTGGGACGCGGACGGCCAGACCTGAGCCACATATACGGCAAAATCGCGCAGCGCATCGCCATAGTCGGAGGGCTGATACTCGCCTCCTCTATAGTGCTCGCGCGCTATCCGCTGGTTAAGCTGTTTACGAGCGACCCGACCGTCATCAGGCTCTCATCGAACGTTATGCTGATCGTCGCGCTGTTTCAGCCGCTGCAGATGCTTTCGGTGATCACGTCCGGCGCGCTGCGCGGCGCGGGAGACACCAAATTCGTCGCGCGCATGATGCTCGTGTGCGTCGCGATAATCAGGCCGCTGCTCGCGTTTTTGGCGATACGGCTGATAAACGCGTATTTTACTCCCGTATACTCTGCGCTTTCAGCAACTGACGCGGTAAGCACGCTCAGCTTCTGGCTCTCCTACGAAGCGCCCGCCTGGGCGCTGCTGGGCGCGTGGGCAGCGAGCCTCGTGGACATGACTGTGCGAATGGTGCTGTCCCTGAAACGCTTCAACAGCGGCGTATGGCATACGATAAAGGTTTAAAATATAAAAATATAAAATTACTGACCGGAGGCTTTGAAAAGTGAAAAGCTTAGTCTGCTGCTTGATCGCGCTGTTTCTGTGCGCTGCGGCATACGCGCTTTCAGACGAAGGCGAAGCGCACGTGCACAACTGGGTCGTCGCGAGCGAAACGACCGCCACCTGCACCGAACCCGGCGTAAGAAATCTGTACTGCACAGGCTGCTCCGAGCGCCGCAGCGAACAGACCGAAAAGGCGCGGGGGCATATGTTCACCGGCGACTGGGCGGTCACCAAAGAACCGACCTGTACGGCGTCCGGCAGGGAATACACCCTGTGCGTAAGGGTGAACGGCGGCGTTCAGTGCGGAGAACAGAGGGTGCGCGAAATCCCCGCGCTCGGACACGACTTTACGCCCTGGCAGACGCTTGACCTGCCCTCGGACGATCAGGCCGGCAGTCAGAGCCGCGCGTGCATACGCTGCGGCGAGAGCGAAAAGCGCAGCGTGCTATCCGGAGAAAGCGGCCCGTATGCCGCAGGCGTCGCGATAACGCTTCTGAGCAGCCCGCAGAACTCGGAATACTACACGCCCGGCGAACAGCTTGCATACCGCATAAGCGTGACGAATACGGGAGACACGCCGCTTACTGATGTGAGTATAAACGAAACGGCAGCTGGCGAAGTGCGCAGCATAGCTTATTTCGACGTTCTCATGCCCGGCGATGCCGAACGGTTCACGTACGAACTGACTCTCACAGACGAAGCGTGCGCGCAGGGAGCTTATACGCTGCCCGTAGAGTGCGTGTGGACAGCTGAGGACAGCGCCGATTATTATATCGTCACGCGCGAGATAAGCTCCCCCGTCGCCATCAAAAACGAAATCCCGCTGCCGGACATCTCGATAAAAGCTGTCAGCACGCCCGAAAACGGCAGGTATTACAAGCCCGGCGAAGCCGTACGTTTCGAAATCACGCTGACTAACGATTCCGATGCCGATTTAAGCCATATAAAGCTGATAAGCGAGCCGCACGCAGACGCGTGGCTCAGAAGCGCGGTCGAATACGTCGATACGCTGAACGCGCATTCGGTGTTCAGCTGCACGTTCGATTACGTGCTCACGAGGCAGGACGCACTGGACGGCGCGCTTTCGATGCGCGCGCTTTACAGCCTGCGCGATCACGAAACGAAGCCAGAAAACGCTGAGTACAAGCTGCGCTACGGTTTTTCCGGGACTGTAAGCGTCGACGCGGGCGTGGGCATAGAAAGCAATATGCAGGTGACGCTGACTGAGGCCGGAGCGCCCGCCAACGGCGAATACTATACTCAGGGCGAATGGATACGTTATTCCATAAGCATAGAAAGCCTGAGCGACATACCCCTGTACGACATAAGCGTTATAGATTATTACGAGCTGCCGGGCAGCGAAGCGGTCATGGAATTGTACACCTCGGACAGTCTGCCGCCTTACGGCTCGTTCAGCTGCGAATACCGGCACAAGGTCAAAGCCGCCGAGGTCTCTGACGGCGCATATTTAAACCGCGCGGCGGTACGCTGGGCTGAGGAGCCGGGCGGCGAGACGGGCTACGCCAAAAGCGCAGACGTGATACTGCCAACCGCGCCCGCCGAGGACAGCGCTGCGGCGCAGGAAACCCCCGAGCCTGAAGCCACTGACGACGCTGAAACGCCGAGTGTACCGGAGAACACACAAGATGCCGAGCTGCCCGTGGACGAGCCGATAAATGCAACAAATCCTGAGCTTGCCGAGACTGAACCTAAAAGTATAAGCGATACCGAGCAGCCGGAGGATGAAGCGCAGCCCGCCGCAGACGAGGCTGCCAAGAAACCTGCCGATACAGGCGCGGAAGCGCAGACTGAAATCACAGCAGGCAGCGCGCCGGACGGAACAGCCGCGCTATACAGCCAGGAAGCGCAGACGCCGGACGGGGACGCACAGGCAGACGGCTCTGAAGCGCCCAAAGACCCTATCGCAGACACGGACGAAGCCGTTACCGAAACGCAGGGCGAGCAGTCGGACGAGCCTCAAACGACTGAAACCGAAGGCACGCCCGCTTCGGAGGCTCTGCCCCCTGCCGAGTCTGAAGCAGATACGAAAGCCGTTCCCGAAATTACGGAAGCGGATGAAACGCCCGAAGTTTCAGAAACAGGCGATACAGTCCCGCACGAGCCGCTTGAAGACGCGCCCGGGGACAGCGGCAGCACCTCGTCAGAAGCAGCTGAAGGCGTTCAGGACACCGGGGAAAGCGCAGCGATCGGCGTTTCAGCGGAAATCCCATCGGAACCTGAATCAGATGAAATCACAGCGGAAGCCGAGCCCTCAGAGCAGGAAGAACCATCTAAGCCCGCAGAGCCGGACGCTGAAGACGACTCTGACGAAGCGGAAGAAACTGCTCAGCCCGCTCCTGCGGACACAGACGCGCCGTCTATCCCGGCGGCGCAGGTATTCGTGTCCGCGTACATTAAAAACGAGCCTGAAAACGGCAGGTATTTTACTGATGGAGAAGCAGTCGTATACGGTATCACGGTCGTAAACGCCTCAGAGAGCGCGATTGACGGCGTGAGCGTGCGGCTCGTACGCGGAGACGGCTCACGCGCGGAAACAGCGCTTCTTGCGCCGGACAGCGCCGCGCCCGAAATCGAGCTTGCGTATACCGTGACGGCGCAGGACGTGCTTGACGGAGTCGTCGACAATCAGGCCGTGGCAAGTGTGACAAGCGCGGACGGTCAGCCCGTAAGCGCAGGCGCGTCTGAAATACTGCGCGCGTTTACCGCTGAAGCTCCTAAGCTCGGCGTTCCGGACACGACAGCAGCTGTGTTTATCGAAGCGTCCGCGCCCGCGAACGGCAGCTTCTATGTGCCCGGCGAAAAGGTGACCTATCTGATCGCGCTCACGAACCGCGCCGAAGCCGATATAAGCATGTGCGAGGTGTACTGTCTGAACGTCACGACTGCCGCGCTCAGGCGCATATCCGGCGCGGCGGTGCGCGCGCATTCCAGCTTCGTGCTGTCTTATACGCAGAACGTGACGCAGGCGGACGTGGAAGCGGGAAAGCTCACCTGCCGCGTCTGCGCGCGCTGCAGATACGCGGACGGGTCGAACGCGCTTGCGTACTCTGACGGCATAACCGTACTGACCGGCAGCGGCGAGCCTGCCGCAGCCGAGCCGGTACTGCCCGTGATACACTGCGCAGAAACGAGCCTGCCCACAAACGGCGCGTACTACACTGCGGGAGAAACCGTCTCGTTCGATATCGTTATGTATAATCCCGCAGGCGCGGAATACACAGAGGTCCTGACGTATTCCATGCTTTCAGACGCGCCGGAATGCCTCGTACACCGGGCGGACGCTCTTTCAGGCCGCCCGCTGACGATACATACCGAATACGAGCTGACCGCGCTCGACGCGAAGATCGGAAGCGCCTCGAACATCGCCTGGACTAGGCTTACAGCCGCAGACGGAAAGAAGAACGTAGTTTATTCAAACGCACTCACGCTCCCGCTGACGGGTGATTTGCCCTCTCAAGGCGCGCTTTACGCTGCCTTTTGCGAATACAAAACGCTCAGCTCGGGCGCGGGAATATACCTCGCGGAGACGGCGTACTGCGCCGAGCACGCCGCAGCAGACGCGCTCGCGCGCGAGATATGCGCACACGCGAGTACGGACGCCGAAACGGCTGAAGCGCTTAAGGCAGTTATGACGCTGTGGCAAAGCGAGCTGGACACGCAGTACGAACGGCTCATAAGCGGCGCGCCCGACAGCATCGCGCTGATGTTCAGACGCGACCAAAACGCGTTCACCGCATGGCTTAATGAATACGGGCTGATCCTCGAACGCGCATGCGGCGGAGACGCAGTGTGTATAAGCACGGCCGAATGCGCCGCCCTGCGCAGTCAGTGTATGTTCCTGTGCGCGCTGGGAGAAGGACTGCCGGACCCGCTTGCGGCGGATAACCTGTTCCTGCCCTCCTCCCGTACGGCCTGCGCCTGTGAATGCGACTTTTATGAGTACGGGACGCCTGTAAAGACGTTTGAAATCTGCGCTGAGCATATGCCCATGGCTACGCGGGCATACGAGCAGACGCTCGAAGGAACGTCTCTCGCCGCCGCGTACGATGCCGCAGCGGAAACGTATATGCAGCTTTTAGAATATATCTGCGCCGAAGCCTTCGGCGAAGCTGAACAGAATGCAGACGGCAGCCTCGAAGCGCTGCACGCATACTCAGGCGCACGGCGCGCGCTTATAGACGCCTATTACCCCGACGAAGCGTACGTCGCTTCCGAAAACATATACCTTATGTATATGGAGAACGTGTGCTGCCTGTGCGCAGCGGTAAGCGACGCGCAGAACGATTGAAATAAACGAAAATCGCAAACGAAATCAGTGCAAAGCACCCGCGCAGCGTAAGCTGATAAGCCCGGCAGGTGCGATACGCAAAACGCCGCGCCGTTCCCGCTTGAAAACTAAGCGATACGGCGCGGCGTTTTATGTTTTGGCACGCTTTCCCTCAGCGTTTATCCGCCCATTTCAGATATTCGTCATAGGCGTATGTCACATATGCGCCGCCGAAGGCATCTGAGGCTATGCGCGTCTCACGGCTCTGGACGAACACTGCCGTGAGCGGGCAGTCCGCGAACGCGTTTTCTTCTATCAGCATTACACCCGCCGGCACTGCGAGATAGCTGACGTTCATTCCCGCGAACGCCTCGGATTCGATAATTGCGAAGCTCCCGGGTATCTGCCAGAGGGTTTGCGGGTCAAGCGCGATCACAGTAACGGAAAGCCTGAGCATCTCGTATCCTTCCCGCGTAAACACGGCCGCTTCCGCGCCGCTTACGCCGGACGCGCTTGTATCGGCGTTTTCGTACACGGCGTACGCGCCCTCCGGCAGCTCGCCGTCTATCTGCGGCAGAATCGGCAGTTCGCCGTTTACGTCCGTGACGCACACACTCTCCTCCGGCACGCTTATGCAGTATAGCTGTATGTCGAGCGAGATGCCTGGACTGCCCTTTATGCGGCACGTGACGCACGCGCGCCCGGGCGCAAGCGCATGTACGACGCCGCCGTCGCTTACGCTTGCCACCGTCTCGTCCGAGCATATATACTCAAGCTCCCTGTCAGTGCCCTGTATGTTCAGGGGCATGCTTTCGCCCGCAAGCAATATAAGCTCGTCTCTGTCCGCCGTAAGCGGATTGACCGCGGGCGCTTTGGCGGCGCGGTAAGCGTATTTTATTCTGCACTTCGACGAAAATTCGCTGTACGGGAGCCAGTACTGGCGCACGCCGGCAGCGTAATTCAGCACGTTCGCGGGCGTATACGTCTGACTGAAATCGAAGGATTTCGCCTGTGTGCAGCGTCCCGTGCGTATCGTGCCGGACAGCGTGCTGTCGATCACCTGCACGTACTGAACGCCGCCGTGCTCTATGCAGCCCACTGCGCAGAAGTAGTGCCCCGGCACGTTCATGATAAGCACGCTCTGCCTGCCCTCGAAAAACGCCTTGAGCTTTGAAAAGGTGGAGAGCGAAGCGCCGTAGCTGTTTACTCCCGGCTGCGCGGCCAGAGACTGCGCATATATCCCGGCGGCGTTTGGCGGAGAAAGCGAGGAGCCGGTATCAGACCAGACCGGCTTCGTAGACAGAAAGCGGTAAAGTATGTCCGCCTTGAGCGCGTTGCTGCCCGAATACCCGCACAGATACTGATACGCATGCGCGAACGAAAACAGGCAGCACCCGCGTCCGGTAAGATACTTGTTCGTATTTGAATTGTAATAAATGCTGTCGTGACCGCACAGCGCCTTGAGCCGATCAGCCAGCAGCAGGTCGTAGGTGCCGGGTTCGTCGGTCGTCCCGCCGTCGTACTGATAGTAAAAATTCACCCTTGAGGACGCGTCTCCCCAGGTTTCTGAGACGGCATAAGCGCACATTAAAAGCAGCCCGATCAGTAAAATGATCCGTTTCATCCGGCTGCCTCCTTTCGCTTATGCCGTATTGGATCTAAAGTATCGCCGCACGCAGCAACGTCTCGTAAGCCGGTACGGAAAACGCGCCGCCCGCAAATAAGCTCCGCGCGCCGCCTGTATGGCCGGCGCAGCAAAGCCGTTTCAGGCAAATACGGCTTTCACGGCCTCGCCGGTCGCTGCGGCCAAACCGCGAAAGCCGATCATCCGGGTTCCTTCCGGGAAGGATCAAACTTAAGCCTTAAGCCTTATGATAACGTGATTTGAGGTTACACCGTCTCGGTCAGATACGAAACCAGAGAAGCTTCCTTTACGCCCTCGAGAGTGAGCAGCTTGTTCAGGAACGCTTCGCTCTTTTCCACGCGTATCTCGTATGTGAGCTCGATGCCGCCGTTCGCGGTCACGGTCTTGCTCTTTAACGCCTGATAGCGCACCTTGGAAAGCAGCTTCTGCGCGTTGGCTTCGCCGGTCTGATTCGCACGCATAACCAGCAGGTAGCTGTCGGTGCCCTTGCTGATCAGCCTGCGCAAAACGAAAATCACTACCGCTATGCCTACCACCGTAATGCCCGCCAGCAGGAACTGGCCCGCGCCGAGGAGTATGCCCATCGTGAGCGCCCAGAACATGTACGCCGTGTCGAGCGGGTCCTTAACGGCAGTGCGGAAACGCACTATCGAGAGCGCGCCGACCATGCCCATCGAAAGCGCCACGCTTTCGCGTATGCACAGCACCACGGGCGCGGTCACCACGGTCATGAGTATCAGCGTAAGAGCGAAGTTGGTCGAAAACATCACTCCGCGGTAATTCTTTTTGTATACCCAATAGATAAACAGACCCACCGCAAACGCCATAATGGTGGTAAATATGACCAGTACGATGGAGTTTGTACCGATGGACATATTCTGGTTGATTTGTCTTAAGGCATTTTCGAGTGCGTTCATGAGGTAATTCCCCTTTCAAATTATGTCTTGTTATGTCCAGCCTTGCGGCCGTGATTTCACGTCAACGGCTCGAAGCCGCGGCACAGCACGTACTTCGAAACCGCGCAGTGCTCGTGCGAGCTGTCCGCCAGCACGGCGGCGATGAACTGCGGCAGGTATTCGTCGTATTTGACCTCGAGTATTTCCTGCGCGGAGTCGAGCACGCTTGCGGAAAGCAGGTCCTTATTGAACAGGTCCGTGCTGCCCGGACAGCAGGAAAGGCGCTTGTCGAAGGTGATCCTGACGTTCTGCGCGGGATGCACGAACGCTTCACGCGTATAGTCCACCAGCACCTTCGCGCGCAGCAGCTTCGTGCGCATTTCGGCGTACATTTCAAGCAGCAGCGGCTCCCCAGTTTTAAGCAGCGGCGTCGGATTTCCGTTTATAAGCTCCTGTGCGAGCTCGCGCGTTATCCGTACGGAGGACTTCTGAATAAGCTCGCCCGCTTTGCGCTTTCTTTCGAGGAATATCACCGCGTCGGACATGTTGTAGATGCGTATGCGGTATTTGTCGCGGGCGGGCGCGCCGTCCACCTTGTCGTAATACGCGCTGTCGAACACGTCGTCGAAGTAGAGGGAGCGAATGAAGTATTCCCCGTTTGCGTCGGCGTGAGGATCGTAATCCAGCACGCGCGCTATGCGGTTTCTGAGTCCCTCGAGATCAGAGGCGCTTATGTAGTATTTCTTTTCGTGCCTTTCGGGCATTCTTTCCCGCATTTCGCTATCCTCCTGTATCAGCTGTATGAGAAGGACTTGCCCTTGTCGTCGATAAGGTCTATGGTCTTGGTAAGCTCCAGGAAGTAGTACTCGAACTCGTTCTTGGAGAGCTTGTTTCTGAAGAAGTACAGCAGCCTGCCCGGGCGGGTCTTGGCGTAATTCACGAATTTGTTGAAGCCGTTATTGTACGTAGAGCGGCTGATGTCCCACTTGTTAAGGTGCATGTCGAGCTCCGGATCGAGCAGCTCCTTGCGGTCG
The DNA here is from genome assembly GCA_017543905.1 of Clostridia bacterium. Classification (GTDB taxonomy): domain Bacteria; phylum Bacillota; class Clostridia; order Christensenellales; family Aristaeellaceae; genus RUG14130. The sequence goes on from JAFYFC010000030.1 coordinate 41,609, forward strand.
CTTATCTTCTGCAGCACGCTCGCGCTCGACCAGTCGCCCGCAAGCTTCTCCGCCATCAGGGACAGGAAATAGTTGCGGCAGTAGTCGTTTTTCATAAGCGCGATGTACAGCGAATTGTCGCATTTGTTGCCGTCGCCGACGCCGCCGGGCGTGAGCCAGCGGTTTACTGAGTTGGTGTCCGTATAGAACGCCCAGTCGAAGTCGTATACCACCCATCTCCACAGCCCGTCGATCTGCGCGCAGCGGTATTTCTTGCAGTTCAGCAGGTCCGTGTTGCCGGTGTATATCTCGACCGCGCAGTAGTTAAGATAGTTCTCGACGTCTATGTACGTGCGCGCGACGGCAAGCTCCTCCTCGGTGTCTATGCCGTTTTTGGTGTACCATTCCTTAAATTCCGTCCACGTCTTCTTCGAGCCCTTCATTACGGTATCGTTGGCCTTCAGAAGGTCGATGTCGTCTCTTATCGCCGGGTCCCAGCCCTCCCACTGGCAGATGGAATACGTGTTTATGCGCTCGCGCATATTGTACTGGCCCCAGTACTCGCCGTTAAGGTACACGACCGCGAGCGCGGTATCCTGATACAGTACGTCGAGCCCCTCCGCGAGGGAAGAAAGTATGCTGTCGCGCATACGGCTCTTGTCGTGATCCTGACCGGACTGGCGCAGCAGGAAGGACTGGTATTCGGTGTAATCGCGGTTCGGGAAAAGCTTGCCGTAGAAGCGGTTGAGGCCGTATTTGGAACGCGCGATTATCTTGACGGATTTCTGTTTTTCGGTACGGCTGTACTGACCGTGCAGCTTCACTCCGCAGCCCTGCGACAAAAGCGTCGTGCCGTCAAGCCCGTACAGCTCTATGTTTCCGGCCTTCTCCCAATCCATCCAGAAGTTCGCGCCGCGGTTCATAGAGCCGTAGGGATATTCCGCGAGCGCGTTGGGACCCTTTACGTATATGCCCGTGGTATAGCCGAACAGGTCCTCCGGATCGAGCACCAGAGACACGATCTGCATCGTGTGGCTTACGCCCATAAAATACGTCTGAGTGGCGACGGGAGAGGTAAGCTGCCCGTTTTTTACGGTTATCGCGCGGATTACCGTGGTTTTGTTCACGTGTATGGGCTGCGTGTAGCGGTAGGTCTGCGTGGTGCCGCTTATATACCTGGTGAAGTCCGGGTCCACGCGGTAGGAATGGCCGCCCGTTTCACCGGGATCGGGCTCGGAGGAATCGAGCGTGTAGTAAATCTGCGCGCCCTCCTCGCACGTCAGCGACACCGTGACGGTGCTGCCCAAATCGTACAGCCCGCCCTGCACGGAGAAGACCGGCGCGCTCATGCGCTCCTGATAGCCCGTAGCCACGTTCGCGGTGCCGGGCGTCGCGCCCGTCAGATAATAAAAGCCGTCCGTATCCCCTATCCTGCCGTACGAGATTTCGGAATACTGCACGCCCAGCGGGCAGCGGTCCACGATCCTGCCCTCGGGGTCTGAAAGCACCAGCGTTTCGCCCTCCGAAGAGGACAGGCGGAAATTCGCGTTAAGGTAAGAGCCCTTGCCGTTTTCAAGTCCCGACAGATACACTCCGATGTACGACCCCGCGGGGATTATCGTCCCCTCCGGAAACTGCCACTTGCGGGGCTTTGCGGGGTTGTCGCTCAGTCCCCACAAACTCAGGTCCACCGAAACGCCCGAGCGGTTCTGTATCTCCACCCAGTCGTATGAGGCGGCGCTTTTTTCAAGCGCGGTCGACGTGGACGCCATTACCTCGTTTATAAAAACCCTGCTTGTATTTTGCGCCGCGAACTGACCGGAAATCAGCGCGGCGCTTGAAAATGTATTGGCCATGCCCGGCGTCGGGGCTTTTGTCGTTACCCATGTTCCGTCCGATTGCTTTGAGAGGGATTGGTCCGCTTTCAACAAATCGTAATCCACTCTGTCTATCACGTTCCCGTTTGCGTCCGTGAGTATCACGTATTCCTTTTCGGTGCTCAGGCGGAAGCTTGTATGCAGCGGGTTTCGGGTGTCCCGCCGGTCGTAGCCCGAGCAATAGATGAGCATATACTCTCCCGCGCCTATCGATATGTTCGGGAACGTCCACTTGCGCAGGTTTAATTCGCTGTCCGTAAGCGCGTAATCCAGCAGGCTTATCGAATACGAGGAGGAATTGTAAATCTCCACCCAGTCTACGTATTCGCCGTTCTCGTCCGGCGCGTAGCTGGCGTTTTTCGCCATTATCTCGGTAATCTTTATCGGGCTGTCCGTGACCGTGCGGCGCGACATGATCTGCGTATAGTTCGCGCTCGTATTTTCCATCAGCGGGGTCGGCTCGTAGGTTATTTCGAACGAGCCGTTTATTTCGGCGTAGGATGTGTTCGCGGTCATCGGCGGCACTGTCAGCGTCTGCACCGCGCTGTCGTAATTGTTAAAGAGGATCAGCGTATCGCCGGAGGCCGAAATTTTGAACGGCGCATGATAGGTGTATCCGTATATGTTTCTGTTGGTGCTGGTGCAGAAAACTATCGTGCGCTCGCCGCTTTTGAGCACGTGATGCGGAAATTCGAAATAATTAGTCACCGAATTCGCGCTGTCGGCAAGCTTCCAGCCCTGCAGATCCACGTCGGACGAGGATACGTTCGTTATCTCTATCCAGTCCGCATAATCGCCCGTGTCGTCCTGAATTATCGAGGAATTCGAGGACATTACCTCGGTTATGCGCACGGTATTCGCGGAGTCTATAAGCGTAACGCTCTCGCCGTTCTGGTTTCCGTTGTCTGCCGGTTTATTGAATATTTTATACTGTAGCAGCCAGCATAAAAGCACGAACAGCAGTCCGCCCAGCACTATAAGCGGCAGAGGGTTGTACTTTTCTTTTTTACGGCGCGCAGCGTTTGTTTTCGCCTTGTGAGCGGCCTGCGAGGCCGGTGCTTTGCGGGGCGCAGTATGTGCGCTGCCGGTACGTTTATCCACTTTGGAACCTCCGAAGCAAAGTATAAAAATACTGAATTATTATAGCACCTGTCGGGCTTCTGCCAAGCCGAATTGCGTTAATTTTGTGTACAATCAGTACCCGTAGCAGCTCAGGCCGCATTGCTCCGCGAGCAGGCGCGTCGCGCTGTTTTCACGCGCGAGAATAACGACGTTTGCGAGGAACGCGTCCGGCGCGATGTACTCCATATCGTCGGGCAGCGCGACGGCTCTTAAAGAGACACAGGCTGTAAACGCGCCTGATTCTATGCGCGTTACACAGCTTTCAGACAGATCCGCGCACACGAACGCGGCGCCGGATAACGCGTTTGCGTTTATCGCGGTAAGCGCGGCAGGCGCCCGCCAGAGGCTGCCTCCGTAATCCGGTTCGTATGTGAGCGCGTTTTCAAGCGCGTACAGATGCGCCGCGCTGCCCGGGAACGCGCTAAGTACGGTATGCTGCTTGAACGCCTCGATCTCGATATACGTCACGCTTTCGGGCACGTGCACCCTGTCCGGCGCGTTATCGCCCGTAAACGCGCCAAGGTCTATCGCAATCACGGGCTTTCCGTCTATCTCGCTTGGCACGTACACCGTGCTTAAGGATCCGTTATAGCCGATGACGGTATAGCCGCCCTCGTCCTCCGAAAGCATGAATTCGCCCTCGTAAGTATACCTCCACACCGCGTACAGGGTGACGGAGCGGTTTTCGGTGTAGGTATCGCCGGGCGCGTACTCGCTTTCAAGCGCGCCCCCGCGCGTCGCCCAGCCCGCGAACTCGTAGCCCGGCAGCAGCGGCACGCTGTCCGAGAGCGTAAGCGGCACTCCCTCGGTCTTGGTCTGGCTTTCCGGCGCGCCGCTGCCGCCCTGCGCGTTGTACGCGACGGTATACGTTTCGTACGTGCCGCCGTACATGGGATAGTATTTCGTGACTGCGGTCCTGCCGCGCTTTATGCCCTTGTTGTAGCGGTCGGCGGGAATCTCAAAGTATACGCAGAAGTAGTATCCCGCGTCGTACGCGCCCTGCGCGCTGTCCGGCACGGCCTCCAGATAGTCGCCCACCTTGCTTTTATTGTGCTCCAGCTCGTAGCCGAGATAGCCGAGCTGCCCGTATATGTCCTTCCAGCTTTCAAAGCCGTGGCTTTCGCAATAGTTTATAAGCGACTGCCGCCGCGAGTTCCACTGGCATATGCCGTACGCGTTGCCGCTGTCGCCGATCGCCTCCGGACGGAAATTGCTCTCGTACTGTATGTTGGACATGATGCCGCACGCCGCCGCGCGGTTAAGCCCGAGCGTCTGCGTCAGATAAGTGTACACTATCTGCATGTTTTCGGCGGTGTCCGCCCGCGCAGTCAGGCCCGCGGCAAGCACAACGCACGCAAGCGCAAGCATACGCGCAAATCGCTTCATATCTTATCCTCCGAAGGTTTATATGCGTCTGCGTCGTCAAACGCCGCCTGTATATCCCTGGGCAGAGCGCTTTCAAACGTCAGTCTTTTGCCCGAAATCGGGTGTATAAAGCTTATATACGCGCTGTGCAGCGCAAATCTTTCGGGCAGTATATCAGGTCTTTCCTCGCCGTAGAGGAAATCTCCCAGCACCGGGCAGCCCAGCGCGCTCAGGTGCACGCGTATCTGGTGCGTGCGTCCGCTTTCCAGCCGCAGCCTGACCAGCGCGAGAGCGCCGCACGTTTTAAGCACGCGGTAGTGCGTCACGGACTTTTTGCCGTCCGCACGTATCTCCCGCCTGACCGTCGCGCCGTCCGCCTTGCCTATGGGCAGGTCTATACTGCCCTGCGCGGGCGCGGGTATCCCCTGCGTGAGCGCAAGATATTCGCGCACGAATTCCGGAGTGTGCAGCTGCGCCGACATTACACTCTGCGCGTGCGCGTGCTTCGCCGCCGCCATAAGCCCGCTCGTGCCCTTGTCCAGGCGGTTGACCGGACGGAACACGAACGCGCTGCCGTATCTGTACGCAAGCCGGTTTTCAAGCGTGTTGTCGGGCTGTCTGGGCGAGGACTGCACCGCAAGCGGCGCGTCTTTGTCTATTACGATCACGTCCTCGTCTTCGTATACGACGCTCACCGGAGCGTTCTCGGGGTTTACCGCAAGCGCGGGCGCGTCGTCATATATCGCCACGCTCAACACCTGCCCCGCCGCTACGCGTCTGTCGGCGTGTACATTTCTTCCGTCCAGCATAAGCCCGCCGTTCACCTTTGCGCGTGCGAGCTGGTGTGCGCTCACGTTCATGCTGCCGCGCACGACTCTCCATACCAGTCTGCCCGCATCCTGCGGCGGCACGGTATACGCAAGTAACTTCATTTATCTCTCCGAACGATTATTGATATAATTATACAACACATCTGTAATAATTGCAACACATATTCATCCAAGTTTCGCACAATACAAAAAGAGCTCAAAGCGCACGAGCAGGAAAGCAGAAAAGCGGCAGAAATAAAAAACTCTGCCGTTTTAGAATACAATATTAAAACACCGGCGCAGCCCCTCCGACTGAAATGGAGCCTTGCTTCATTATTAATCGGTCGACTGTGAAACCGTCCCCCGCAGCATCGGACGCGCAACGTGCACGTTGAAAAACTCTATAAGCGGGCCCATGAAAAATGCGGTTATAACCGTGCCGACGCCCACGATTTCGGGAACCTGCTTCCAGCTTCCGCCGCCCAGCACGTATATAAACGCGCCGAGCAGCACACACACAAGGTCTGTGGATATGCGCACGTACTTGAAGCGGCCTATCCTCCATTTTTCGGAAAGCGTGATCGCCACGCTGTCGTAGGTGGATACGCCGAGGTCGGCGGTCATGTACAGCGCGGAGCCGAAGCAGAGTATCACTATCCCAAGCGCAAGACAGCCCGCGCGCACAGGCAGAGACGGCTCCGGCAGAAGACGCTTAAGCACAGCATACGAAAATTCGGTAACGTAGCCCAGCAAAAACAGATTGATGAACGTCGCGACGCCTATGTTGTGCCGGTTGAATATCAGGCTGAACAGCAGCAGTATCGCGTTCACTATCATGTATAACATGCCGAAGGAGATGGGAAACAGCTTGTGCAGCCCGCTCATCAGCGACTGAAACGGATCCACGCCCAGCGCTGCGAGCTTGAATATGCCCACCGCCACCGCGCCGATTATCACGCCGCTCAGCGACATAAACACTCTGCGGGGAGTTATGTTTACATTAAGAAAACGCAGCTTAGACATGCTACAGCGGCATCCGTTCCGGCAGTATGCGCAAGCTCTCGTCCGGGTCTCTGAGCGGCAGATACTCAAGTCCCACGTAGCCTTCATATCCGGCGGCTTTCAAGGCTTTGAGCACCGTGGAATAATCGAGCTCGCTGTTTTCATAGGGTTCGTGCCGCCCGGGATTGCCCGCGATGTGGACGTGAGCTATATCGCGGACGTTCCGGGTAAGATTCTGGACGATGTTGCCCTCCATGATCTGCTGATGGTAAACGTCGAACAAAAGCCTGACGTTGGGGCTTGAAACCTCGTGAAGGATATCGAAGCCCTCGTCCGAGCGGTACAGATAATAGCCTTTGTGGTTTACCAGCGTATTGAGCGGCTCGATCGCAAGCGTTATTCCCGCTTTCTTGAGTATCGGCGCGCAGGCGCGCAGACCCTCGACGATCGATTTGTGCTGCTCCTGCCGCGTCATTTTGGGAATTTCATGACCCACCTGAGAAATCAGCACAGGGCAGTCCAAACGCTTCGCCGTATCGATGGAAGCGATCAGCCCTTCTATATACATGTCCCGTTTGGAAGGATCGTTCAGGGCAGCAAAGCGCGTACACATCGCCGCGGTTTTAAGCCCGGCCTGTTTCCTCGCCGCGTCCACTGCGTCAAGCTCCTGATCCCACCAGGACCAGAATTCGTAGGCTTCATAGCCTGCGTCCTTTATGCGCGGGATGGCTTCCGCGAGAGGGACGCCGGCGTAAACCGCGCTTGCGCATACTGAATACTTCATCGTCATATGTCTGTACCTTATCGGTTTTATTGATAAATAAAGTATATCATAGCGCGATATAAAAGTAAATAGACCGTTTATCGAAATATCTCGACATACTGTAGGTATACAATTGATGTGAGACAAAAAGAGGGATACAAAAGCGATTGAATCTGGTAGAATGAGAGCACGACCAAACAAACTACGGAAAGGATTCAATCGCATGGATATTATAGCACAAAACAGGCGGTATTTACCAC
>JAFYFC010000031.1 GCA_017543905.1 Clostridia bacterium
CGCAGTGGCGGCAAGGCGCTTTGTCTCAAATTCTATTTGAGCCAAAGCGTCCCGCATAGCGGGATCAACTTGCCAGCAGGCAAGTTGACCTCGTACGGCGCGAGGACGCGATTTTTGCGTCGGGAGCGAAGACGACCAGAGCAAAAATCGCTTCATCTCAGTTTGAGGTTGATTTACCATTGGCAAATCAATCCCGCCTTCGGCGGGACGCATCGGCTCAAATCTGCGATTTGAGGCGGTGCGCCTTGCGCCCGGAAAATCCCGCAGGATTTTCAGCAAAAATTGCAAAACCCGCATCAGCACTTGCCGAAAGCCGGACGTTTTATCCAAGCACCTTATTCAGCTGCATAAACCCCACCCGTTCAAAATGAATCAAAGATTCATTTTGAACGAGGAGCTGCGCAAGCAGCCCCCCACCCGATTGAAATGAAGCGCAGCTTCATTTCAATCGATAGTTATAAGCGTTTCGTATGTCGTTCCTGCGAATTCCACCTCTGCGGGCAGAGTCTTCAGGAATTCGTCGAAGTCCATCCCGTCGTCGCCTTCATAGTCGTAATCGTGCTCGTGCAGCTTTTCGTATTCGTCATAGGAGATAAGGCCGTAGTTTTCCGGCACGAATTCGCTCGGCAGCTTCACTTCGCCGTATTCGGAAGCGGAGAGCTTGAACTCTATATTAAGCTCGTGCGCGTCCCCGCGCTTGTCGGTTATCTCGATCAGCGCTTCTCCTTCAAACGCCGTGAGCCGGCCCTCGGAGTCGGTAGATACGGTCGCGTCCAGCGTCTTAAGCTCCGCGAAAGCGAGCCGATCGAATATCGCCTGCGTCACCGTGTTGTAAACGTAATACATGTCGTCCGCATACGCCTTCACGCTGCCGTCCTTCATGACGAACGCGAATACCGCGTCGGGGTTCTGCTCGCGCGCCATGTCGATAAAGTGCTTTTCCATAGACTCTGCGAACTCTACGTATTTGCTCCAGAGCTCTTCGTTGCCGCTAAAGATTATCGCGTCGTACATCTCCTCGGTAAACTCCGCGGAGTACAGGCTGCGGTAGTAATTAGCGAGCGCGGCGTCGTAATCCGCGTACTGCACGTACAGCCTGCCGGTGTCGCGGATGTATTCGTACTCGGTTTTATAGTAGGCAGTGCTGCCGTCCGTCTTTATGTAAACGATGCCGTCCTCGTACTGTCCGGCGAGCTCGTCGGCTTCGAGGTTCAGCATGTTTACTATAAGCTCCATGCGCAGTTCGCGCGCTTCTTCGCTGAGCCCCAGCGCGGAATCGTCACCGTAGACGGCAAGGTATTTATCCTCTACCGCCTTGTTCCAGTCCTCGTAGTAGCAGAATACATAGGGCTCGTCGCTGTCGTAATAGATGTATACGCCCATCAGGTCTCTGTAGTAGTTGTCCAGTATGTAGTCCAGCAGCATATAGTATACGGCGCTGTCTATATAGCCGGGCAGGTCCTTAAGGGAGAAGGTGTATACGCCGTCCTTTTCCTCGTTTACCAGCAGGCCGTCCTCCGCCGCGACCGCAAGCGCGCGCGCCGCCTTGAGCGCAAGCTCTACGCGGGCGTTTTTTGTGAGCACGGTGTCGGAAAGCTGGTTCGCGTTTACCTGATAGTAGTTGCCGTAGTAGGTGTCGTTCGAGTAGCTGGTCGTGCCGAAGCCCATTACCGTATAGCCGCCGGTATACACGCTGCCGTCAAGCTGCGGCGTATCCAGCATGTAGCTGAGGTAGGATTTCTCGCCGTCCTGACTGTAAGAGGCGTGCAGGACCTTAAACAGCTCCCCGTCGTAGCTGAAGGTGGCCTCCGCCGAGAGAGCCACGTTGTGTGTGTCGAACGCGAGCGCGCACGCCGCGTCGAACAGCGTGCCGACGTTCGATTCCGCGACCGCCGCGCAGGCGAGCAGCGCGATTGCGAGTAAAACGCAAAGTAACTTCTTCATGTTGTCCTCCGTATTTTTTTAAGCCGCACGCAGCGGCATTATTTAAGACGAATAAATGCGCGCCTATGTTCCCGGCGGGACGGCGCGCACGTCTTTTGGCCGCCAGCGCCCGCGCAGATACTTCGCCGTAAGCAGTATGCCCAGCGTCACGTTGTGCGCTATCATGCACGCCCACGCGGCCGTCAGGCCGAAGCCCAGCCTGCGCACGAATATGTACGTGCCGAGTATCCTTACGCCCCACATCCCGAAGGTGTTGAACAGGAAGGTATGGAACGTATCGCCCACGCCGTTGAATATGCCCTCCGTGATTATCGCCACGCCGTATATCGGCTCGGACACGGCGACCATCCTGAGCACCTTCGCGCCCATTCTGATTACGTCCCTATCCCGCGTGAACACGCTCATAAGCGCTTCGGCGCCGAAAAACAGCACCGTGCCGGATACCGTCATCACGATAAACTCGAGCGTCAAAAGCAGCTTTGCAAGGCTCGTGAGCTTTTTGTTGTCGCCCTCACCGTAGGCGTTGCCTATCAGCGTGCTCGCGGCGGTCTGCATGCCCCAGCCCGGTATATAGAACGCGCTCTCCGCGGTGTTCGCTATGGAATGCGCGGCAGTGGATATTTCCCCCAGCCCGTTTATCATGGACGAAAACACCACGTAGCCCGACGAGGTCGCAAGGCGCTGCAGGCACGAGGGCAGCGCTATGCGGAAGCAGGGCAGGAGTATCTCCCTGTCCGGCTTATAGCCGGCGCCGCGCGGGGAAACGACGGGGTTTTTGTACAGCGCCGCCGTCATGCACACGCCCCCGACCGTAAAGGCGATCGCGCTTGCCACCGCCGCGCCCTTAAGCCCCATGCCCGCGCCCGGCATAGTGAAGCGCAGCCCCAGCAGATCAAGCCTGCGCGTTTCGTATATAAGCAGAAAGTTGAGCACCACGTTTACGAGGTTCGTGAGCACGTTTACCTTCATGGGCGTTTTGGTGTCGCCCGAGGCGCGCAGCACCGTTCCGAACATCATGCTCGCGCTTCTGAACACCATAGGCACGTAGAGTATAAAAAAGTAGCTCGAGGCGTCCGCACGTATGTTTTCGTCCGCGCGCATCCACACCGGCACGTATTTTGCCAGCGGCAGCGCGAGCGCGGTGACGGTCAGCCCGCCTATAAGCGCGGTGTCCACCGCCTGCGCGGCCGCGCGCTTCGCCATCTCCGGCTTGCCCGCGCCGATATTGCGCGCTATGAACGCCAAAAAGCCGATGCCCAGCGCCATCACTACGCAGTTCAGCATCCAGTTTACGGTCATCGTCGCGCCCACGGCGGCGGACGCCTTGCGTCCCAGCGAGCCCACCATCGCGGTATCCACGTAGGATACCGCCGTGGTGAGCACCTGCTCTATCACCGTAGGCCACGCGAGCGCCGCGATCAGCCTGAGCAGCTCCCTGCGCGTGTTTTTATCTATCATTCGGCGTGAGAGCCCAGCCTGAATACGAAGTATTCGTTCTCCTCCGCCGCGTCGAAAAACACCTCGAGCAGGCGGCAGCCGTAGCGTCCGAGAGCGTTTAACATGCTGCAGGCGTGGATCAGCCTTACCTCCCCGCGCGTCGTGGTAAGCACGTCCATAAGCGCGTCGAGATTGTTGCCCATATAGTCGCCGATCTCGAGCTTGGTGCGGATCTCCTCGTAAGCCTCCTTTTTGGTGGTCATCGCGCTTCCGTCAAGTATATACATATACGCCCTCCTTATGCCGCGTCCCGCACGGCGTTCGGGTCGTAAAGCGCGTCCTCGTAATACCAGCCGTCGTACAGGAGAGTAAACGTCTCGTAGTGATCCTCAGTGTAATATATGAGACCGTCCGTGGAAAACAGCAGCCTGTACGCGTCGCGGTAGCCGCCGTCGTAGTCCACGTCGCATTCGTACCAGGTCCGTCCCTTCGCGACGGGCAGACTGCGCTCGCGGTTGCCGAATACGTCGCCGCCTATGCACGCGCCGTACGCCACGTCCCACAGGTTTCCGAGTCTGGAATCCCAGCCCAGCGCCATCGCTTCTTTTTTGGTAATGTAGTTGACCGGCAGCTCGCAGAACGCGTGCAGATACAGCGCGACCTCGTCGCAGCTGTAATACTCGCAGCCATATTCGACCAGCAGCTCCGCCGTTATCGCGACGCCGTCCTCGCACAGGACCTCGGTTTCGGCGTACTCAGCCGACATACCGCCGCACGACGCAAACGCGATAAGCAGCGCGGCAAACAGATAAAACAGCTTTTTCAATTTTATTCCTCCATGTATGTGTTCCAGCAGAGCCGGAATCTGTATCGTTTGGAATGCGCTTATTCGGCGGCAGAGCTTCCGTCCGCGCCGCTTCCGGACATCTGTGCGTCAGTTTCAGACGTTTCCGGTGCGGTTCCGGAAGACGCGGCTTCTCCGGCTTCCGCAGCGCCTGCGGGATTTTCGCTGTCTTCCGTCTGCGGTATCTCAGAAGGCGTCGCGTCCTGAAGCTCCGTGACTGCGCCGTCGTACGTCTCAGGATTACTTATTAATTCCGGCGAAGTATTACGAGGCACACTTTCGCCGTTTGTTCCGGCGTCATCTTTCGTCTGTTCGGGCGTCGCCGTCGGTTCAGTCGTAGCCTCCGCGCTCGGGTCGGGCGTAGGCTCCGCGCTTGGTTCGGTCGTGGCATCCGCGCTTGGGTCGGGCGTAGCATCCGCAGTCGGTTCGGGCGTGAACTCCGCGCTCGTCCCGACGGACTCTTTGGCTGCCTTGCCGTTCTTTATCGCCTTTATGCCGAGGAATACGTTCGCGGCCAGCGAGAGCGCGAGCGCTATAATTATCACGAGCCCGAGTATATCCGTTTTCGATCTGCCGCGCGCGGCGTACGCGCCCGCGCGCTCCTCTTTTCTGTCCGCGCTCTTCTGATAATCCAGCTTCGCCTTCAGTTCCTTTTCAGCGTATTTGGCCCTTTCGAGCTTGTCCTCCAGTTCGTCGCACTCCCTGCGGAGCTTCAGGCTGTCCTTGTGCTCCCTGTCGAGCTGCTCCCTGAGCGCGTCGTTTTTGCGGCGCAGCGTTTCGAGCGCGTCCTCTGCGGCCAACAGCTCGTCCTCCGCGTTGTTTCGCGAAGAAAGATATTCCTCAAGCAGCCCTTCGGTTTCCTCGTATTTCACGGAGGATATGCCCAGGCCGTCAAGCGCCGCGAGCGCCGACGCGCGCTGAATATCCTTTACCATGTGCCGTGCGAACGCGCCCACGCTGTAATTCGTTTCGCCCGTCTGGGTATTTACGGTGAGCGCCCTGCGGTAGCGGCTGATTTCCTCCGCCTTGTCGGGCGTGCAGCACACGACGCGGGGCGAATAGCGCGTGATATAATCCAGCGTGCTGCCGCCGGTGCTTGCGTACATCGCGGGTATGCCGGTCATGAACGTGAGCCTGCTTCTGAGCGAGGCGGGCACGAAGGACAGCGCGTCCGAAAGGTAATAGCGCGCGGCGGCGTACTGCCCGTTTTTATCCGGCGGCAGCACTGCCAGCAGCAGCGCGTCGTCGTCGGCGAGCGCGCATCTGATCAGACCATCGGCGAACGCGGCGCGCACCGCGTCCGGCATCCTGAACGAGTAGCCCTTGTCGAGACGCGGTATCGCGTCGACGGGCGCGTCGTCGCCTTCGGAAAGCTTGTTGAAGGTGGCGAAATTGACTATATCGGGCAGGTCCCGCCCGAAGGACTCCTCCTCGCCCGCGCCGAACACGTACTGCACGCCCAGCGGCGAAGAACGGCTGTAGCCGCCCGCCTTCGGCGGATCGATGAGCGACACGCCCAGCACGTGCTGCTCCTTAATTTTCAGATGATACATCAGCTTTTCCCCGTCCGCATGCCCCGGGAACACGGCGTAGAGCGAGGAAAGCTGGTTCAGCTCGCCCTCCAGCTGCGTTATCTGCGGGGAACACGCGATCACGCCTATTCCCTTTTCCGGCAGCGCGCCGTAGCAATATCTGTAAACAGCCATAAGTCCTCCTGATTCCTTAAATCAGCTTGTTTTTAAGCAGGTACCAGCACACGGGGTCGATCACGTGCTTGGGCGAAGCCTGTCTGAGCAGCAGCTGATCGCCTGCGTTGAAGTCCGCCGCAGGGTCGTCGCCCGCCGCGCCCGTGCCCATGTTGAATATGTCCGCCTCGTTTACGGTCATGCGCGGGCGCGTGGACTGCCCCAGCGCAGAGGATACGAAATAGCGGATGTTCTGCGGCGCGAAGCGGCTTTCGACCTTGTGCACTATCTCGCGGGTGGAGTGCCATTCGTTCATATACTGGCGCACGAAGCTCGAGCGCAGACCTATCTCCAGTTCGAAATCGCGCGTGCCCGCGAAGTTCGCCTCCGCGCGCATCATTTCGCATTCGGGCTCGCTGCCCTCCTCGAGCATGGGGGGATTGAGATAATCTCCCTTTACGAGTATGACCGCTATGTATTTGTCGGTTATCAGGCGGTTGTCGTCGTATTTGTCGTTCAAAACCTCCAGCATCTCGTCGAATACGTTCGCGATTTCCTCATACGTGCCGTGCGTGGTCATATCGACTATCGCGCAGGTATCGTCACCGCGCCGTATGTGGTAATCGCGTATCTCCTCGATGTGCCAGGGGTCCACGAACAGCAGGTACAGGTCCGCGCTTTCCACCTCGTCCGAATACATAAGGTGGTTTTCGCTGTGCTCGCCCGCGATGTCCTGCAGCGTCAGGCACACGGAGCGGTTCTGGCGCTTGGGATGCTTGAGCACGTATATGTAGGGCTTCTGCTTTTCAAGCGTGTTCGTGGACAGCACGAAGCCCTGTCCGGTGGAGGACACGGTGCCGCGCAGCTTGCTTTTGTTTAGCTCGTAGCGGCGGTCGACGTCGCCGTTGGCGCCCTCAATGTTCAGCACGATCCCGCCGGTGCCTTCCTTGAATTCGCTTATCATCTGTGTGGCGAACACGGTTTTGCCCGCCGCTCTGCGGCCCACCATTATCGCCTTCACCTGCCTGTCCGCCGTCATGCAGCCGCTTTTCAGCTGCTGATAGCAGCGCGGGCAGAACATGCGGCGGTTTACGCCGCTTTTCCTGTCTGCTTTGCCGCTTTTGCCCTCTTCCCCGTAGGGATAAAACTCCGCCTGCACCGGCACGCTTTCAAAGCCCGGCTTGTGCGAATAGGCGATAATGAACTCGCCGCTGTTTTTTAAATGGTTGCGCACGCGCAGCCAGCCCGTTTCGCTGTCGGTCTTCAGGCGGTCGGCGGCGCCCGCGGATGCGGGATTGGGCTGCGTATCCATCGTTTTAACGCGCGCTGTGTCGTTCGAATCGAGCTCGAACGTCACGTAAACGGCGCGCGAACGCAATTCCTCCGGCATGTTCAGCGTGATCAGGTCTCTTTCGCTGCGTATATACGGGCGGGACAGATCGTCCCATTTGAATTCGAATATTACGTCCTCGCCGTAAAACTTCTCATTGCAGAACGGACAGTTGACCATCTGTGCTCGCCTCCCTCAGTTTTCAAGATATGTCAGATTCAGCTTTATCGTGCCGCGCGCCGCGCGCATCTGCGCGGGCATGTCGAACATGCCGTCGTCGGTCTCGCGCTGCGTGTCTGCGGCTCTTGTATTGAACTCCAGCGTTATTCTCTGCCCGTCCCTGAGCGTGAAGGGCATGTCGGTTTCGTTGAAGCGGTAGCTATCGTAGAGTATGAGCCCGTTTTCAGTGTACATGCTGTCGGCGTGCTGTATGCCGCGGCGGCTGATGTTGGTTATGTCGACGCTCGCGCTTTCGTCCTGCGTCGGCGCGTTGTACACCAGATCTATCTTCGAAAAGCCCGCTTCCGCCAGCATATCCGCCTGTCCGGCAAGCTTTTTGCGCACGTTTTTGTCCTTTGCCGCCCTCATGAGCCCCTTCTTCCAAAAGTTTGCAAGGCTCATTTTCTTCGAGCGTCTGCCCATCATAGGAAAGCACGAGGCCAGCGCGCACTGCGTATAGGAAAATCCGGGCGCGGAGGAGCCGTCGCCGAGATCGTACACCTCCACGATCAGGCGTCCCTTCGCCTTTTGACCGCTTAAGCGCTTAAGCAGGACGAGCGCGGCTATAAGCACTATAACGCATACGCCTATGTAGGTGTACACCGCGTATTCGCCGGTTATGAAATCTGAAATCTTCACTGTGCTACCTTCCTTCCGCCCGTTTACATGTCCTCGGGCAGCGTAATATTGTGTTCGCGGGCATACTGTCTGAGCGTGCGCACGTCCTTTTCGCTGACGGACGAGGTGATGCGCGTCGTCGCGTCGCGCAGGTCCTGCATCGTGACCGGACTTATGCCGTCCTCGCCGCGTTCGCGCATTTGCGTGGTGCGCTGCAGCGATTCCATCTTGGCGAGCTTTACCGCCTCGACTACGTCCGAGGTCGAATAGCCCTTCATTAAAAGCGCCGCCTCGTGCAGGTCGAAGCCCTCCTCGAAGGGCACCTCGTTCATTATTTTGAGTATGAGCTGCTCTATCACGCCGGGGCCCGGCAGCGGTATGTACACGTGATGCGTAAAGCGTCCGCCGCGCATAAGCGCGGGGTCTATCGCCTCCGGATGGTTGGTCGCGGCGAGTATCACGATAGTGTTTTTGCCGCTGTTAAAGCCCTGTATGCGGTTCAGCAGCTCCACTATTATGTGATTGTTGTGGTTGTTTTCGCTTCTTTCCTGTCCGAGATCGTCGAAATCGTCGAAGAATATCACGGAATACTTGCTCTCCGCGGCCTTGTCGAACAGCTGCTTTATGTGCT
The DNA here is from genome assembly GCA_017543905.1 of Clostridia bacterium. Lineage (GTDB taxonomy): Bacteria > Bacillota > Clostridia > Christensenellales > Aristaeellaceae > RUG14130. The sequence goes on from JAFYFC010000031.1 coordinate 8,709, forward strand.
GCTCGCTTTCGCCCACCCACTTCGAGCGTATGTCCGCGGGAAGTATGGTGTAAAACGGCGCGTTTATCTCGTGCGCGATCGCCTTCGCCATAGTGGTTTTGCCCGTGCCGGGCAGACCGAACATGAGTATGCCGGTGCCGCCCGAAAGCCCGTAGCGCTTATACAGCTCCGGGTCCTTCATCTGGCCTATAACGTAGGTGCGCACCAGCTTTTTGACGTCCTCCATGCCCACGATGTCGTCGAAGGATATGTCGGGCACCTCCGCTGCCTTGAAGGGGTTTTCGCCCTCGCCGCTTTTCAGACGCGTGTTCGTTGACGCCTCGCCGGCAGCCGGAGCGCCCTGATGCGGCGCATAGGGCATGTTCTGCGCGGGCGACGCGCCCTCCAGCGCGCGCACTCTATCCACGAGGCCATCCGCCATCGTCTCGTGCTCGCGGCGGGTCTGCCCGCCCTCGAGCAGCGCCATTTCGTACAGCGAGCGCGCGGCGAGCTTGTACTGCTTTACGGCAAGGGCGATATTGCCCGCCCTTTCCGCGCGCACGGCGACCTCGTAATCGTCGCGGTAATTGCTGTAAAATCTGCTTCTTTTCTCGTCGTCGGTCATATTGCCTCCGTCAGTGCGCCTGTGAGGCTTCCCAGCGGCTGAGCGCCTCAAGGTCCGATTTCTGTACGCTGGAGCGCACACACGCAAACGCGCCGTCTACGTCCTCCGGCGTTATGAACTGCGTTTCGTCGCCGGTCAACAGCCCCCGCGTGATCGGGCCCTCCTTGACCTTCTCGCAAAACGCCGCGACGTCCGCGCAGTTGAAGCCCTCGGTGCGCTCGGCCATTTCGTCGTAGTTCAAATCTCCCTGCGAAGGCAGCTCCAGCAGCCTGTGCTTTATCAGATACAGTCTCGCCGAAAAATCCGGCAGACCCACGTATATTTTTTCGGTCATGCGCGGCGGGCGCAGCACCGCCGTATCCAGATCCCACGGCCGGTTGGTGGAGGCGAGGATTATCAGCCTGCCCTCCGCCTTCATAAAGCCGTCCATCTGCGAAAGCAGCTCCGGCACTATGCGGTTCATTACCGTGGAGCCCGAGCCTCTGCGGCTGGCAAGCGCCTCGAACTCGTCGAAGAATATCATCGCGTTTCCGGATTCGCGCGCGTTGTCGAAGAGCGCCTTCAGGTTTCGTTCGCCGTCGCCGAAGCGCGTACCCACTATATCCGAGCAGCGCACGGAATAAAAATCGAGCTGCGTTTCGGTAGCGATCGCGCGCGCGATCATTGTTTTGCCCGTGCCGGGAGGCCCGTACAAAAGCACGCCGCCGTTCGAATCCTTATTAAAGCGGGTATACAGATCGGGATGCCTGAGCGGCTCTATCACCTTGAGACGCACGAGCCGCTTCACGTCCTCGAGCCCCGCGATGTCCTCAAAGCGCACGTTCGGCTTTTCGACCGGCACGAACAGCGCCTTCTTGCCCGCGCTGTCCGCGTCGAGGGACGTGCGCGCGCCGCTTGTGCGCTTTATGTCCTCCGCCACGGAATTTTTGCTGTCGCAGGCGGGCGCGAACACCTGACGGCTGATCGGCGCGGGCTGAGGCGGCGCCTGGACGGGCGCGCGCTTCGCAGCGCGCGCGGGCTTTACGGCCTGGGCTATTTCCATAAGCCGGCGCGCGGAGCCTATCGCCTTTTCACGCATTTCTCCGCTTAAGTCTTTGCCGTAGTCCAGCATGAGGCGCGAGGCCTCCGCGTACTGTCTGCGCGCGTTTTCAGTGTCGCCCGCGGCAAGATATTCGTCCGCGCGCTGCCTTGCGCTGTGCGCCAAATCCAGCAGTGTCACGTTTTATACCTCACATAGACAGGCTGTCGAGCTTGCGGCGGATCTCCGCGTCCTCGTCGTCGAGCTTCTGCTGCTCGCCCGCGTTCACGCCCTGCGGCGCGGCGGCGCCGCGATCCATCAGCTGGCTCAGCCTGTCCTCCAGCAGCTTGTCGCCGTCCAGCATATCCTCTACGCTCTCGCCGTCGTCCGCGAAGCCGTCTATGCTCGAAAACACGCTCTCCATCTGGTCGGACATACTGTCCATCATCATGAGCGCCTTGTTCATTTCGGTGCTGTCCGACATCATGCGGGAAAGGTTTATATCGCTCTTCATGCGGTAGCCCATCTTCGCGCAGCTTTCCATGAACTTGACCATCACGTCGCTCATCTGCATCATCGCGTTCATCATCTCGAAGCGCTGCAGTATCGCGTCCACCTTGCCGTCGCTTCTTTGCAGCTTGTCCACGAACTTCATGCAGGTCATGGCGTTTGCGTGCTTGCCCTGCCGTTCGGACTCGACTGCCATGTTCTGAAACTTTATTATCTGGCGCTTAAGCTCTTTTGAATAATTCTTGAACGTGCGCTCGTTTCTGCGGTATTCCATTTTGGCTTCAAGCTCTATGGTTTCCTTGCTTTTAAAGAGGTTTTTGAGCTTATAGGACATATATCCCTTCGACATATATTATCTCCTCCCGCCTTGTCAGTCCGCGCCGCCGTTTGCGCGGGCGCGTACCGCCGCCATGAATTCGTCGTCCGTGACCGCAGGCGCGCTTTCGGGCTGCGGCGCGCCGAGCTCTCGGTTTATATCGCGCAGATGCTCCTGATGCGCGACGGCGGCCATAAATTCGTCGTCCTCCGCGGAAAACGCCTTATTGCTGCGTTCGGTCTCAGAAATGTAATCCTCCGACGCCTCGCCGAACACGCCTAGCTTTTTGCTTTCGAGCTCGCGCTGGGTGCGCGCCTCGTCGAGCCTGTCGAGATATTCCTGCGCGTCGCCCAGCGCCCTCGTGTACTTGCTCAGCTCCTCCTCCTCCTTCAGCGTGCTTTTTATGGAGGCGGCGGTCTGCAGCTGCTGCAGCTGCTCGCTGGCCGTATTGAAGGTGGACTGCTTTAGCTTCAGTTCGTTTTTGAGCTGCTTAAAGTCCAGCATCAGCTTATTGAACACGGGCGAGCCCGGCGCGTGACCCACGGCCTGCGCGGTCTTCTCGTCCATCTGCTGCTTGATGCGGTTCATATCCTCCATCATGGAGTCGATCTTCGCTCTGAGCTCGTAAAGCGCCGTCTGCGCGTCGAGCTTAGGTTTTTTTCTGAATATGTCTAACAGACCCATGGATATACCCCCTTGCGCGTATTAAAACTGATCTAACGGGTTAAGCATGCCGGTATAAGACTGTTCGCTCTGCGGCGCGGCAGGCTCCTCCGGCTTGTAAGCGGGCTGCTCCTGTGCGGGCGCATCCGGCTCCTCGCGCTGCGCGCTCAACACGCCGAGCTCGTCTATTAGCTGCCTTTCGAGCTCCGCGCGCGCATTTAGCGTTTGCGGCATGGATACCGAAAGCGCGGGCGCTTCCTGCGTTTGCGCGCGTTCGTACGCGCTGAGCGCGGCGTCCGCCGCCCTGCGCACGCGCTCGGCTACGGATTCTGCTGCGTCCGCCTCCGGCGCGGCGGTCGGCAGAGGCATGTCCGCCTGCTCCCTTGCGCTCTCCACGCGGGTGAGCCGCGCGACCTCGCCGGCAAAATCGTCGTCCTGAACGACGCTTTGCGCGGTATCCGCCTCGTCCAAAAACTCGCGGCTGCCCTGCCTGAACGCGTCCAGCTGCCTTTCGGCCTTGCCGCGCAGCACGCGCGCGCTGTCGAGCTCCGCCAGATATTCGTCCGGATCCTTGAGCGCGCCGCCCGCGATCATGCGCATGTGCCGTTCCAGCTGGATGCTCTCCTCCACGGAAACCTTCATGCGCAGCGCGTCGAGATCGCCCATGCATTTATTGAATATATCGTTTTTAAGCTTTATCTGCTTGCTGAGACTGTTGTACTCCATGCGCGCGCGCTGGAATTCGGGGCTCGTCTGAGGCAGCGCCGCCGCGCTGCGGGCGTATTCGTCGCGCCGCAGACTGAGGGTGTTTATTTCCTCCGCCAGCACGCTCGCCTGACGCTCGAGCTGCAAGATCGCTTCTTTTTCTTCGTTTTTTACGGGTTTTTTTGCGGAAAGCGCGATAACGAAGCGCGTTTTGCGCTTATCCGGCTGTTCGGTGTCCAGCAGCCGCCGCGCGCGCGAAATAAACTCTTCGAGCGCGTCCTCGGGTATTTCCTCGCTTTTATACAGCTCCTTCACCAGCTCGGAAAACGCGTCCAGCGCCTTCGCGCAGAAGCGGGACGTGCTCTCCTTGCGCATGAGCATGTCGTTTATTTCGCGCACGTCCTCCGCGCTCTGCGCGTCGAATATGCGCGGGAGCAGATCCTCCAGCATGTCGCTGGTGCGGTTGCGTTTTTTTACGGGGTCGGTCCTGAACACTGCGCGCACCTGCCTTTACGCTTTTTCGGGTACAAGCGCTTCGACGCTCAACTGCTTGCATCTGAGCCCGTATTTCATAAACGGTATCTCCCTGTCCTGCCCGGGCGTGTCGTAGCCCTCCGCGAGCATGCGCGTAAGACGTGCGGACAGCTCGTCAAGCGCGTGCGCGCCGGTTATGTCGTCGGCGCTTCTGCGCCTTATGCTCATGTCCACGGCGAACGCGTCGTTTATCGCGCGGCCGATAGTGAGCGCGAGCTGACGGGAAAAGCCGTCCGCGAACTCCGTCCACGATTTGTACGTGCGCACCAGCTCGCAAAACGCGAGCGTGCCGTCTATATAGAAGCTGACGGTGCCGTTCGCGCCGTATCTGCCGTGCCCGGGCACGACGATATTTCCCGTGCCCCAGCCCTGCGGAAATTCGAAGCTCGTGCGCAGCACCCGGCACAGGCATTCCGCGCCGGAAAGCGCATCTGAGGTGAGCTCCTCCTCGTATTTCACGCGGTACGGCTTCGCATTTTTGGGAAACAGCACGTACTGCGAGCCCGCGCCTACCGTCTGGTCTCCCGCGCGCAGGGGGCCGCGGCGGCAGATGACCGCCGGATTTTCGCTCTGCGCGGGCTCGCCTGCGTCCGTGCTTACGGCGAAGGGCTCCGCCTTCGGCAGGGGCAGCTGCGTGCCGTTGACCGTATAGCCGAGTACCTCTATGCTTTCGAGCGTCACGCCCGTATCGAGCACGCGCGAGGCGGCGTACTCCCGCAAAACGCGGGTATTCAGCTCGCCCGCCGTGCCCAGCAGCACCTCTACCTGGGGTCTTAACAAAAACGCCGTCAGAAAGCGCACGCGCTCGTTAAACGAGTTTATGCTTTCAAAGCGCTGCGCGTCCGCGCCGCTTAAAAAGCCTTCGTCGACGCTCACGCGCGCCGTGCCGTAGCAGCCCACGGGCATGCCGCTTCTGTTTTTGCCGGATACGCCCCAGCGGATGCGCGCGCTGCGCGATATGAACGCCAGATGCGCGCCCGCGGGCGGCAGCGGATACTGCCCCGGCTGTGTATACACGCTTATGCCGCCCTGCGCTTCGCACACGCACATGTGGTTTTCGTCCAGATACAGCGTATCCTCTCCCGCGCTCTGCGTGCGCAGGTTTACCAGCTGCGTGCCGGAGGAAATTATGTATTTCCGCGTGCGGCTGAACGCGTCGGGGTCTCCGAAAACGTTGCGGCAGCGCGCGCAGCGCAGGCTGCCGCCCTTTACGCGCAGCTTTTCGGTTTTATATCCGCAGATCGGACAGCTTACAGTCGCAGTCATTGCTTTTTCTCCTCCGCGTCCGCTGCGCCCGCCTGCACGCAGTACACACAGGGTGTAGGCGTTCTGTCGAATATGGAATAGTATCTGGGGCCGCCGCAGAGCTTGCAGCTCGTGCGCGCGCATCTGCCCGCCTGAAAGCTGCAGTCGCGCTCGAGCTGCTCCTGCGCAGCGGTGCTGCCGCGCAGAAAGGCGTTTGCAAGTCTCTGCCAGCGTCCCTTTTCCGGCATTATGTCGCCCATGTCGGAGGCGAGTATGCCCATGTACGCCTCGGCGTCCGGGCATTCGCCGGATATCGACGCGAGCGTTACGAGTATTTTTTCCTTGTCCGCGCGGGTATGCGCGTACGCGCAGGACTCCCTGCAGCAGCTTATTATTCCCTGCAGCTCGCCGTCGGTGCCGAAGGGATGGCCGCAGTCCGCGCAGGTATAGTACGCGCCCTGCTTTCCGCGCGCCAAATCGGTCCACGCGCCGCACGCGGGGCAGCGCATCTTAAGAAAACCACCCGTCATCAAGCGACAATTCCTTTCTCCTGCTCCGGCCTGCCGCCTCTGGCGGCGACCCGACGCGACAGTATCGTCAGATTAACATACCTATTTAATGTATTATAACATGCGCGTTCGATATATACAATCTTTTTGGCGTTATTTTCATAATTGTTCGTATGAGCGCAACACTCGTGAAACACGTAGTAAACACTCGCGCACACCGCTTGCGCAGATGCCCGGCTTAGATAAATCGGTGCTTCATTTCGATCGGGCGAGCCGCCGCTTAGTTATAAAGCTTATGTTCTGAAACGGCAGACTTCCGGCAAGCTCTGCGGCGGCTCGCTTGGCGGCTTTATTATATCCTGACCGGCAAACGGTTTTGTCTGCCTGCAGGCGACAAATCGCGCTTTTTATTCCGGCGTGTGAAAAATTTTGATTTGCGCCTGATGCGGGCGCGTACGCGCTTGCAGGAAAGGTCTTAAATGTGTTATAATCACAGTATCAAAATGGGGAGATATTTTATGCAGAACGAAGTATTGAAAGCGATAAACGAGCGGCGCTCGATCCGCGCATACACGCCCGACAGGCTCACAGACGAGCAGACGAACATACTCGTCCGCGCCGCGCTCGAGGCGCCCAGCGCGGTAAACCGCCAGCCCTACCATTTCACGTTCGTACAAAGCGCGGAAACATTAAGCGCCTTCAGAAATGAGGCCGCGCGCCTGCTTAAAGCGCAAAGGCCCGATATGCCCGAGGATTTCGACATACTGCGCGGCGCGCCCTGCGTGTGCTTCGTGTTTGCCGACACAGAAAATACATGGTCGCCTATCGACACAGGCATCGCGGTCGAAAACATGGCGCTCGCCGCGCATTCGATAGGTCTGGGCAGCGTGATACTCGGCATGCCCCGCGCGGTGTTCGAAGCAAACGCCGAAACATGGAAGCCGCGCCTTGAATGCCCCGAGGGCTACGAGTTCTGCGTGGCGATCGCCTTCGGCGTACCCGCGGGCACGAAGGAAGCTCATCCCGTGCGCGAAGGGCTCGTATCCTTCATAGACTGATGCGCAGAACGCTGCTTATTATACTCGCGCTTGCGTTCGCCTGCGCGCTCGTTTCGTACGCCGAAAAAAGCGCGCCCAGGACCATAACGCTTTCGCAGTCCGAAATAACCATAGACCTTGCCGAAGGCGACAGCTATACGTTAAGCGCCGAGGTCACGCCGGAGAGCGCGGGCAAAAGCTTCAAATGGCGCACCTCCGACAGCGCGGTCGTTACGGTCGAGGACGGCAGGATAACGGCGCACAGCTGCGGGAGCGCGCATATATACGTGAGCGTGCACGGGTTTTCAGAGCCGAAGGCGGACTGCCTCGTCACGGTCACGGACAGCCGCGCGCCCGAAAAAATCGTGCTGTATCCGTCTGTCCTGCAGCTCGAGCCCACGCGCAGCGCGCAGATAGAATGTGTGTACCTGCCGCAGAGCGCGCGCGGGGAATTCGTGTTCTCCTCCTCAAACACCGCCGCCGTGCAGGTGGACGAGCATGGGCTCGTTACGGGCGTAAAGCCCGGCACGGCCGTCGTCACGGTCAAAAGCGCGTATTCGGACAGCGTGCGCGCAAGCGTCACAATAAGCTGCGAATACAAGGGCAGGATAACGGATATACGCTTTGAGGAAAGCTCGCTCGAGCTTTTAAAGGGCGAGAGCGTGCCTGTGCACGTGAGCGCGCAAAGCGAGGGCGGCAGCGAAGCCTACGTATTTAGCTCCAGCGACGAAAGCGTCGCGGCAGTCGACAAAAACGGCGTCGTTCACGCGCTCTCGCAGGGCAGCGCGGTGATCAGCGTATACTCCTATCGCACGCCGAGCGTGAGCGCGGGGCTGCCCGTGCGCGTAAACGACCCGAAGCTGCCCGTCGAAATCAGCGTGAGCAGCCCCGAAGGCACGCTTCTGCGCGTCGGACAGGACGCGGATTTAAGCATAGTATTTCTGCCCGAAAGCGCGGATACGGGCTTTACGGCAGTTTCGTCGAGGCCCGACATCGTAAGCGTAAACGGTTCGCACGTCTGCGCGCTTAAGCGCGGCTTTTCCGTTATAAGCGTTACGAGCGCTTACGCTCCCGATTTACAGACGGAAATCAAGCTGTACGTGGACGACGGCAGCCTGTGCATGGAAATGCCCCTGCGCCGCACGGACGAAAGCGGTATCGAGGCAAATCTCGCGCGCATAAACGCCGTAGAGGACTGCGCGCTGGGCGAGCTGGACAGGTTGCTTGCCGAGGGCGTGATCGGCGCAGCCGAGCGCGAGCGGCGCGCGGAATGCGTATCGAACGCGTTTAAGATGTACGCGTTCCCCTGGACGGTCGAAAAGGTGACCAGGTACTGGCGCAGCGCGAATTCGGAAAACGGCGCGAAGAACTTTAAGCCCGGCACGATATATTACGGACTGCCCTACACCTCCGGAGTGAGCCACAACCGCACCTACGACACCGACCGCGCGCTCGCGGAAGGCATATACCTGCCCTCGCAGGACGGCAGGTATTACGTGCTCAACAGCGAGCTTGAGGACTACGGGACCGGCTACATGGGCAGCGACTGCTCCTCGTTCATCGCGCTCGCGCTGTGGGGCTACACCAAATACGGCGGAGAGGTCGTAAAGACCAACACGCTGTATTACGACGGACGGCTGTTGACCTTCAAGGACGCCTCCCGCCTCAAGCCCGGCGACGTGCTGGTAAGATACTCACAGCACATAGTGATGTTTCTGTACTGGGCGGACGAAGCGCACACGCAGGCGGTGTTCATACAGCAGGGCGGCTCGGAACCGGGCATAAACACCGTAAACACGGTAATGGAAGAGCTTTCGGATTACACAGGCAGCAATTACAGATTAAGGCGACTGGCGGAATTCTGACAGATGATAGACGTATGCCTGCTTGGGACCGGCGGCATGATGCCGCTGCCAAACAGATTTTTGACCTCGCTCTACGTGCGCACGAACGGGCGCGCGCTGCTTGTCGACTGCGGCGAGGGCACGCAGACCGCGATACGCGCAGCCAACCTGCGCTTTAAGCCTATACAGACGCTGCTGCTCACGCATTATCACGCGGATCACGTGAGCGGGCTGCCGGGGCTTTTGCTTACGCTGGGCAACGAGGACAGGCGCATGCCCCTGGACATGTACGGCCCGCCCGGCCTTGCGCGCGTGGTGAACGCGCTAAGCGTGATAGTGCCGGAATTGCCCTACGGGATAAACTGCCACGAGATAAGCGGCAAGGCGGAGTTCGAGGCGTCGGGACTGCAGGTCACGGCGTTTGAAGCCGATCACGGCATGCCCTGCCTCTCCTACGCCTTCAATCTGCCCAGACCCGGCAAGTTCGACGTGGAAAAGGCACGCGCGGCCGGCGTGCCTCTGCAATTGTGGGGCAGGCTCCAAAACGGCGAAAGCGTGCAGGGCTTTACGCCCGCGCAGGTATTGGGCGCGCCCAGACGGGGGCTGAGGCTCGTGTATTCCACCGACACGCGCCCGCTGCCCGAGGCGATAACGCAGGGACAAGAAGCCGATCTCATGATACTTGAGGGTATGTTCGGCGGCAGCGAAAAGGACGAACGCGCCTTGCTCACGCACCATTCCACCATGAACGAATCGGCGCGCCTGGCGCGCGAGGCGCACGCAAAACGGCTGTGGTTCACGCACTTTTCGCCCGCGAACCCGCACCCGGAGGAATACGCGCAGGAGGTCGAGGAGGTATTCCCCGGAGCGGTGATCAGCACCGACGGCCAGAAGCTCACGCTGAGGTTCGAAAACGAATGATATAGGAAGCACAGATAAAATGAGGTAGTCAGCCGGCGAGTGGATTTTTCGTCAGATACGATTGCAAATTCTGAAGGTTTACTGGAGGTAAATCAAAAAATTTGCAAGAAGCAGATGGCGGAAAAGGCGCCGCCGGATGTGCCGCCGAATTAATCAGGGATTTCTTAATAAATCTTAATCAATATTAACTTCTCATCAATTGAAAATATCGCGCCGCCTGAATATAATTGTAATATATAAAATGGGTGGTTGGCACTGTGCGGAAAAAGGCGTTCACCGCACGGCGAAAACCGAAACAGGTCAATTTACGCAGAATACAGAGTTTTAAAACGATAAACCACGAGGAATACATGGACAGCAGAAAACCTACAAAACCTAAAAACAGCGCGTCCAAAAGCAGACAGGCCGCGCGCGCCGCAAGGCTAAAACGCGAAAAACGCAAGCGCATGCTGTACACCGGATCCATTATCGCGCTTTCCGCGCTGCTTGTGTGCGCGGTGGGCTGGCTTGTCATGTCGAGCCTTAACAGGAACGATACCGACCTGCAAAGCGGCACCTCCGCGCAGGCAGAGAATTCTCAGACCGATACGGCGCCTGAAAATACGTACTCCGAAAGCACCTTAGCGCCTGTCGCAAGTCTTGCTGCCGCCGAGCCCACGCCCACTCCGGCGCCGACTCCCGTACCCACGCCGACGCCTGAGCCCACGCCGACTCCCGTGCCGACGCCCACCCCTGTGCCCACGCCCACGCCCAAGCCTGTCAAGCTCAAATATCCCTACGAAATAGAGATCGACAAGAGCAAGCAGGTGGTCACCGTTTACACGCTGGACCAGGACGGCTACTACACGCGCATCGTCCGGCAGTTTATCTGCTCCTCAGGCGAACGCGACAAGGTGGAGGACGGCTGGTACCGCATGGGAGACAAATACCGCTGGAAGGAAATGGGCAACGGCACGTACGCGCAGTACGCCTGCCGCATCTCCGGGCCGTTTTTGATGCACTCCCCCTGCTATTATAAGCCGCAGGTAAACCAGCTCAAGGTGCGTTATTACAACAATTTAGGCAAAAACGTGTCCTCCGGCTGCGTAAGGCTGCCCGCGGGCGCGGCGTACTGGATATACAGCAACTGTCCCGAGAACACGCCCATACACGTGATAACGAGCGGCGAAACCGACGCGGAGCTGCTGGAGTCCCTGCGCCCGCCGGAGCTGATCAGCCAGAAATACGACCCGACCGATCCCGAAGCGCCCGAAAAGTATTACGTGCCGCTCGTGCCCGAGGACTGGGTAGACCCCACTCCCGAACCCGGCGTGACCCCCGCACCCACCCCGGCGTGGACGGTGCATCCGGAGCTGAAGGCATGGGGATACTAAAAACGGTTGCTTGCGCAGCCTATCGATTGAAATGAAGCTTCGCTTCATTTCAATCGGGTGGGGTTTTCTGTAGCTGATTGAGGTACTTGGATAAAACGTTCGGCTTTTGGATGGGCTGAAGCAGGTTTGCGCCTTTTGCTGAAAACTCTGCGATGTTTTCCGGGCGCAAAAGGCGTAAGGAAGCGATTATTTGCTCCGGTCGTCTTCGCTGCGCTCCGCTCCCGACGCAAAAATCGCATCCTCGCGCCGTACGAGGTCAACTTGCCTGCTGGCAAGTTGATCCCGCTATGCGGGACGCTTTGGCTCAAATAGAATTTGAGACAAAGCGCCTTGTCGCCGCCGCGGAATGAAGTTGAAGGGGGAAGCCCCTCCAAACCACCCCTTGCGGGCTTGTGCGCTTCGCTGAAGCCCGGGGGGTTGCTGTTTGGGTATAATGATTATGCTCTGAAACGGCAGGCTTGCGGTAAGTTTTGCAGTAGGATGAGAGCGCACCCCGCAATGGCTTCCCCTTGAGTGGCGCGATGCACGGTTCGGTAGTGAATGACAGTCCTGTGGACTGTCAGAGCCGAACCGTGACCGAGCCCCTCAACGCCTCCCTTGCGGACTTATGCGCTTCGCTGAAGCCCGTGGGTTGCCGATTGGTAATATAGATTATTTGAACCGTCTAATAATGCCTCTCCTCCTTGCCGGCGCGTTCCGCAGGCGCGTAAATGCCTTCAATAACACCTTATGCGCATTGGCGCGGCGCGATGGGTATTCTTGGTCAGATATGAAAACGGGCGCTCACCCGCTGGTGTGCGCCCGTTTGGTATGCTTGTTGTTTACAGATGTCTTAGCCTATAAATTCTTCTTCGCCCTCGTCCTCAGCTTCTTCCAGAGGCTCGCCCAGGAATGCGCCGATTATCGCCTGGCCCCAAGTCACGTTGGCTTCGACATAGTATTCCTGCAGCATCGAGGTATAGAAATCGAAGTATACGTTTCCGTAGACCGGCAGCATGGGCAGGGTGGTGTTAAAGCGCTCCTGGAACTTTATCCACTTCTGCATATACTCCAGCGCCGCGCCGGGCTCCGTGTGCGTCATGTCCAGCGCCAGACGGTACAGCTCTTCGTCCGTATCGTTCGTATACGCCCAGTTGGGATTGCCTTCCTCGTCCACGATAAAGTTGACGGAGGGGTCGAATACGATATCGAAGTTGCTGGCCATATAGATCATGTCCATGTCGCGTTCGCCCTGCTTGTAATAGCGGCTCAGCAGCTCGTTCATCGGCACAGCTTCCATGCTCAGCTTGATTCCGACGCTTTCGAGGTTTGGTATAAAGTATTTCTCAAACAGCTCGTTGGTGCTGTTTCCTTCGGGATAGATGAGCTTCAGATCCAGCGTTATGACCTCGTCGTCTATCTCCTTCTCACGCACGCCGTCCTCGTTCAGCGTCCAGCCGGCTTTATCGAGCAGCTCGCTCGCCTTGTCCGTATCCACGGTGTAGGGCACCAGATTGTCAAGGCTCAGCTCTTCCCACTTTTTAAGCTCTTCCTCGTATTCCGCCATGGCCTTCGTGTCGGTTTTGTCCTCAGGCTCCTGTACCGGCGGCGTGTCTACGCCCATAACCACGCGGTACATCCACTGGCCCAGTCCGTAGTAGCCGTCTACTCTCAGACCGTTGTCGCCGGTGTATTCGGCTATGAGGGCGTCTCTGTCGAGGCACCACGCGATCGCCTGTCTGACTTCCTCTTCCGCAACCGTCGGATGCTCACAGATAAAGCTGATATAGCTCATGCCCGTGCGCAGATAGTTCGTCATGCTGAACGCGTCTTCCGTCTGCAGCTCGATGCCCGCCTCCACAGAGTCCAACTTAAGCACCTTGTTGAGCAGCCCAAACTCATTGTTTCTGAGCTTTTCGATCATGGTGTCGTTTTCCGCCAGTGTATACGTAAGATACTGAATAAGCGGCATATCGCCCTTATGGTCGCCCTTGAAGAAGGGGTTTATTTCCAGCTCCACGGTAACGCCGTCCCAGGAGATCACCTTGTACGGTCCGCACGTGAGCGAGGGATGAGACATATAGCCGTTGACCGGATCGAGCACCGTCTGCTTGAGCAGCTCGCCCGTGAACAGCGGTTCCTCTATTCTTTCGTCGATATTGGCCAGATATACGCCGTCGCCGTCGTCGCGCACCTCTACGCCCGGAGCGATCACGCTGATCGGGTAGGGGTTACACATTATAAGGCCCAGCTCATAGAAAAACGGCAGATATCTGTGATCCAGCGTTATGTATAGTTCGTCGTCCGCGAATACCTGCACTCCCGCAAGATAATTCACTTCTCCGTTCAGATACGCGTCGTATCCCAGCAGATGCTCGCGCCTGATGGGCTTGCCGCCTGCGTCCACCACCTCCGGAGCTATGCTCAGCAGGTAAGAAAACGCGTAATCCCACGCCGTTATCTTCGAGCCGTCCGACCAGTACAGATCGTCGGCCAGCGTGATGTGGAAGCTGCGGTTGGCGTTTTCGTCGTTCAGGTATTCGATTTCCGCCACGACCGATTCGTCCGGTATGAACGCGCCGTAATCGGCGTTCCACATTACGATATCGTAGCCGTGCACGAGCGATCTTACGTCTATATCGCTGGTCGAGTTGCCCCACATCTCGGTAAAGAACTCGCCGCGCATTGGCGTCGGATTGCCAACGACCAGATGGTCAAGGTCCATTTCGATGTCGGTTTCCTCGGCGAAAACCGCCGCCGTCATTGCCAGCGCGGCCACAATCAGCAGCGCAATCAGCTTCTTCATACTGTTATCCCCCTGTTTTCGGACGTCAAGCCTCTTCGGTTTGCAGTGTCAGGCAGGCCCTCGGGCCTTTTGCCGTGAAAATTGCCGCGCTTTACTCGAGGCAGTCGCCCACGTTTATAAACGACCCAAAGCCCAAAGGCGTCGGCGGATCGATAATCTCTGTCGTGTCGTATCTGTTCAGAAATACCATGTTGTCGGTTTTTTCTTCGTTTTCGTTCGCGTGGATCGCGACCGCCGTCTGCAAGGCGTCGTTCTCTCTGTAAACGGTGATTTTGAGCTTGTAAACGGTTTTGTCGTAGCTTATGGCGTCGGGATGGTTGCCCTTCTGCTGCGCGACCGTGTAGGTGTAAAAGCCTACGTTGTCGAACTTGAAGCCGGGGAAGGTGTCCGTCCCCTTGCCTGTGATCGTCAGCGTGTACGTTCCGCCCTTGCCTTCCTCGGGCATCGGGAACTCTTCACTGTCGGGCGTGAGTATTATCTTGTACTTCTCCGGCACCTTGGGCTCTATACCGGCTATGTTTACGCGAACCTGCACGGTTGCCTCAACTGCGGCCTCGGCAGTCTCCCCTTCCTCGGCATACATCGGCACGACGATAGGCGCAAGTATCAGAAGCGCCGCAAGTATTGTATTCCTGACTTTAAACATAGTCATCACGAACCTCCCACTGAGCTATAATTATGTTTGTGTGTTAGTCTGAGTTTTGCAGTGCGCTTATGGCAGTATCAGCATAAGCAGTATCGTGCGCGCGTCGGTGAACTCCTCCGAGCAGGTGCTCAGCGCCAGGAATCTGGGCTGCTCGCCGGCTTCAAGCTGCTGCTTAAGCGCGTCAAGACCGGTCTGGCTTACGTACATCGCTCTGTCGACGGCGTACTTAAGTATATCCTCCGCGCTTAAATCCTCCCAGTGCTCCGGGTAAAACAGTGCCCAGTCGGATGCTCTTACCAGAAAGCAGGATATCGACATAAGCGTATGCTTTTTGTCCTGCAGGTACAATTCCGCCGTCTGATTTGCCTCAAAGAACGCCTGATCCTTGAACAGGTTCACGTCGCTGAACATGCGGTGCTTGCTCATGTTGTGTCCGTACAGCAGATTATAAACATCAACGAAATCGTCTTCGTTCCGGCTGTCAAGGAATATGCTGCCCGCCATTGCGAATTTCTTATACACGTCTTTGTTTATATAGGTGCTGTTCGTTTCGCCCTGCACCACCGGATAGTCTATGCCGGTGTTCGGCACCGTTATCCAGCCGACCACGTCGTCGTTTATGGCCTTCAGCTCTTCAAACGGTGCGCCGTAGGGCGAGTAGGATGCCGCTCTGAGCGCCCTCGCCTGCTCTTTCGCCTTTTCCGCATCCGCCTTTACCTGCGCGGCGGCCTCCGCCTGCGCCTGTGCGAGCAGAAGCGCTGCCTCCTCCTCGTCTGCCTTAGCCTGCGCCGCCATGCGCGCCTTGATTTCCTTCATCTCGTCAAGCACCGCGTCCGCGGAATGGTATATCTGATGATTGTCCCACAGCGCGAAGCCTGCGTACAAAAAGACAATTAGCAGACCTACGGCGACAAGCGCTGTCACCATGGCGTTCATTGTCCTGATTGCCGTTCTTTCCATACGCAGATTTCGCTCCTTTTACAATGGTCATATGCGTCCTCCCGGGGAGCCGCCTGCGCGGCTCCCCTTTGAGGACCTTGCGTAGACCCTCGTTTTGAGCTCAGGTCACGCGTTGTGAATGCCTGTTAGTTCTCCTGCTTGCGGCGGCGAACGACCAGCGTCATCATGCCGGCGAACGCAGCGGCCATCAGCAGCGCGAAGGGCAGAGTCTCAAGCTCGATACCGGTATCGGGAGTCTCGTCCCAGTCGTTCGTGAAGGAAGCGGTCTCAGCGCTATCGGTGATATCGCCCGTGTCGCCCTTGGGAGTAACGGTGTAGTTGTAGCCGTTATCTGCGGTGTTCGGGTTGGTTTCTGCAACGACATAGGATACGCCGCTGGGGATGTTGTTGAAGGTTACGGACTGGCCGTGCTTCAGAGTGAAGGTTTTGGTAGCTACGCCGTCTGTCCAGTCGGTTACTGCAACGTCAGTGGCGGGGGTTGCTAACGCTTCCTGTCCATCGGGATAAGTTACGGTGATGGGCGCCTTAACTTCATCCTGCTCATCACCGGTCGTGCCGGCGGTGAAGGTTACGGTGAATTCGAAGTCCAGGGTACGGTCGCCCATGTTACCGGTGACGGTCTTGTCGATCGTGAGGCTGCCGGCGGTGTAAGTGTTTTCGAAATCGTCGATCTTCTCTCCGTCCTCAGTGGCCTTATGCACGGCGATACCTGCAATCTCCAAAGCACTGGTTTTCTGATTGGTTACGATGGTTACGTTCAGATAAAGGGTATCAGCGATGTAGGTAACACCGGCTGCGTTGGTGTCAACTTCGTTGATAGTGTAGCTGTACACGCCGGGCAGGTCGTATACGGGCAGTTTTACGGTGAAGTCGACTTCCTTAGCGCCTTCTGCTACATCGACGTCAGCGATGGTCACTGCGTACTTGCCTTCGGTGTTATCGTCTGCGGTAAAGTTGGCGGAAGACTTGGTTCTGGCCGCTTTGCCTACTTCAAAGCTAATCGTATCGGCAGGATTTACGCCGGTCACGCCTTTAACAGTGTAGGTCTTGGTCAGAGTGAAGCTTTCGGAATCGGTAGCTGCCACGGGTACGTCCTGGTCTACGAGAATGTTCACGCCGGTGGTGGTGGTTTCGCCTTCGGTGGTGCCCTCGGTGCCGCCCTCTTCGGCTAATGCCGCTACGCTCACGAGCAGCATCATGATCGCGATCATGGTTGCAAGAAATCTCTTCATGGTTTACCTCTCTTTTTTTATTTACTCCCTGATCAGGTGAGTAGTCTGTGTTGGGCGCTTAATCGCCGCGCGGCGATTAAGCAGTGTTGCGGCGCTTGCGCGCAGGTGCGAGTGTCCGAATTGCGCGGGGGCGGGCTTTTTCGCTTAAGAGCCTACAGCCCTCGCCTTCTTAGGATAGTAATCACCTTGCCTTCGATATCGTCAAGCGGTATCGGTCCGAAATCGCGGGAATCCTCAGCCTGCGTCCGGTAATCACCCAGTACAAACACGCTGTTGCTGCTTACCGTGGTGATATTTATCAGATCGCCCCGCGTGTAGGTAGGGTAAAGTATCTCTCCGCCCTTGGCCACGCCGTTTACCTTTAAGTTGCCGCGGGAATCGATCTCTACTCTGTCGCCCGCGACGGCGATAACTCTGCCGGTATGGCGTTCTCCGTTTACGGTGTAGCTGATTACGTCGTCGGGAGAGAATTTCTCGCCCAGCAGACTCATCAGCTGCCTGCGGAAGATCACGCACAGGTCTCCATCCTTTACGGCGGGGAACATGTCCTGTCCCTTCGCCTGCCTGAACGTGAAGCAAAAGCTGAGTATCAGCACCAGCACGCCTGCGATTACCGCAATCCGGAGCAGGAGACGTACCAGCTCGGCGCGGTTAAGCACCCGGTTGCGTCTGCGCGTGATTACGTCCTCGATGCGGACAGGTGTATCTGTTATGCAATTACCCCCTTCCTTTCATTCGGCTGCGCAACTCGGAACGCAGCTTAGGCTGTTCAGACCGCAGGTAAACCTGAAATATGCTGTTACTCTGAAAGGGGCGCGCTTCTCGATGCCGCGTTTTGCGCAGCGCCCGGAAGGCGTGTGCCGTGCGCGCCGCTTAATCTGCATTCCGCCCAGGCGTTATGCGTTTTAAGCGTACCTTTCGTCGTAAAGAGGCTTACTTGCGTGCTGTGCAGTCTTACAACTGCTGTTCTTTGTCGGGGTTCTCCCCTTCGCTGAGGGCTTCATTACGAATCCTCTCAGCGAAAAGGGCTTCCCTGTACATATCGTTCAGCTCGCTTATCTTCTTCCAGACGTCGCTTTCGCTCACGCCCCCGAAGATACACTTGCGGAACTTCACCTGTTTGAGCCATTCAGAGATCTTCTCTTCCTGATCCCTGCGGAATAACTCTTGGCTCATCTGGTTATTCCTCTCTTTCCTTGCGCCTGCGCAGCGCCATGACCGCCAGCAGCGCCAGGCTGAGCGCCAACATCACAGTGTAGGGAACCTCGTCCACATTCACGCCGGTCGGCACGGGAATATCCCATACGTTCGTATAAGTGACTTCCGTGTCATCCTCGGGCAGTGTGAAGGTGCAGGTTACGGCTTCGGTGCTGCTGTACTCTTCGTCCTCTGCCACAGTGGGGAAGTTTACCAGAACCTCTGTTTCTTCGCCGGCCACCTTCTTAACCTTCGTCATATAGCTGGAAGCGTCGGTCTTGGCTTCGGTTATTGTTACGCCTATACTGCTGGGCAGATCGCTTATCTTGACGGACTGATCGTGATGTAGTGTAAACTCCGCTACGCCGTTTGTAAACTCGATACCTCCGTATTTCCCGTTAATTGTAGTGTCATCCAGCGTGACGGTAAATGAGAAGTTCTTATCTCTGTCGCCCATGTTGCCTTCGACAGCCTTGGTAACGGTAAGCCCGGAAAGCTTGCGCGTGTTCGTGAACGCCGCCGTGCTCGCCGTCTTGCTGATCGTGCCCGTCTCGCCGGTATACGTCGTCGTGAACCCTTCTGCGCTTTCCGCTGTCTCGGTTACCGTGTACGTGACTCCTGTCGGAAGACCGGTGATCGTTATGCTCTCCGTATCCGCCAGCTCGATCGTCGCTGCGCCACCTGTGAACTCGACTCCGTCGTACGTCTTGTTGATCTCTGTGTCGCTCAGCTGTATCGTGAAGCTGAACTTCTTAGTATGATCTGCTGCCGCATCCGAACTTACGCTCTTCGTCACCGTC
>JAFYFC010000032.1 GCA_017543905.1 Clostridia bacterium
GCTGACGACGGTCATTTGATCCGCGCGCCCGAGGAGCCTTCGGTCGGGGCTCCGCCCCTCCCTTCGGCTCCTCGGGGGATGGCTCTGCCAGTGCTGCTGTGGTCCAGTAAATTCGGTCTCACATCATTGACAAATGAACAAAAATTGTTTAGCTTTATACGCGCGTTATTAAGAAAACTTTCCACTTGACGAACCTGCGCATTCGTGCAATAATATTCTTGGAAAGGCGGATAACGGCGCTACTATGGATTACACTGACAGCGAACGCTACTGGATATGGCTCAGCGCGCTCAAGGGCATGACCGCGCGCAGGTTTTACAGGATACTCACCGAGGCGGAGGACGCGGAAAACGTATACGCTGCCCCCGCCGAGTTCAGGCACCTGTTCGACGAAGCGCAGTACAGGGAGCTGCTCGCCTCCGTAAGCGAGGGCGGCGCGGACAAGCTTATGGACGAGTTAGGCAGGCTCGGCATAAGCGCCGTCACGCGCCTCAGCGAAAGCTACCCTGCGGAGCTCGAGCACATCTCCGATCCGCCCGTCACGCTGTTTATAAAGGGCAATGCGAGCCTTGCGCGCGAAAAGCTGTTTGCGATCGTCGGAACGCGCAGGGCGACCTACGACGGGAAAAAATCCGCTTCGGAATTCAGTAAAGCGCTTGCCGAAAACGGCGCGGTGATAATCAGCGGGCTTGCGCGCGGCATAGACACCTGCGCGCACACTGCGTGTCTCGACGCAGGCGGCGTGACCTTCGCGGTCATGGGGAACGGGCTGGATACGGTATATCCGCCCGAGAACGCGCACCTCGCCGGGCGCATAATCGATAACGGCGGCGCGCTGATCAGCGAGCTGCCGCCCGGGTCTCCGCCCTCGCGCTATTCGTTCCCGCAAAGAAACCGCATAATCGCAGGCTTGAGCGCGGGCGTGCTCGTGGTGGAGGGCGACCGGAAAAGCGGCTCTCTGATCACCGCGAATCTCGCCCTTGAGGAAGGGCGTGAGGTCTTCGCGATACCCGGCTCCATATACAATCCGCTGGCCGAGGGGCCGAACCACCTGATCCAGAGCGGCGCGTACTGCGCTTTGTCGCCCTACGACATACTCGAATCGCTCAAATGGGGCGAGCGGCCCGTGAAAAAGCCAGGCCGCAAAAAGCCGCCCGAGCTCGACGCCGGCGAAGCCAAGGTATTCGAGTCGCTCAAAAACGAGGCGCACACGTTCGACGAAATCGTAAATCTTACGGGATTTTCGGTTTCGGAGCTGAATTCATACTTGACAATGCTCGAATTAAGGGGAATAATAATAAAGCTGCCGGGAAACCTGTACCGTTTATCCTGACAACGGAGGAAACAAATGAGTTCAAACACACTGGTAATAGTCGAGTCGCCCGCAAAGGCGCATACGATAGGCAAATATCTGGGCAGCAGATACACCGTGATCGCCTCGCAGGGGCACGTGCGGGATCTGCCCAAAAGTCAGCTGGGCGTCGATACGGACAAGGATTTCGAGCCCAAGTACATCACTATACGCGGACGCGGCGACATCATATCCGCCATACGCAAGGACGCCAAAGCAGCGGGACGCATACTGCTCGCGACAGACCCTGACCGCGAGGGCGAGGCGATCTCGTGGCATCTTGCCGAAATGCTGGGCATCGATCCCGCGGAGAAATGCCGCATCGAGTTCAACGAAATAACCAAAGGCGCGGTCAAGGCGGCGGTCAAGGCACCGCGCGAAATAAACCTAAGGCTCGTGGACGCGCAGCAGGCGCGGCGCGTGCTGGACAGGCTCGTGGGCTACAAGATTAGCCCCCTGCTTTGGATAAAGGTAAGAAAGGGCCTCTCCGCAGGACGCGTGCAGAGCGTCGCGACCGCTATGGTCTGCGAGCGCGAGCAGGAGATAAACGAATTCACGCCCGAGGAATACTGGCTGATAGACGCTTCCTTCAAGGGCAAATCGTCGTTCCACGCCCGCTTTTACGGCCTGAACGGCGAAAAAACGGAGCTTAAAAGCGAAGCGGACGCGCGCGGCATAACCGACAGGTGCAAGGGCCTGAGCTTTACCGCCGTGAGCGTGACGCGCGGCGAACGCAAAAAATATCCCGCCGCGCCGTTTACCACGTCCTCCCTGCAGCAGGAGGCGTCCCGCAAGCTGAATTTCACCGCCTCGAAAACCATGCAGATCGCCCAGCAGCTTTACGAGGGCGTGGACGTGCAGGGCGTGGGCGCGATAGGTCTCATTTCGTATATCAGAACGGACTCCGTGCGCATATCCGACGAGGCGCTGTCGGCTGCGCGCACGCTGATCGCGGAAAAATACGCGCCCGAATACCTGCCCGAAAGCCCGAACGTGTACAGAACCCGTTCCGGCGCGCAGGACGCGCACGAGGCGATACGCCCGACCGACATGACTCTGACTCCGGACGCGGTCAAGTCCTCCCTCACGAACGACCAGTTTAAGCTCTACAAGCTGATTTACGCGCGCTTCATCGCCAGTCAGATGACCCCGCAGGTATTCGATACGCTGCAGGCCGACCTCGAGGCGGACGGCATACGCTTCCGCCACACGAGCCAGAAGCAGCGCTTCGCGGGCTTCGCCGCGGTCTACGAGGAGGGCCGTGACGACAGCGAAGACGAGGCGGACAGCAGCATACCGAAAATCACGGAGGGCGAACAGATAAAGCTTACCGAAATGACCCCCTCGCAGCGCTTCACTCAGCCTCCCGCCCGCTACACCGAGGCGTCGCTGGTACGGGCGCTGGAGGAAAATGGCATTGGCAGGCCGTCCACTTACGCGCCCACGATCTCGACGATACTCCAGCGCGGCTATGTCGCGCGGGAAAACAAGCGCCTGTATCCGACCGAGCTGGGCAGCGTGGTAACCGACGTTATGACCCGCTCCTTCCCTGATATAGTGGACAAGCAGTTTACCGCCGACATGGAGACGCGCCTGGACGACATAGAGGCAGGCAAGCTCGATTGGCACGGCGTTATAAAGGAATTCTACGGCCCGTTCGAAAAGGAGCTGGAGGCTGCCGAAGCCACGCTTGAAAAGGTGAAAATCGAGGACGAGGTCTCAGACGTGCCCTGCCCCAACTGCGGCAGCATGCTCGTCTACAAGCGCGGACGCTACGGCCGCTTCCTCGCCTGTCCGCGCTTCCCGGAGTGCCGCTATACACAGGCGCTGCTCACCTACATCGAAGCGCCCTGCCCGAAATGCGGAGCGCGGCTTATAGAACGCATAAACAAGAAGGGCAGAAAGTTCTACGGCTGCGAAAAGTATCCGGAATGCGATTTCGTATCCTGGGACATGCCCGTCACCGATAAATGTCCCGTTTGCGGCGGTAGCATGGTGCTTAAATTCGGCAAAAACGGAATAAGGTTCCATCAGTGCACGAACGACGCCTGCCGCACGCGCGTCGAAGCGGGCGGCGGAGACGAGGATAATGGCTGATACCGTACGCGTGATAGGCGCGGGGCTTGCCGGCAGCGAAGCCGCCTGGCAGCTCGCAAAGCGCGGTATACGCGTTGAGCTTTACGAAATGAAGCCGTTTTGCTATTCCCCCGCGCATCAAAAAAGCGGCTTTGCCGAATTGGTATGCTCAAACTCACTGAAAGCGGATTATCTCTCCAACGCGTCCGGGCTTCTGAAGGCGGAGATGCGTTTGTTCGGCAGCCTGATACTCGAAGCGGCGGACGCCGCCCGAATACCCGCAGGCGGCGCGCTCGCTGTGGACAGAGACGTATTTTCGGATTATGTCACCAAAATGCTGAGCGCTCACCCTCTGATCGAAATAAAGCGGGAAAGAGTCGACGAAATACCTGACGAGCCCGTGATAATCGCCACAGGGCCGCTCACGCACGAGGCGCTCTCGTCGCGCATAAAGGAACTGCCCGGCTTTTCCGCCCTGCATTTTTTCGACGCAGAAGCGCCCATAGTCACGCGCGATTCGCTGGATATGAGCAGGATTTTCGCCGCGTCGCGCTACGACAAGGGCGAAGGCGATTACCTGAACTGCCCTATGAGCGAAGACGAGTACAACGCGTTTTACGACGCGCTCGTATCGGCGGAGACCGCAGAGGTGCACGATTTCGACAAAAACGCGGTATTCGAGGGCTGCATCGCCGTCGAAATACTCGCATCCCGCGGGCGTCAGACGCTCGCCTACGGCCCTTTAAAGCCTGTCGGGCTCGTCGATCCGCACACAGGCAAGCGCCCCTACGCGGTAGTGCAGCTGCGGCGCGATAACCTGAGCGGAAGCCTGTACAATATCGTGGGCTTTCAGACGCGCCTCAAATTCGGCGAGCAGAAGCGCGTGTTTTCCATGATACCCGGGCTTGAAAACGCCGAATTCGCGCGCTACGGCGTGATGCACAGAAATACATATCTCAACAGCCCGGACGTGCTCGGCGCAAATTATCAGGTAAAGGGACGGCCGCTGTTCCGCTTCGCGGGACAGATGACGGGCGTCGAGGGCTATATGGAATCCGCAGCGAGCGGTCTCACCTCCGGCGTCGCGCTGGCGCGGCGCCTGAAGGGGAAGCCCGAACCGGATTTCGGAAACAAAACGCTGCTGGGCGCGCTGGCAAGTCATGTGATGACGCCTGTCTCCGATTTTCAGCCCATGAACGCAAACTTCGGGCTTCTGCCGCCGCTTGAAAGCCGTATCCGCAGCAAAAAGGAACGTTACGAACAAACCGCAAAACGCTCGCTGAGCGAGCTTGAAAACATAATACAAACCCAACAGCTTATTTAAACACGGAGGTCCAAATGACTGAATTCAGGGGAACCACGATCTGCGCAGTCAAACGCGACGGCGTTACCGCCATCGCGGGAGACGGGCAGGTGACGATGGGCGAAAACGTAATAATGAAAAACACAGCCCGCAAGGTGCGGCGCATATACAACGGAAACGTCGTGATAGGCTTCGCGGGCAGCGTGTCGGACGCGTTCGCGCTGAGCGAAA
The DNA here is from genome assembly GCA_017543905.1 of Clostridia bacterium. Taxonomy (GTDB): domain Bacteria; phylum Bacillota; class Clostridia; order Christensenellales; family Aristaeellaceae; genus RUG14130. The sequence continues at coordinate 4,962 of JAFYFC010000032.1, forward strand.
AATTCGAAGCGAGCCTTACGCAGTATTCAGGCAATCTCGAAAAAGCAGCCGTCGAGCTCGCGCAGGGCTGGCGCATGAACCGGGAAGCGCGCTCGCTCGAGGCGCTGCTTATCGCAGCGGACAAGGACACGCTGCTGCTCATATCCGGCACAGGCGAGGTGATCCTGCCCGACGAGGGCGTGCTCGCGATCGGCTCCGGAGGGAATTACGCTCTGGCCGCTGCGCGCGCGCTGGTCGAAAACACGCCTCTCACTGCTCCCGAAATCGCCGACAAGGCGTTGCACATCGCCGCCTCCATCTGCGTTTTCACTAACGACCATATAATCGTCGAGGTGGTATGATGAACAGATTGACGCCCGCGCAGACAGTCAAAGAGCTGGACAAGTACATCGTAGGTCAGGACGACGCCAAAAAGGCCGTAGCGGTCGCGCTTAGAAACCGTTACCGCCGTATGCAGCTGCCCGAGGACATACGTGAAGAGGTCACGCCCAAGAACATACTCATGGTCGGCCCCACCGGCGTTGGCAAAACGGAGATCGCGCGCCGGCTGGCAAAGCTCGTGGACGCGCCCTTCGTGAAGGTCGAGGCCACGAAATTCACAGAGGTCGGATATGTGGGACGCGACGTGGATTCCATAATACGCGACCTCGTCGAGGCCGGCATACGTCTGGTTAAGGAGCAGCAGACCGAGCAGGTGCACGACATGGCGGTGCAGGCTGCAAACAACCGCCTGGTGGAGCTCATGCTGCACCCGGTAAAGAAAAAGACAAATCCTATAGACATAATACTCGGAAACACACGCAAGGAGCCCGAGCTTCCCGCCGAGGAGAAGGAAAAGCTCTCCGTCAGGCGCGAGGATCTGCGCACGATGCTCGCCGAGGGCAAGCTTGAAAACGAGCTGGTCGAAATCGAGGTCGAGGAGCGTACGATAGGCGCGGAAATACCCGGTACCGACCTTAACATAAACGACATGATGGGCGGCATTATGCCCAGAAAAACCAAGCTGCGCCGGGTCACGGTAAGCGAAGCGCGAAGGATACTGACCGCCGAGGAAGAGGACACGCTTATCGACATGGACAAGGTGTACACCGACGCGATCACCCGCGTGGAGCAGGACGGCATCGTGTTTATCGACGAAATAGACAAGGTCGCGGGCAAGGGCTCCTCCGGTCACGGCCCCGACGTAAGCCGCGAGGGCGTGCAGAGAGACATACTGCCCATAGTGGAGGGCTGCACGGTAAGCACCAAGTACGGCCCCGTGCGCACGGATCACATACTGTTCATAGCGGCGGGCGCGTTCCACGTAAGCAAGGTAAGCGACCTTATACCTGAGCTGCAGGGACGCTTCCCTGTGCGCGTTGATCTTAAGCCGCTTTCGCGCGAGGATTACAAGCGCATACTCACGCAGCCCCACAATGCGCTGATTAAGCAGTACAAGGCGCTGCTCGCCGTGGACAGCGTGCATCTCGAGTTCGACGACAGCGCTCTGGAGCTCATAGCTGACTATGCGTTTACCACCAACGAGAACAACGAAAACATAGGCGCGCGCAGGCTGCACACCGTGCTCGAGCATATACTTTCTGATATCGCTTTTAACGCCGGCGGCGGAGACGCGCCTGAAATCGACGTTCTCGTAAATGCAGAATACATCAAAAAGCAGCTCGAGGGCACAGAAAAGTCCAATGATCTTACGCGCTTCATACTGTAAAAATGCGGCTGCTTACGCAGCCGCGCGATTGAAATGAAGCTGCGCTTCATTTCAATCGGGTGGGGTTGCGTTGGTGATTAGTTGTTAGACGGCAAGACGTGAAGGTTTTGGATGGGCTGAGGCGGGTTTTGCAATTTTTGCTGAAATCTCTGCGGGGATTTCCGGGCGCAAGGCGCACCGCCTCAAATCGCAGATTTGAGCCGATGCGTCCCGCCGAAGGCGGGATTGATTTGCCAATGGCAAATCAACCTCAAATTGTAAGGAAGCGATTATTTGCTCCGGTCGTCTTCGCTGCGCTTCGCTCGACTTCGCAAAAATCGCGTCCTCGCGCCGTGCATGCCGCCGCTGCGGAATGAAGTTGGAGGAGCAAGCCCCTCCAAGCCACCCCTCGGGCTTGTGCGCTTCGCTGAAGCCCGCGGTTGCTTGTTTGGGTATAATGAGTGTGTTCTGAAACGGCAGGGGTTTGGCGGTTTTGCTCCTCGGAACGGCAAAGTCCGCCCTGCGGAATGAATTTTGGAGGGGCTTGCGACCCCTCCAAAGCTCCATCTGGGTTTTGTGCTTCTGCAATAACCGCTTTCGGGGAAAGGCCGTCAGGCGGCCTTAAATCGGTCTTTAAAGAATTCTTTTTGCTTAACCTATCAGATCGTTCGCTATGGCGATCATCGCCTCGTGAACTGCTTTGGCCTGAGCCGCGCTCCAGGAGGTGGCCGCCTCGGCGCTCAGATCCGCTGTATCAAGCGCAAAGAACGCAGCGTTCACGTCGGCCTGCAGGGCGTATACCTTTTCGTATACCGCGTTCACCGTCGCTTCGTCAAGACCGCCGTAGAGCACGATATTGCTCACTACGTCGTTCGTCCAGTATACGGAATCTTTCCAGTTCTCCGGGATCACCATATAGCCCTCTACCGCGACGCGCTGGCCGTCCACACGCCTGTTCACAGTGGTCGGATAGTACGCGCCGACTTCAGGCGCTTCAGTCGTAAATTCGGCCTCCGGCGTGCTCAGCTTGTAGCATTCGTATACGTCTGTGGTCAGCATCGGATAGTACGGCACGTATACCGCCAGCGCATTGTCGTTCATAGCGACCCACTCGACCGTTTCGGTCGCGCCTTCGCCGGAAATCTGGAAGATATGCCCCTCGAGATTGCGCTGATAGCCGATGTTGGATATGTGATAAAAATTCTGCACGTCCTCGATGGACAGCTTTTCGGTGACCTCAAAGCCGTTGTACACATCTGTAATGCCGCCATTTGCGTCCACGTTGCTCAGTACGTAAGCGGTGTCCGTTTCCGCGCTGCAGCTGACTGCGCATACGTCAGCAAAATAAGCCTGTGCGTTCACCATGCGCGCGTTGGGCTGCGTGCCGCCGCAGTAGCTTGCCACGTAGTTAATCTGATTAAGCTCGGCGTCGCCCACGAAGCTGCCCGCCTGCTGCGCCGTGCTTATCAGCTTTTCCGAGCAGATCACGTTTTCGCCGTCCAGATCCACCAGACCGATCACCACCATGTTGGGCTGGGTCATAAGCAGCGTATCTGAAAGCTTCAGTGCGATATACTGGTGTCCCGACACGTTTTCAATGTACCAAGCCTCCTGCGCGTCGGCGATAATTATGCCGCTGCCCGCGTTGGCGCCCGCGCCGTCGTATATCGATGCAAGCAGCTCGACGCCCTGCCTCGCGCTTGCCGCTTCGCTCAGAATCACGGTAACGATCTCCGCCTCTTCGATGCCCAGATCCTCATACGGGTCTGCCGCCTCGATCGCCTCCATGCCATTGATCGTCTCAGTCGCCGTAATGGTTACGCCCATGCTGTTTGTGCCCGCCGCCTCGTAAGGAGTATGCGCGTGATCCTGACCGCAGTCCGGGCATACGTTGTCCACGCCCGCGCCGTTATCGTCCGAGAACGCGGTGTAGCCGTAGCTGTCATGGGTGAAGGTCCAGCTGAAGCCGTAGCAGCCGTTGTACAGCTCGCCTGCTTTGTGCTTGCCTTCTTCGGCGACATAAAAAAGCTTGTTCTGGCTGTTCGAATAGTCCTCGCTGCGCCCGAAGATCACGCTGCCGTCCGCAGATACGGCGCTGCCCACGTAAATCAGCGTGCACGCGTAAGCGGCGTTTGCAAACAGGCAAAACGCCAAACAAAAAGCTGCCGTCATAAGTAAGACCCGTTTCATAGATACATACCTTGCCTTTCAATTTTGATGACGGCTGGATTATATGACCCACGGTGCATAAAGTCAAGTATATTTATGCGGATTTAACTGTTTTTCCGTGTTAATATTCAGTATATGCAGTTTTTAGTGTATATTCATGCATAATCAATCATTCCGCCGCCCGATAAAAAACGCAGTATAAAATTTTTATTAGCTGTTTCATTTCGGTGACTTTTCTGTTATAATGGTATATGAAATAGCAGGAAGGACGGAGCGCGGAAATGAGGATACTGGATACGCTTGAAAACGCCGCCAAAACGCTGTACGGCAATCTCTTCGCGCAGCCAGACTGGCGCAACTTCCTTGACATATTCATTACCGCAGTCATTATATACGAGCTTATCCTGCTTATCGTGCGCACGCGTTCAAGCGCCGTCGTCAAGGGCGTCGGCGTGCTGATCGTGTTTACGTGGCTGAGCGATGTACTCAATCTGAACGTGGTGCACTGGGCGCTCACGCAGGTACTGAATACCGGCGTAGTGGTCGCAGTGGTCCTGTTTCAGCCGGAGCTGCGCCGCGCGCTGGAGCAGCTCGGACGCTCGAATTTCATATCCTCCACCTCGTCCTCGCACGGTAAGAGCGAGGATTCCTCGAAGGTGGTCAGCGAGCTGGTGCAGGCGATGAGCAGCATGAGCAGAAAGCGCATAGGCGCACTTATAGTTATCGAACGCAAAACGGGACTGCGCGAGTTCGCGGACACCGGCACGCTGCTGAACGCCGACATCACCGCGCAGCTTATCGAAAACATATTCGAGCCCAACACCCCTCTGCACGACGGCGCCACTATCATCAGAGACAAGCGCATACTCTCCGCCGCGTGCATACTGCAGCTTTCAAACGATCCCGACATAGCCAAGGAGCTCGGCACGCGCCACAGAGCCGCTATCGGCATAACCGAAACCACCGACGCGGTAGCATTTGTCGTAAGCGAGGAAACAGGCGTTATCTCGGTTGCGCGCGAGGGACGCATAAACCGCTACCTCGACATTAAATCTCTCACTCAGATGCTGACGGAGCTGTTCGAGGCGCAGAATACCGGCGCGTTAAAGCGGCTGAGCGCGCTGCTTTCGAGCGAAGACGGAGGAGGCGCAGATACATGACAGGCAAATCTTCAGCGTTTGCGCAGGCTTTGAAGGCGCTCATCTCCCGCATTAAAGCCGCACTGCCGCGCATATGGAAATGGACGCTAAAGGTGCTTACGCGCAGACTGTGGCTAAAGCTTATAAGTCTCGTGCTCGCGGTCATACTCTGGACGTACATCGTGATGAACGTGTCCTCTCTTACGCGCACAAAAACGATAGAGAACTTATCCGTAACCGTTCCCGCAAGCAGCACGCTGCCCTCGCAGCTGGCGGTGTCCACCGACATAGCCGGCATATACCAAAAAAGCATAGACGTCACGGTCAGCGTGCCGCAGAACGAATATTCGAAGCTTACCTCGCGCAACATAAGGATCACGCCTGATTACAGCAGTATACGCTCGGCAGGCGAATACGACGTACCGCTTACGGCGGTATCCACCTACGGCGAGGTCGTGCGCCTGTCCCCCGCAAGCATAAGCGTAACGGTCGAAAGTCTGGATTCGCGCGTGTTCACGCCTCAGATGGAGATAATAAACCGCGATACCGGCACTTACTGGTACAGCGAGGACACCGCCGCGCTAAGCCCGATACAGATAAACGTATCCGGGCCGTCCTCCGTAGTCCAGAGCGTGGCGGGCATAACCGTGACCGTCGACGCCGCGAGGTATTCCCCCGCCGTGAACAGGCAGTCCTTTACGCTCAATCTGCGCGACCAGAACGGCGAAACGATTAAATCGAACCTGATAAAAATCACGAATTCCAACGGCTATAACGTGAGTACCTGTCTGGTAAGGCTGGACGTATACCCGAAGAAAGCGCTGGACGTATACGTCGATCCGGCGCAGATAAGCCTTGCCGAAGGCTACAGGATAGAAAGCATAGTCTGCGAGCCGGCAAGCGTAACGGTCGCGGCGGATAAGGAGCTGCTGGACGAGCTTACGCGTCTGTCACTTGTGCTGCCGGACGACGCGAACGGAATAAGCGCCATGTATACCAAGCGCGTCCCGCTCACCGGCCTTGACGATTACAAATACACCTCTACCAGCTCGGTCACCGTCACTGTGAACGTAAGCGCGGCGGAAGCGTCCGAATCCTCTGAAGCAGGCGAAAGCGATGAGTAGCGGGATATCGTTCATAGGCAGAGCCGAGGAATGGCTGCTCAGCTGGTTTCAGTACATAGTGGACAGCGTGATAAGCACGCTCTCCGGCGGCACCGGCAGCGGCTTTCTGAACTGGCTGAGCACAAGCTGGCCGGCTTTGCTGGCGTTTTTCATGATCGCCGGCACCGCGCTCAACATAATCATATACGTCATACGCTGGCGGCCGCACTGGTGGATGTTCGCAAAGAAGCGCATGATCATAGACGAAAGCCTGTTAGAACCCGAAAAACGCCGCGGCAGCCGTTCACATAACGCCGGAACGCTCAGCAGAAGACCCTCAACGCTCGTGCCCAGACGCGAAAGCAGCGCAAAGTCGCGCCTTACGCGGGACGAAGCCATGTTCGACCCGGACGAGGACGAGGATCTGATGGAAATACAGGCCTCAAAAAACAAAAAGCGCGGCTGAAGCAGCCTGCGCTTTTATTGTATGACGTCCGTTCCGCCTAACATGCTCGGTTATGATCGGAACGCGCGTATCCTGATAGTTCCGTCTTTACAGCACCCAGTGCATGAATTTCAGTACGTCCATGTAGTCCTTGCTCTCAAAGCGCACCGTGCGCGCTCCGGTCTTGACGCAGCCGGGATACCAGCTGGCGCTTTCCGCCTTGAAATGCTCCTTGTAGCTTATCTCGCACTTGAAGGATTTCGGCATCGGGAATATGCACTTTTCCCGGTCCGCTGCAAAGCACTTTCCTGCGCTTTCGCGTATCAGGCGCACGGCCTTATCCGGATGGATCGATATCGAGCCCGCGCCGCGTCCCTCGTTTACCGCCACCGTCGTCGTGCCCGGGCAGTGCGCGTTCATCCAGTCGCAGAGTCCTTTATCGCCCGTGAGCAGGTATACCGGCACTCCGCAATAGGAAGCGATCAGGCTGTTTATCATAAGCTCCGGGCACAGTTCGTCGTTCAGCTTGACGTAATTGTTCTGCGTGTCCATCGTATGGGAGAGCGGGTTCGTGTCCATCTCGGCTGCGGAATGGTAGCCGGTAAACATAACTCCGCCGAACGTATCGTCCAGTCCCGCCATCATGCAGAACGGATGTCTGCCCCAGCCGCGGAATATGCGCGCCTGCTCGGGCAGCAGCGAGGGGTCTATGTTGCGCGCGGAATCGTGCGCGTCCTTTACCAGTATGTCCTCAGCGCCTGCGCTCAGCGCGCCTTCACACGCGGCGGCGCACTCGCGTGACATCTGCTTTCTGAAATGCTCGTAAAGGTCCTGACCCTTTTCGGTCTCGCACCACGCGGTTATGCCGCAGGTGCCCTCCATATCGGAAGAAACAAATATTTTCATTCGGATTTTTCCGTATCTGCGGGAACGAACTCAAGCTGATTCGTGCCGTCCGCCCACAGCCTTTCTATATTATAATGCTCGCGCTCCTCCGGATGGAAGATATGAACTATCACACTCGTATAATCCAGCACTATCCAGCGCGATTCCCTTACTCCGTCGTTTCTGCGGTAGGTTATGCCTTCCTCCGCCAGCTTGTCCGAGACTTCCTCGTACAGCGCGTGCACCGCCTGTACGCTGCGTCCGGTCACGATCACGAAGTAGTCGGTTATCGACGTAAGGTGATCCACCTTGAGTATGGTAACGTTTTCAGCTTTCTTTGCGTCCAGAACCTGCGCTATGCGCATTGCGAGCTCCTGCGGCGTGTACATATATGCGCCTCCCCTTGTTTGTGTTATGTATGTATTATACATTAAGTCTTGTCAGATTGCAAGCGTGAAAGCCGTTATCCCTTCGCCCTGATTATCTCGTTTTTAAGCTCCTGCGCCTGCGCCTTGGTTACGGTGGCGAGCGCGGAGAAATTGCCCTCCGCTATGCACTTGTCTATAAACGCCTCCGCTTTTTCGTAATTTTTCCGTTCCAGATTTATTTTCGCGATATAGTACAGCGTCGCCGCCTGATTCGGTTTAGCGGCGTATGCCTTTGAGAAATACTCGTACGCCTTGTCGGGCTCGCCCATGAAATAGTGCTGCTGCCCCAGATTGTCGAGTATGCCCGCGTCCTCGTCGTCATATTCCAGCGCCTCCGCGTTGAACTCGACCGCCTTTGAAAAATCTCCCGTCGCGCGGCCCTTTTCTATGTAATAATAACCCAGAGTCGTATATATCCGCGAGGTCTTGCCGGAGGACGCCGCGCTTTCCATAAGCTCCGTGGCGCGGTCGAGATTACCGAGCTTCCACATGCACACGGAGTAGTTTTCGCGCAGCTGCTTTCTGCTCTTGGCGTCCAGATCCGGCGCTTTTTCGCATTCCAGCAGCAGATTGCGCGCCTTCTCGCAGTCGTCAAAGCGCATAAGCAGCACTGCGTACGCCATGAGTATCTGAGGGTCGCGTACACCGGCGTCGTACGCCTCGGCATACAATTTAAGTGCCTCCTCGTGCTTTTCGCGCGCTTTTTCGGGATTTGCCTTGTCGAGCTCGTTGTTGCCCATTACGTGCGCGGCGTACGCCTTGCGCGACTTGAGTTTTCCCTTTAAGCTTTCAAACATTTACCATCCGTTCCTTTCAGCTTTCCTTTTTGGTTTTTAAGAGCTTGCCCTGTATGCGCTGTCTGCGTCTGTTCAGCTCCGCCCTGTCCTGCGCCGGCGCGCGTGAGATCAGATAATCGCACTGCTCAAGCGCACGCTCGTAGCTTTTGAGCCTGTGCTCGTAGAGCTTGCAAAGCTCCAAATACGGCCACAGCCCCGCCTGCGCACGCTTTATCATATACAGCAGCGTCTGTTCGCATTTTTCGTACTCCTTCGCGCGGCGGTACAGCAAAAACAGCCGTCTGTTCGCCTCGCCCGCGTAAAGCTCGTTTCTGAAATCGCGCGCACTTCGCACAGGACGCGGACGCGACGCCTTCAGATACAAGCCTTTCGCCGTACGCAGTTCGCCCTGCCGCTCGAACGCCCGTCCGAGCGAATACGTGTCTATAAGCTCCTGCGCGTCCTCAGGGCGCGTATACAGCTTTTCGAGCGCGCACAAAAGCAGCGTGAGCGTCACGATATCCTGCCGGTTGTGCTGTATCACGTCCTCCAGCAGACTTACGTCCCCGCGCCGTACGCTTTCAAAATAGCGCGCGGGTATTTCCCCGCCGGGTATGTCGTCGCGCTCGGGCAGTCCCAGCACCGCGCTTTCGAGGTAAGACAGCCGGCAGGAGCCGAGGCGCAGCTTCCACACCGCGCGCGCGGGATACAGAAGATCGATTTCCTCCATGCCCTCCGTCATATCCGGCAGGCGCTTCATTATGCACCTTTCGCGCAGAAGCGGCATATCGAAGCGCCGTCCGTTGAAGTGCACCGCCGTTTCGAAGCGTGAAAGCTCACGGGACAGATATTCGAGCATCTCCGGCTCTGCGGAGTAATCCGGCATCAGCAGCTGCTTTACAGTAAATCTGTCTTTATCCGTGTAGCCGTAGCCCACCAAAAACGCGACCGTGCCCGCGCCGCCGCTTAAGCCCGTGGTCTCGGTGTCTATGAACACCGCCTTGTTTATGTCGAAACGTCCGCCTGTCAGCCCCATGCGCAGCAGAGCGTTCTGGTTAAGCGCGAACAAATGCGGTTCCGCAGCGCAGCTGTGCTCGCGGATCATCACGTGCGCGGCGCGCTTTGGCTGCGGCGCGGGCGCTCCCGCGTTCATGAGGTTCAGCTTTCTGAGCAGGCTTGAGCCCATCGTCAGCTCTTTCTCCACGCGGCGGGCACGAGCAGTATAAGCAGAGGATAGAATTCAAGACGTCCCGCCAGCATTATAAGCGACATTATTATCTTCGCAGGCGAGTTCAGGAAAGCGAAATTGCCCGACGCGCCGAGTCTGCCGTAGGCAGGTCCGATATTCGAAATGCACGCGACCGCGCCCGATACCGCCTCAGTAAGATCGCAGCCGGAAAGCGACAGCGTAATCATCCCTACGACCGCCAGCGCGGCGTACACGAAAAAGAATATTGCGATCTGCGACAGCATTTCCTCCGGCACGCTCTTGCCGTCCAGCTTTATTACCTTCACCTTGCGCGGGCTGAACGCCTTGGTCGTTTCGCGCGCGGCGAGCTTTGCAAGCAGCAGCAGCCTTATCATCTTGAGACCGCCCGCGGTAGAGCCTGCGCAGGAACCGACTATCATAAGCAAAAACAATAGCGTCTTTGAAAAGGTCGGCCACAGATTGAAGTCCGCCGTGGTATAACCGGTGGTGGAAACGATCGAGCTGACCTGGAAAAACGAATTTCTGAGTCCGCCCGCAAAGCCGCCGTACATTTTGGATATGTTGAGCGCGATAAGCAGCGTAAAGCTTACGGCGATGCCCCCGAACAGCCAAAGCTCCTCGTTTCTGAACGCGCTTTTGTAGTCGCGCGCAAGGAGTCTGAAATACACCGCGAAGCTTATGCCGAACAGGAGCATGAACACGCTGATTATAACTTCTATCGCAACGCTGTCGTAATGCCCTATCGAAAGCCCCTTGTTTGAAAAGCCGCCCGTGCCTGCGGTAGACAAAGCGTGGATGATGCTTTCAAACGTGCTCATGCCTGCGATTTTCAGCGCTATCGCGAGCATCAGCGTAAGCGCGGCATATATGATATACAGCACCTTCGAGTTGTCGCCGAGCTTCGGCACCAGCTTTGAAAACTGCGGTCCGGAGCTTTCCGCGCGCGCAAGCCGCGACGCGGAATTGCCGGAGGACGGCATTATCGCGGTGGTAAGCACCAGCACGCCCATGCCGCCGAACCAGTGCGTGAAGCAGCGCCAGAAGTTTATGCTTGCGGGCAGGACCTCGACGTCCGTGAATATAGTGGCGCCGGTCGTGGTAAAGCCGCTGGCCGTCTCGAAAAACGCGTCTGCAAGCCCGCATACGCGCGCGAACACGAGCGGAAGACTGCCCATAAAGGATATGCATATCCAGCTAAGGCCCGCGATCGCCATGCCCTCACGGGTGTACATCGATTTATCCGCCGGCTTAACGAAGCGCGCGATCGGGAGCGATACGATTATAAGCAGCCCTATCGTCTTTAAATACGCCGACGCGCAGCCGTCAGCGTATATAAGCGATACGAAAAGCGGCGGCAGCATTATGACCGCTTCCAGCAGAAGCAGTCTGCCTAAGGTATTGAATACAAGCTTTTTGTTCATATCTCAAGTATATCTCCGAGGCTCAGCGTGCCGCTGCGCCTGGTTATAGCGACCACATGATCGCCGGCTTCTACAGTATCCGCGCCGAAAGGCACGATGACGCGGTTTCCGCGCACGATAACCGCGATCAGCGAGCTTTCGTCGACATTCAGCTCGGCCAGCGGGATGCCCGCATACGCGGCGCCCGCAGGCACTATGAATTCCAGCGCCTCCGCGCGGCCGCCCATTATCTTGTACATGCGCTCGACGCCGCTGTCCTCTCCCGCTTCCCTCGCGCGTACGACGCGGACTATTATGTTTCGGGCGATCTGAGTGGGGCTTATTATGCTGTCCATACCGAAGGTACTGAGCAGGTTCGAATAATTCACGCGGTTGTTTTTGACTATCACGCGCGCGTCGCCCGCGTGCGCGGCGTAGAGTCCGGCCATCAGATTTTCTTCGTCGCGGTCAGTCAGCGCGACGAACGCGTCCGCCGTCTTAAGGCCCTCGCTCAAAAGCAGCTCCTGATCGGTTCCGTCGCCGCAGATGACCGTGGTCTTTTCGAGCGTCTCGTCGAGTATGCGCGCTTTTTCTTCGTTGTATTCGATAAGCTTCGTCTTCACGCCCGATTCGTTCAGAATCGTGCACAGATAATACGCTATGCGGCTGCCGCCGATTATAAGCGCGTCCTTTGCCGCCTTCGCGTTTTTGCCTATGTATTTGAAAAACGCCGTAATGGTCGCGTAGTCCGCCGTGACGAACAGGCTGTCGCCCGCCTTTACCACGAAATCGCCCTTTGGGATCAGGGCTTCGTCGTCCCGGCTTATGCCGCAGAACAGCACGCGCGGCATATTCTTCTGCGTCTTGTATACCTCGGAGAGCGGCGCGCCCACAAACGGCTCGTCGCCATTCACGCGCACCTCAACCATTTCAACCAGTCCGCGCACGAACGTCTCTATGCCGGATACCGCGAAGGGCAGACGCAGCATGCGGCTGATTTCACGCGCGGTCGCGCGCTCCGGATTTGCGACGTAGTTTATCGAAAGCTCCTGCGTCACGAAGGACATGTTTTTCAAGTACTCAGGCTCACGGATGCGCGCGATTGTGTACTTCGCGCCCAGCTTTTTGCCTATCGTGCAGCACAGCATGTTGCTTTCGTCGCTTATCGTTACGGCGATAAGCACGTCCGCGTGCTTTATGTCCGCTTCCTCAAGCGTACTTACGCTGACCGCGTTGCCCTTTATCGGCAGTACGTCTAAATCGGATAAACGGTCCAGCACGTCCTCGTCGCGGTCGATTACCGTCACGTCATGGTTTTCATTTACAAGACTGCCTGCGAGCATGCTGCCCAGCTTTCCGCAGCCGGCGATAATAATCCGCATAGACTACCTCCTGTTTACCGTACGTTTCGGAAGCAGGGTCGCGGCGGTGCCGTTCGAGCTGACCGGCACGCGCGCCTCCTGCTTCGGCGCATTCAGGCGATCGTATTTCGCGCCCGCCTCAAGCTTTTTGGTTTTTATGCTTACGAGCTTTATTACAGAGCCCGCGATCGTGACCGCGCAGCCCGCTATACGCAGTATCACAGAATAATTCAAAATGACCGCCAGCAGCGTGGAATAAGGATTGAATGCAAGCAGCGCCGCGGCGAAAATCAGCACCGGCACGGCCGCCCCGCGGGTCTGACTGGTGAGTATGCCAAGCGCGCTGCAGACGCCGGACAGCGCCACAAGCAGCATAGTCAGAAGATCCTTGCGCGCCTCCTCTGTTTCCCAAAGGTTTTTGAGCGCGGTCCACAGCCCTACCTCGCCTTTTTTTACCAGTCTGAAGTATGCCTCCATTATGCCGTCCATGGCGTCGTAGCGTATGATAAATTCTCCAAACGCCCATATGAGCAGCATGAGGCAGCCCAGCAGCGTGAGCCACGAGCCGTTTACGCGCGCGCCGCGCAGCTTTCCCCGTATGTATTTTTTTCTGTCAGTATCGTTTTTCATGTATGTATCAGTCCATTTCGACGTATCGCACGCCGTGTCCGCACGCGGGCAGGAATACGTTTAACAGCGAGTCCAGCGTAAGCCTGAGCGTCGCGGTGTTGTCCAGCGGGTGAAACAAAAGCTCCTTTTCGCCCGCGAGCCTTTTATCGAGCAGCAGCTCCACCCGCCTGTCCGTATCGAACATCAGCCCCAGCGGACTCACCGCGCCCGGAAACGTCCCGAGCAGGGCGGCCATGTCCTCTGCGCCCGCGAAGGACAGGCGCGAGGAATTCGCCTGGCGGCTGATGCTGCCCGTCCTGAACACGGACGCCGGATGCGCCGTGAGCAGGCAGAAATGCGCGCGCGTTCTCGGACACAAAAACAGGTTGCGCGGCATCAGCGCACCCAGCAGCTTTTCGGGCAGTGCGCATTCGGCAATAGTGCTGACCGCCGCGTGTCGCGCCAGTGTATAGCTTATGCCCAGCGCGTCAAGGCGGGCGAGCACGCGCTCAGCTTTGTCCATTCTTACGCCTGAGGTCCCTTCCCTTCAGTCTAAGGTGATCCCAGAGACGATCATCGCACATGCGGGAAAATATCCTTTCTCCGTAGGTTTCCTTTAGCTGCGGCATCGTAAAGTTCGTGGTGATTACTGTGCGGCGCGAGTTGAGCAAGCGCTCGTTCAGCAGCTCGCACAGATATGCGTCCATTATGCCATTATAGTGCGGTTCGCTGCCCAGATCGTCTATGAGCAGCAGCGGCGCGTTCAGCAGCTCCGTAAAGCCTTCCCCGGAATCCGTCTCATTGAAGTGGCGTGCACGCAGTATCTGCATCAGCTCAAACGAGCTGATCGAGTATACGGGATATCCCTTTTCACGCACACGTGCTGCGATGCAATTAAGCAGATACGTTTTGCCGAGCCCCGCATTGCCGGTTATCAGCAGATTCGGTTTTCCCGTATTCGGATAACTGTTTGCGTATGTCTCGCACAAATCCTTTGCATCAAGCGCGTGCTGTCTCTGAGTGTAGCCTGCTTCAACCTCGTCTTCCGGAAATACGTTCGGATCGAAGCTTTCGAACGTCTGCGCCGTTTCGCCGCTTTCCCGGCTGCTCATAAGCGCCAGCACGCGCTTTTCGTAGCAGGCGCAGGGCCTGGCCGGTACGGCGTCCGGTATATAGCCGGTGTCCCTGCAGATACTGCACTCGTATGCGGGCTTCAGATAATCCTCGGAATAGCCCGCCTTTTTAAGCGCCTGCCTGATAGCAAGGTTCAGTGCGATGCCTTCGTTTTTCATGCTCTGCGCCACGGCCGCCGCGCCCGCGCGGTCCTGCATGGCAAGACGCAGGCTTTTAAGCGGCAGCTCCGCCCTGCGCGCCATCAGATCCCCGATTTCGGGATGCGCGGCGCGCACCTCGTCCTCACGCTGCCTGAGCCTTAGCGACTCCTCGTTTCTGCGCTGCGTGTAATACGCCTCCGCGGCCTCTATCGCCTGCTGTCTGGTCATGATTGCACCTGCTTTTTGCGGTTTCTGAGATCGACAAAGAAGCCTTCTTCAAAGTCCTCGTCGCGCACGTCCCGCTGTTCGTACTCGTATTTCCTGCTCTGCTGCTTCTGCGCAGGCTTGGGCGCGCTTTCCCGCGCCTTTTCGGCGGTGGTAATACCCGCGGCGCTCCAGGTCTGTACCAGCTTGTGAATGTATTTCATAGGCGCCTGCGTGCCCTGCGCAAGCTCTGACGCGTAGAGTATCGCGTCCAGCTCGATCAGCTCCGTCCATGCCTTCGCGTATTTTATGTCGGATGCGGTCACGCGCCTGTCTATGCCCGCGCGTTCGAAAATCCGCCTGACGATTCCGCTGTAATGCTCCTGCAGACGCCGCTCCTCCAGTATGCCTTCAAGCGTGAACACGCCCGCGTCCTTCCATTTTGCCAGCAGGCTTTCGACGTCCTCGAACGTGCGCCTGTTTTTCTGCGCGCAGCTTTTGGCCGCATCTTCTATCGCGGCGTACTCGAAGCCCATCTGCTTAAAGCGCTTAAGCGCCTCAGTCTGCGCCGGCGTTACGCGGGACGCCTGTCCGAGCTGCTCCAATAGCTTTTTCACCTCGGCGCGCTCTGCTTCCTCCGCGCTTATGTCCGCTTCCGTCTTATGCGCGTTTGCGCCTGATTCCTGCTTAAGCCTGCCCTCCAGCACCTTGTCGAGATACGCAAACGAGGGCTGATAGCTTTTTACGGTCTCCGCGCAGGCCGCGATTATGTCGGAGGGTGTATATTTCCAGTCGTCCGTCCATTTTTTGACGAGATTTATTTCGTCGACGCTGGGAGCTCTGCGCATGCCGAACTGCTTCATGACCTTTTCGGCGGTTTTCGTGTTCACGCTCTCAAGCGCGCAGAATTCCTCTGCTTCGGCAGCGGTTTTTACGCCCGCGTCAGCCAGACGCCGGGCGGTTTCGTCAAGGTGCTTAAACAGCGTGCGTGCGGCGGGCAGCTTTCCGCCGCGCCTTTCCACCTCACGCTGCACCATATACAGCACGCAGTCCTCGCTCAGGCCGAAAACGTCTATCCAGTCGCTCGCCATGCGGAATTCGTGCCCCTCCAGCAGCATTTCCGGCAGAAGCTGCTGCAGGCTCCGGTTGAACGAGCGCTGCGTGTATATCTCGTCGTCGAGCTCCGCGTTCTCCGCCTTCATGCCGTACAGGCTTTTGAAATTGTACGCGGGCGGGTTGTCGCTTACGCGGAACACCAGTCCTTCGCGCTCCCAGTACGCCATGGCGTTCACGATCACGTTCTCGTCCATATGCAGACTTTCCGCCATGCGCGGCAGGCTGTCGTTCTGCTGCGGGCGCGCGCACAGCATAAGCCCGAACAGGTACACCTTAACATAGTCTCCCGGCGCGGAAGGCATATAGTCCGCTATGAAAATGTTTTCAACGGCCGTAACGCCCTGTATCGAGCCGCCGTCGCCGAATGTGCAAAACGCCATTTCCCGTCTCCGATATTATTCTATTTTATATTCTATCACTGTTTTATGCATTTGGCAAGTAAAACACGTTAAGGAATGCCCGATTAAATCGACAGCACAGCAGGCAGCGCCTTATTTACGCAATCTGCGGCCCGCAAAGCCTCCTTTTGGCTCCAATGCGGCGCGGAAGTCTCATAGCACAAACTTAACACGCCGTGCAGCTTGACACAGCGCCCCGCATAATGTAGAATATTAATGTTGCTCAGGGAACGCAGGGGCATGGTGTAATGGTAACACGTGGGTCTCCAAAACCTTTGTTGAGGGTTCGAATCCTTCTGCCCCTGTTTTTGAGATAGCCCGAAAAATAAGGCGTTTTCGGGCTTTTTCTATGCTCAAAAACAAGTGTTTAGCCTTTAATTTAGCCTTTACAGGTTTGAAATGCCGTTTATAAGCGCTTCCATTCTTGCGGATGAATCATTCTTCATGTCATCGGTGTAAGCCATATAAATATCGGCGGTTGTGGTTATCGTAGAGTGTCCGAGGCTTGCGGAGACGGTCTTGAGGTCATCGCCTGCCAGCAAAGCGAGTACGGCGTATGTGTGGCGCAAGTCATGAAAGCGTAAGCCTTGAATGCCGATTCTCTCCCCTATCTTGCGGACATTATGTGTTAAAGTGTTCGGACAGAGATGCGCACCAAACGCATTTGTGAACACAAGCCCGACCCCTGCGAATGCACCTTCATTCCATAACTCACCAGCCATTAACCGCTGCTGCATTTGCTTCGTGCGCTGTTGCGCGAGTGTACGCATGACAAGCGGCGCGGGCTTTATTTTCCTTGTGGTGTCGGTCTTTGTCGGTGCTAACATATACGTATGTGTATTCCTGTCTAAAATCATTTGCCTGTCAATGAGGATTGTCCCCTGCTTGAAATCGACCCTGTCCCAACTCAACCCGATTAGTTCACCTTGACGCACACCAGTGAATAAAGCGACTGTAAGCGCAGTCTCATAATCACTGCCTTTAATCGCGGTCAGAAATGCCGATACCTGTTCTTTTTCAAGAGGGCGAATGTCTTTCTTCTGCACGCGCGGGAGTTGCACGGAGTCAGCAGGATTTACAGCAATATACCGTAACAGAACAGCCTGTTTTAATGCCCGATGAAATATGCCGTGTATGTTTTTGATGCTTTTCTCAGACAGCGGATGTTCGGCGTTTCGTAAAAGTCCGATATAAAAACGCTGGATATAATGCGGATGCACTTCACTAAGCAGCATAGCACCGAATGCGGGCTTCAGATGCTGTTCGATTTGCGTCTGGTACGTAGACAGAGTATTCGACTTTATATCAACACAATAATCATTCAGCCATGTATCGAGCCATTCTCCGACCGTTAGGCGCGACGGTTCGATATAAGTCCCTTTATCCAAGCTGGCGAGTATCTCCGTCATCTTTTCGCGCACTTCTGCTTGCGTTTTACCATAGACAGAGCGCTGTATTTGCTTTCCTGTGCCGGGGTCACGTCCAATGGTAAACCGACCCTGCCACAGCTTATCGTTATATTTCCGAATTGTTCCGCTTCCTTGTGCGTTTCTGGTTTGTTTGCGTGGCATTATTATTCCTCCCCTTCAGTCAAACAAGATTCAAGCATTTTTAATGCACGAAACAGATAAAAATCCTCTTTTTCCCTCAAGTCAGCAACTTTTGACTGAACTTCTGCTTGTTCGCCACTATATAGCGTTATTCCCCTTAACTTCCAATACTCAACATCGTGATGGCTGTCTATGCCGAATTTCTCCAATTCTAATCGCATACTACGCACAGACAAGTGCGATTGATAATAAGCCGCCGCCTTTATAGATGCCCCAGAATTAAGCAAAGCATTCAACAGCTTATCAACATGAAAACCTTTATGGCTTTGAATAAACCCTTTCAGTTGTGTCACCGTGTCATAGCTTAACCCAGTTTCAGCGCAGAAATCAACATATGGTGCTTCGACACCACAAAGGATATAGTCACACGTAACACCAAGTTCCTTTGATAATGCGATAATTCCATCAGTAGGGATGCCACGCTGACCGTTTTCCCATGCCACGAGTGTCTGGCGCGAGCACGCCGCACTATGATTAATCTCTTTCGCTAATTGTTCCTGAGTATAACCCTTTCCATTCCGTAATTCACGTATCCTGTCACCAATAGTAGCGTTTATCATAGTGTGCTCCTCCAAATGTGGTTATTACGTAGCATTTACTTGACAATGCTACATCTGACGTATAGGATTATAGCAGACATATGCGGCAATGTCAAGACCAATTAACACATATCAGACGGCAAAGGAGGCATGTATGGAAACGTTATTTTCAACAAAGCCAAAGGATTTACCTATCATGTTGGACGCTAAAGCATTACAGGCTCAGGGCATCTCGCGGTCAATGGCATATCACCTGCTCAATAGGGCAGATACGGGCGTTGTTGTCATCGGCTGGAGGAAATTCTTGTATCGGGAACGGTTTCTGGCATGGCTTGAGGCGCAGACCGGAAATCAAGGAAAGGAGAGATAGACGATGAAAGCACACAGGCAAGATATTCCAGTTGGTCGTGAATGCGCCATAAGCCGCGCGAAGCTGGCACGTCTTTGGAGGACAGACGAGCGCAACGCGCGGCACATTATCGCCTCGTTCCGTGCACAGCCGGACGATGACGGGTACGCAATTCTCTCGACAGCGGGAACTCCGAGCGGTTACTGGCGAAGTAACAATGCGGATGAAATTGAGAGCTATATACGCGAGACATATAGTAGAGCCCAAAATACCTTCCTTGCTATGAGGGATGCAAAGCGCGTTTTGCAGATGCTTAAAGCGAAACAGCTCTATTCAGATCGTATTGATAACGACGTTTAGGTGGTGAGGTAATTGGACAAAAAAACGGCGAATGGGTAAAACAGCAACCCATCAGCAGTGGGAAGGTCGCGAACCAAACGGGCGTTTTGCGAAAATCACATACGACATGCTAAACAGCGAGGCATGGAAAGCTCTTACTTTGCGGCAGCGTGGATTATACGTACAACTCAAGGCGAAGTATTACCAGAAAGTCGTGCGTGGTGTCATTGTTGAGGCAAACACCGAAAATATCACAATGCCGCGCTCCGAATACATGGAATTTTACCAATCGGCGCATACTTTTCTGAGTGACATGAGGAAGTTGACAGAATGCGGATTCATCAAAGTGAAAGAGAGTGGGCGCAAGTCCCGAACACCAAATATCTATGCCTTTACGGATGGATGGATACAATATCCAAAGTCCAAAGAGACACGCTAAAATCCCGGAAGATATGGCTATATATAATATATCTGTGCAGTATTTGCACAGTACACACGAAATTTACAAAAGCGTGAAAAGCCATATTTTGCAGGCAAAGAGGCAAATTTGCTTGTGCAGTATATGATGCATAAGGAAAAGCCCAAGAATCTCAAAATAACCCCTTACTTGTGCTGTGAGTGCACAAAGCTTGTGCATATACTGCACAGCCGAAAGATTATCGGGAGAGGTTTCAGTATGAATGAACAAAGAATCCGAAAAGGCAGCGGAATTCCTGCGACAGTTGCCCGGGATGCGGGCAGAGCTTCAAACACTGGAGGCAGAAATCCGAAAACTCAAACGTCTGATGCAGTGCGCGAACCTGCCGAGCGTAGGAGTCAGCAATTACACGGGGGTTGCAGTCAGGTCAGGGCGAGTAAGCGACCCGACAGCAGCGGCAGCACTCAGAACCGAAACAACAGCAGCGCGGGAACTATGCGCAGACATCGCCGCCTTGACCGTATCTTTGTCACAGAAGCGGTTGAAAGTTGCTGCTATGGAAAGCGCGCTCGATCTGCTCAACGAAAAAGAACGATTTCTGATAGAACAAATGGACGTTGACGGGATGCCGCAGGCTAAAGCAATAGACGCATACCGCGAGCAGTTCCATTCTTTCTGGGACAAAGAAACAGACTACATGATTTTGCGGAGACGTTCCGCAGCATATCAAAGAATTTCGAAAATATTGGAGGTTTGAATAATGGCAGTATCGATTGATGAAATGGAAACCACAATCAACTTTTGCACAGCAGAAACAGAGGCGAGGATTTACAGCAGCGAGCCAAACATGCTTAAAAAGCTGGCAAAGCTGGCAGAAGAGTCATCCGAGGTGACATTGAAGAGACGAGACCATTACGGTGCGATATACGTACTGCCGAAGTCTTTTATCCGAATTGCACCGCCGCGCAAAGTTAACATGTCAGTGGAGCAACGACAGGCTTTGCGGGACAAGATGCGCTCGATGAACGCCGCACGCACAGCATGAATTCTACGGCATTCTTTCCCAGCGTGAGACCGTAATCGGACAGGCTCACAGATATAGGCAAGGCAATTCCCCTTACTCGAAGCATACAGGGCTTAAAACGCCTGTAAATAACTCACAGAAACAACAAAAAACGGAGGGCAGAAAAATGGCAGATTTGGATTATACTCAGATTTCAAAAACAGAGGCGGCAAACCTTTTGGAGATTGCACAGGCGGTTTCGGTGATGCGACCCGATGAGCGCGAGCGGTACGCACAGGCAATCGCTCAGTCTTACCTTGAAATGCTTGACCATTTGGTTGAGGTTCACGACATTCAGGCCGCGCTGAAATACATAGCCAAGTATCAGCTATTGGAAAAGGCGCAAGAAGCAGAGGCGGCGCAAAATGAATAGACTGTCAGCGTACAGAGGCGCGAGGATTTATGCAGAGTATGCGGACAAATTCAATCCGATGATGAACAGTTATCTCATTGGCACAGATGCAGAAGCAGAAAAAACGGCGGCGCGTGCCGACATCCGCGCTCTGGATTGCAACCGATGCACGGAAGCGGTATGCGCATATCGTGACAAAGCTTCACGCTTGCCGACCATGCTCAATGATTACGGCTGCTGCTTACGGTTCGCGCGTGAACGGCTGGGCGTGCAGGGCTTTTTCCTGCCGAACGGCGAGCCACTGCTGCTGACCGATGAGGCAATAGAAGCTATTCGTGACGCGCTGGGGTTGGAGGGCTGATATGGCAGAGCAGACAACTACGATGATAATAAGCCCTTCATACGGGCAGTTCGTGTTTGACGCGGTACTGGACGCGGTGCATCGGCGCGAAATAACGGTCACGAGCCATCCCGTGCAGTACGGCGCGGAAATAGCCGACCACAGCTACATCGAGCCGGAAGAGGTATCGCTCGAAATCGGCATGAGCGATGCGATGAGTGCAGTCGGAGAGGAAGGGCATTCGGTCAATGCCCATGCCCAGCTTGTGCAGATGATGGAGGCGCGGGAGCTTGTCACGCTCGTCACGCGGCTCGGCACGTACAGGGATATGCTTATCGTGAGCATGACGACACCTGACAGCGTGGCGGTGATGAACGGCATCAAAGCGCAGATAGGCTTCAAGCATGTCGATATCGTTACCGCGCAGGTCGTACTCGTGCAGGGCAAAATCACCTCGTCAAAAGGCGGGTATGCTCCGCGCACGACACAGACGGAAGACGAGCCGGAAGCGGAAGACATGGACTGGAATAAATCCATACTGACGCAAGTCGTGGATATAATTACAGGCATATCAGGGGCATCGGATAAAGCAAAAAGCGCGGGGCTAACGATGTCGTGGCAGGACTATAAGACTTTGAACGAGCCGTTCTCATGGCACGATGAAGATAGAAAAGTCACAGGTATCGACGGCAAGATATTGGACGCGAGGTTCTTTTATGCGAAAACAGGAGATACTTGCTGGTGGTGGGGTACGGATTATGTCAAAACATCAGACGGCTGGGTAGAAGTCAAAAAGGGCGGTGGCGGCTCGTCAGACGGCAGCGGAGCAGGACGGCGTGGAGGTTAAGCAATGCACAAGCTGAATTATACCGTGGCAAACGTTTACGAAGGGCTTGAATACTCAACCAGCGCGGAGCTTTGCGAGCGCATGGCTGAACGGTGCGACACTGCGATTTTGGCGTTCAGCACAGGTAAAGACTCGATTGCCGCATGGCTGCAATTACGGAAGTATTTCACGCGCGTAATTCCGTTTTTTAAATACTGCATCCCCAAACTGTCATTTGTCGAGGACAGTCTGCGATATTACGAGGATTATTTCGGCTGCCATATTTGGCGGCTGCCGCATCCGAGCTTGCTGCGATGGTTGACGAACGGTGTTTTTCAAACACCAGACCGCATGAAGGTATTTCCCGAACGATACTCAATCGACCTGAGCACATACACAAACGACACGCCGCCCGCTATCCTCCGGCAGTATTTGAACTTGCCCGATTGCGTGTATTGCGCGGTAGGCGTGCGACAGGCAGACAGCATGACGCGCAGAGTCGCCATAAAGACACACGGCGCGATAAACCATAATCTTCGGACGTTCTATCCCGTCTATGATTGGCTTAAATCTGACCTGCTTAATGCGTTCTACGATGCGAAAATACAGCTACCAGTCGATTACAGGCTGTTTGGGCGTACGTTTGACGGGCTTGTTTATGAGTACCTCGACCCACTTCAAAAGTTTTTTCCGGAGGATTACAAACTATTGCTGAAATGGTTTCCGCTGGCACAGCTTGAATTCGGGCGATACGGCGAGTCGGAGCGAATGAACAACAGCAGGGAGGCGCTTTTATGAGTTGGGGAAAAATCAAAGGGACTGCAAAAGCACCTGTCACCCAGACAGAGCAGGAGATTGAAAACATGGAGGCAGTCGAAGCCGGATTTGCCGAACAGCTTGACACAGACGCGATGATAGCTTCACTGAAAGCGCAGCGAGCAACGGAAGCGAAAACGATGCGCGATATTGGCAGCACAGATTACTATTTCTGCGTGTTTTTCAACAATGAAATGCAGATGGTCGAATTCTGTAAGGCATTTGGATTGAACCCGAACAATATCTTCATGGACGGGCGCGAAGTCGCAAAACAGTTCCGCAAGGCACTGTCCACGCCGGATGAACCGAGACACAAAACCAGACCAGCAAGCAAGGAGTATCTCGAATTGGCGCAAGGCTTACGGTCATAAAGCAACACTATAAAAAGTGAAAGGACGGTCTGACTTATGGGACGATATATCAACCGAGTGACAGGCGTTGGGCGCGGCAGAACCGCGCGGGCAAGAAGCCGCAATCTGGCAAACAGCTTTGTTCGGCGCAACCCGGGACAGGGCTATTATGTCACCTCGCGCGGCGATGTCGGCAGACGCAGAAGCGGCGGCGCAAGCTGATAACTGAGCCGCATTAAGCGGCACGCGCGGAAAGGCGGTGACGAACACGAAAACGAAAAAAGCAATTGACCTTGCGCAGATTGAGGACATGGCGGGCGAATTTGCGACAGAAGCAGAAATCGCAGCGGACATGGGCTTTGACCGCACGCTTTTCCATCGTCGGAAGGACGTTCGAGAAGCCTTTCTGCGCGGTAAAAACTCCGCAAAACTCAGCCTTCGGCACATGATGTTTCTTTCTGCTCAAGGCGGCGACCGAACGATGATGATTTTTTTGGCGAAAAACGAACTCGGTTATCGAGACAATCCCGACCCGCTGCCGGATGACAATAAAGTGGATGATACCGAAAACACGCTGATTAAGGCGATTAAGAGCATGGCAAAATCATTCGCGGCACAGGGCGCGACTGGTGACAAACCGTTCGACTGTCCCGACACGGATGACGAAGCGGCGGTTTCCTTGGACGAGTCCGATACGGAAACGACATGAATAAAATATTCCCCACATAGCCTGTGGGGAATAATCTTGCTTAGTTGGTTATGCCTTGACTGTGTGATTTCGTTCCCACTCCCGACAACGCTCTATTACCTTGCGTGTGGGCTTATGCCCATTTAAGGCGGTTAGAAGTGCTCTCAGGCGGCGTGGGGTTGCGCTTTTCTTATTGGTCATTGTCATTCCCTTTCTCCCCGTATAGCCGTTAGGTCAGCTTCTTGATACTGGATTAGGCAATCTATGCAGTTTTCAGCTTGAGTCCGCTGCTGATTTCCTCCCAAATCTGGGGCTTATTGACTGGGAGTTTCCCGCTGTTCAATCTCTCTGCAAGCTCTGTTACAAAAAGAATGTGCCGAATTTCGGTTGAAGTCAGTTGGAAATGATTGGCTATTGCCTCTGCTATTGCTGCATAGTATTTGCTCTCAGTGCCGTCTGCGGGCTTGTAGGGCGTTTTTCTCCATGCCTTTAAACTTTCCTCTGACCATGCCTCCGCGCCGTTATCAAGGCACCAGCGTTCGTATAAAAGGGTTGCTCCGCTTGCCTTGAATTGCTGGGCATTCATTCCCTTGATAGCATCTCCCCAAGTAAGAACCTTTGTCATTGTGACTACCTCCATTTATGTGGTTTGGCTGGTTGTTCAACCTTGTATAGTATAACATATTGATAGCAATATATTCAACGTCAAAATGTCAGAATATTGTTATCAATATTTGTGCAATTTGCTATATTGAATGCAATATACAAAAATGGTATAATTAATCACAGATTACAGGAAATGTGACTCATGCACACATATAGTTGGGGGCTGAAAATGGCATATACAAAAGCCGGAATGCGAGCGGTTGACAGGTACGTAAAAGCTAATTACGACAGCTTTCTTGTTCGTGTTCCCAAAGGTCGCAAAGCTGATGTTGAACAATTCGCCCAAGACAAAGGTCAAAGCGTAAACGGGCTTGTGAATGGGCTGCTGGCGGCTGAGATGGATATGAGCGCGGAAGAGTGGAAAGAAGGCAAGCAGAATGCGGATTGAATACAGTAAGTCCGCAGTAAAAGCCTTGCAGCGCATTGACAAGCATCAGCGATTAGCAATCCGTGATGCTATACAGGGTTTGACTTTAATCCCGCCCAAAGGCGATATAAAGCCTTTACAGGGCTATAAAGATGGGCGTATGCGTTTGCGCGTCGGCTCTTACCGTGTTATATATCGTTATGGCAATGACGGTCAAATGATAGTGTTGTATATCATAGAGATAGGCTCACGCGGTGATATATACAAATAAACTAAACAGGAGGGAAAGCGAATGTCTGAATTAGCGCAGAAAACAGCTACAATGCTTGATATGCTGCCTGTTACCGAACAGAGATTAGCTTATGAAATGCTGAAAAGGCTTGTGCTTGCATGGGACAGTGATTATACCAAGCTTACACCCGCAGAGCGTGCCGCGCTCGATGATGCCGAAAAGGAAATTGAAAACGGAGAAACAGTTTCTGAGGATGCGATTAACTGGGATGCGTAATGATGGAACACGGGCGATGCAGAATATTACCGTTGAGGATTTCGCGGATATTCTGTGCTTGCTCGAACCTGTGCCGGAGACACACGAAGCAAATGTTTGGTATCGAACACAGAAACAGCACATGATAATATGGTTTCAAAGACAGGTAATCACCGGACACGGCGCGTATCTGCGGCAAACAGCAAACCACAGTGCGCGTACATGCTATAACCGTTTGCTGAATTCAAGGTCATTGCTCTGGATTGCCTATGCTCTGGGCGAGGATGCCGAAACGATACAGGCAGCGTCCGAAGCTACAGCTAAAGAAAATGACTATCGCGGGAAATGTAGAATGTTCCGCGAAATGATACCATTCGACAGAATATGCGCTCTGTTGGAAAACCCAAAAGGCTGGAAGCTCGACCCTGCGTTACTGCCCTATCTCGATTATGACGATGCTGGCTATCCAGCAATCAGGCAGAAACCGAAGAAAGACAGGAAAGCGGCGGAGGATGTCATATTCGGAGAATTGTACCCAGATGAGGAATTGTAACAAGGCAAGTGCGGGGGCGTATATGCGGGGCTGTAGTCCAAATACAGTCCCGTTTTTGTAGCCTTTATTAGCCTTATATTTAGCCTTTACACGATAATACGCATTATACAGATTATCATAAGAACCGCAGTTTTAAGGCGTTTTTTGCCGATTTCAGGCTCAAATTAGCACAATTCAGCACGCAAAAAACATAAAATAGTTAATTCGAATCCTTCTGCCTCTGGGAAAAATCCATCAACGCGAGTTGATGGATTTTTTAATGAAGCCGCTGCGCTGATGAAGGAATGAAGCAGCCGCTAAAGCGGCTTATGAAGGAATGTGAATTACTTAACTCCACTTCCGGCGTCTCCCTCAGCGAGCAACGCGAGCGCCTTCATTAGCGAGCAACGCGAGCGCCTTCATTAGCGAGCAACGCGAGCGCCTCCATTAGCGAGCAACGCGAGCGCCTCCATTAGCGAGCAACGCGAGCGCCTCCATTAGCGAGCAACGCGAGCGCCTTCATTTTCTCCAAGGTGATGGGTTAAATGCGCGATGATGAATTGTCAAAGCAGTCCCTTGATTTTGCTGTATCAATGATTTCCCTTGTAAAAGCTCTGAAGGCAAAACACGAATCCATTATTGCCAACCAGACCGGCAGATCAGGCACATCCATCGGAGCGAACATACACGAAGCGCAATACGCTCAGAGCAGGCAGGATTTCATTTCAAAACTGCAGATTGCTTTAAAAGAAGCCAGTGAAACAGGGTATTGGATTGAGCTTCTCAGAAAAACGAAATACCTAACTGAAGACGAGTACGATTCTCTCAACCGCGCCTGTACAAGCATCCGCTTGATGTTGATTCATTCTGTCAATACGGCAAAAGCGGGCAGCAAATAAACCAGTTTAACCTTTTAAAAGAGCGGTTCTGTTTGGAGCCGCTTTTTACTGATCTAAGGTACAATACACTTCTTATATTTACATGGTAAACGCGCAGGCAGATTGATACCGACTGCGTGGTCTGCGGATAAGATGTGTAATGCGGCTGCGCCACGTGATATGCCTGCGGGCGTTAAACGGTAAAAGCACGCAGAAAACGAAAAGCGTCTTCGAACGCACCCGCGAAGGGCGTAATTCGCATCTTCATTTCCATGGGCTTTGTGCAGGTTATTTGATTGTCAAGTTCATACGGCAGCACCCCGCCGGAGGCGGGGTGCTGCAAGCATACACTTAACAAAGTAGGATTCATTGATTTACCTTACCAGCATAGAACGATGCGTTTATTCTTCAACAACGCTTTACTAAAATGACACCTTTATTTTACCCTCCCCCGTAAAAAAACAAGGGGTTTCGGTGGATTTCGGAAAATTTTACATAATTTTCGGCTTAGGCGTGGATATTTTTATGTTTTACGACGATTAGTCTGCGTTTTTACAGCATTCAGGCAAGTTCATCGAATACGTAATCTTACTTGCGCATCGCTGTCCGTGCTATAAATATAAGCAGCAGCCCTTCGGCGGTTCGAAATGAAGCTGTCTTCTCATGTGCCCTCTTGCTGAGCGGGCAGCGTCCTTTGTACCGAAGCGTCCCTCGCTCGGCGACTGCCGTTTACGCCTCCGGATAATCTGTCCGTTACCTAAAATTATCCTGCACAATTTCGCTTAAAACCCTTGACTTTCCAAAGGCCACGTGATATACTGTTTTTGTTTGAGGCGCTTTGGCTCAGTTGGTAGAACCATGTGGTCAAGTTGATAACAAGAGAATTTTTAGAGTATCTTCGTTGACTTCCAATCTGGTTACAGTACACGAGTCGGAAGGCTAAGGGGCATCCGAACATTATTGACCCCAAAAGTGAAAAAGTTCGGAATAGGTGCAGATACGGTCCGTTGGCTCAGTTGGTAGTACCAGGTGGTAAGAATAACAAACCGTTTACGGTCGCATGGCTCAGTTGGTAGAGCACCGTGTTCACATCGCGGGGGTCACAGGTTCGAGTCCTGTTGCGACCATCGCCTCTCCCAAACGGGAGAGGCATTTTCATGCCATGAGGA
>JAFYFC010000033.1 GCA_017543905.1 Clostridia bacterium
AAGTTGATCCCGCTATGCGGGACGCTTTGGCTCAAATAGAATTTGAGACAAAGCGCCTTGCCGCCGCTGCGGAATGAATTTGGAGGGGCAAGCCCCTCCAAACCACCCCTTGCCGGCTTGGGCGCTTCGCTGAAGCCCGCTGGGTTGCTGCTTGGGTATTAAGATTGGTTTCTGAAACGGCAGGGTTTTGGCGATAGAGGCGATTGATAATAGAAGTCAGCTTGATGCAAGCCGCATTTGCGGCAGTGACAAACTAACTTTTATTTAGCGGTTATTAAGTCTTCAGTTTTCAGTATTCATTATATAAGCCCCTCCAAGCCTCTCCGAGGCTTTAGTGCTTCTGCAAGCAGCTCCCATCAGTGCTTTCAGTCTACACTTATTCTTCAGTTACTATGATGTTTTCGTATTCCTCGCAGCCTTCCCATTTTGCGCCGGTTATAATGCTGTGGTCGCCTATGCCCGCCACGCGGCACATGGCCGTTTTGCGGTATTTCACCGAATCTATCAAGAAGAACGTCGATGCGGACAGACTGATCGCGAGCTGCTTTATCGACTGCTCGCGGGGATCGTAGTTGGTTATGCCCATATCGACGTCCGCTCCGTTCGCGCCCAGAAAGCACTTGCTGAAGCGCAGCGCGCTCATCATTTTTTCAGTTATCGGCCCTACGCAGGACATGGTTTTATGCTTGGCCTGTCCGCCCAGAAAAATGCAGGGCATGTCTTTTTCAAGCAGCTTACCCATGTGTATGACCGAATTGGTCACGACGGTTATCCGCTCGTCGTTTAAAAGGTCTATCAGCAGGTAGTTTATGCTGGACGGGTCAAGATACAATACGTCGCCGGGATAAATGTAAGAGGCCGCGCGGTTCGCGATGCGCATTTTCTCCTTCTCGTTTATCAGCATTTTCGTGTGTATGTTCATTTCGACGTCTTTCTGGCTCAGCTGCACCCCGCCCCCGCGCAGCAGCTCCACCTCGCCGTTTCGCTGCATGTATTTTAGGTCCCTGCGCACAGTGGACTCTGACGCGCCCATTTCACGTATAAGCTCGGGCAGGAACATTACGTCTCCGCCCTTAAGCAGTTCGGTTATCT
Organism: Clostridia bacterium; assembly: GCA_017543905.1. GTDB lineage: Bacteria > Bacillota > Clostridia > Christensenellales > Aristaeellaceae > RUG14130. The sequence continues at coordinate 1,093 of JAFYFC010000033.1, forward strand.
TTTTGCGTCTGATGTCCGGAATCATTTACCGCACCTCCATAAGCTCGTTTTCCGTGAAATCCGTCTGTCGGCATTCGCCCGTGGCGTTAATTCTGAGCGCCATCAGCTGACCGGGTTCAAGCTTAAGCTTTACGCGCCTGCCAAATTCGTTCAATACCAGCTCCGCCTCACAGCGCGTCCTTTCGCATTCGTGCAGATGAACGATCATGTCGCCTGAGCCATCCAAAGCCGCCTTGAGCGCGTCAAGCATCACGCCCTCGCCCTCGAGCTTCATAAAGCTGTATTCGCTCTTAAGCCTGCCGCTGTGGGCGTACTCGCTTTGTATGATAAGCGGCGCGTTCAAAAGGGCTGCAGCCCTGTCCAGCTCCCATATCGCCTGACCGCCCTCGTGCGGCACGAGCACCAGCTCGAATTCCTGCTCTCCCCTGTCCGTGACAGGGTAATCCTCCCCCGCCGCGTCCACCGTCTTTGGCTCGTGATTCGCGTAATACGGACTGCGCAGCGCAGTTATGAACAGCGTACGGTCGTGTACGTCGTAGGAATACTTGCCGTCGTTCAAAACGCCCAGACCGCAGGGCAGCGTCTGCGCGCCCGAGGCGCAGCCGCTTACGTCCACCCATTCCTGCATCGGGTATTCCTCGCCGTCCGTCTGTCTGTCCGCGCTGCCGAAGGGCGCCTGCGCGCGCACGTGTATATAGTTTAAGCGCAAAGGATATGCTATCTTCAGGCATTTTTGAGTTTCCTGCCAGTCGATTTTGACGTGTGTGAACAGATACGGCAGGTTTTTGTACAGCGTATACGTGCGTTCGACCCTGCTGCTCCCGACCGTCTGCACCACTTTGATCGAACGCTCGACAGCGCCCTCCGAAACGGCGCGTATGCTTACAGGCTTTACCTCTTCAGGCTCGCCCGTAAAGCGCAGCTTGCCGTGAGACCAGGTGTCGCTGTCGTCCCTGAAGCACAAAAGCGCGCTGTCCCTGAGCAGCAGCTCTTCGCCCGTGGATTTGAGTATCAGGGACGAAATCTCGCCGCTTTCGGGATTAAAGCTTACCTTCAGGAAGTCGTTTTCGAGCACAGGCTCCTGATTTACGGGTACGCATACAGACGTCACGCTCTGCGCGTCGCCGCCGCAGGGCACCAGCATGCAGCGCGTCCAGCCCAGCGCGGGGACGCTCGCCGTGAAGCACAGCTTTATTCGCCCGTTCGCCGCGGCGGACGCGGTCTGCTTCTGCCACGGAATTTTGTTTCCGCGTGCGTCGAGCAGCTCGTATTCGCCCTTCACGTCGGCGATCTCGCAGCTGACCGGCCAGCAGGCGTCCTGCGCGTGGGGATTGTATACGATAAACGGCCGCGCGCCCTCGATATACGGCACGTCTATATTGCCGCCGATGAACTGCAGCGCTTCGTTCGACACGTCCTCGGCGGCAGACAGCGCGTAATCTCCGTCCTGCTGCGCGGAAACGTAGCCCTCGCGTATGCAGGTGCCCGCAAGTATGTCGTGAAACTGGTTGAACAGCACCTTCTTCCAGGCAGGCGTAAGCTCCGCGCAGCGGTCTCTTCCGCCGAGCGTCCGTGCAGTATATGCAAGCTTTTCAGCAGTGAGCAGCGCGTTTTCGCACTTTCTGTTCAGACGCTTTATGCCCGAATGCGCCGAATAGCAGCCGCTCGCGTGGTGAAGCAGGTCTCCGTTCACCACGGGCAGCTCGCCCCGCACGCTGTCAAAAAACTCGTCCGGATGCGAAAATACCAATCGGGCGCCGTCTGCGCCGTCCAGCTCTTTTATGCTTTCTATGTTCTGCCTGGTCGGCCCGCCGCCGTGGTTGCCCACGCCGTAAAAGCACATAAGCCCGTTCTCGTCCTTTATCTCATTTACGCAGCGGCTTATGTGGGTTTTGAGCGTGTCGGGCCAGGTGCAGTATTCATACGGAATGCGAAACGCGGTCACTTCCTCGCCCGTGGGCGTCTGCCAGCGGAAGGTCCACGCGGGATAAGCGCGTTCGTGCACGCCCGGGCGCATATAAACGTAGCGATCCATGCCCGAAAGCCTGAGTATCGCCGGCAGAGAGCCGGAGTGCCCGAAGGAATCCCCATTATAGCCTGTGCGGGCGGTAACGCCGAATTTCGCCTTCAGATAATTCTGCGCGATAAGCGCCTGACGCGCGAAGCTCTCGCCCGAGGGAATGTTGCAGTCCGGCTGTATCCACCAGCCTCCCACCATGCGCCAGCGTCCCTCGCGCACGCGCGCGGCGATCTCCTTGAACATCTCCGGGTCGCAGTGCTCGATCCACTCGTAATAGCACACCGCTGCGGAGGTGAACACGAATTCCGGGTACTCGTTCATGCGGTCGAGCACCGAACGGAACGTAGCTCGCGCGGCGGCGTATCCGTCCTGCCACGTCCACAGCCAGACCGGATCGAGATGGGCGTTGCCTATCATGAACAGCTTCTTTTCCATATACGCACTCCATTGCTGTTTGAAAAATTATATATAAAATATGCGCCTGTTTGTCACATTTTGTCAAGTTACTTACAGTTAAATGATATGCTGCCGCCGCCGTTTGACCGAAACCGAAACTTGTTGACTGTATTTAAGAGGTCTGTTATAATTGTCCCGGATTTGGAGGAGCATTATGATACTATCTATAGACCTCGGGACCACGCTCTGGAAGGCCGCGCTCATAGACGAAAACGGCGCGTTTGCGGCAAAAACCGCGCTCGGCACGCCCGAAGTATCAGAGGACGGCCATCCTGTTTACGACAGCGGCTCGCTTAAACAGACGCTTTCGGGTCTGGTTTCCGGTCTCGGCGCGGAAAAGCTGCGCAGCGTGCGCCTGATCGCCCTGAGCGGCATGGCGGAGGCGGGGCTGCTTGCGGACAGATATAGCCTGAAACCGCTCACGAGCATATGGCCCTGGTTCGATACGCGCACGCTTCCGCTTTTCGAATCGCTTAAGCACAAAGCTCCCTTTGCAGACCGCGCGCGCGTGACCGGCCTGCCCGACAGCCATAAATACGGCATTTACAAGCTGCTCACGCTGCTTTCTTTAAGCAAAGCAGACCCTAAGCGCACGGTATGGATGAGCCTCGTTTCATACGCGGCGAGTATTCTGACCGGAGCGTGCGCGGAAGACGTCAGTATAGCCGCGCGCACCGGCTGCCTGCGCCTTGACACGCTGAGCTGGGACGAGGATTTTCTCGACAGAATCGGCTTGTCGTCAGCCAATTTTCCCGCTCTGAGCGCGCACGGAGCTGCAGTCGGCTGTCTTAAAAGCGACTTTTGCGGCGTGCCTGCCGGGACGCCGGTCGCGTTGGGCGGGCACGACCATCTCTGTGCCGCCGCTTCTACGGACGACATGAAAAACGGAGGCATGTTCCTGTCCTGCGGCACAGCGCAGGTGCTTCTGAAGGCTGCGCGCGGATACGAAGCCGAAAGCGGGCTCTCCTACGGGCCGGGGTCAAACGATCTGTACGCCGTACTGGGCTCGGTGCAGTCCGCAGGCGGTTCGGTAAATCTGTTTTGCAGACTCCTGTATCCGGGACAGGATTACGAAACGCTGCTTAAAGAAGCCAGCGAGGCCGATTACCCTCCGCTTCTCACATATTATCCGTACCTTGCAGGCAGCGGCGCGCCCCATATAGACCCGCTGGCGCGCGCCGCCGTGCTCGGTATGACGAGCGAAACCGAAAGACGCGACATAATCTGCGCCGTGTACGCGGGCGTCGCCCTCGAAACCAGATATATCGCGGAAAGCCTTTTATACGATCCCGCGCTGCCCATCTGCTGCATCGGCGGGCTTACGCGCCACGAAAGATACATGCAGACGCTCGCGGACGTACTGGGAACGCACATTCGCGTGCCCGCCGAAAGCGAAGGCACGCTCTACGGCGCGGCGCGCCTGTGCGCGGAAGTGACCGGCGCTGCGGATCTGGGGCCTCTCAAAACACAAAAAGACTACGCGCCCTCACGTAAGCTTGCCGCCTACTGGGACGGCGCTTACCGGGATTACGTGACCACTCTGCGGAGGCTGTATGACAGATAAACCGAAGCTTATCGCCAAAACCGACTGTCTCGTGCTGGGCGGTGGCATAGCCGCGCTGGTCTGCGCGTGCGAAAGGGCTGCGCAGGGCAAACGCGTGCTGCTTCTGCACAGCGGCACCGCGCTGCTCAGTGAGATTTGCGATTCCGCCGATTACCGCGCAGTGCGTATCACGGACGGAAAGTGGAAGGCTCTCTTCTTTCCGCCTGAGGTATTCGCTGATGGCGGAGAATACCTGCTGCCCGATCGGCTCAAGCGGCACGCGGAGGACGTGCTGAGCGAGCGCGGGATCAGCCTGCTTTACGCGTGCGAGGCGATAGACGTAAAACCCGGCGGCTGCACCGCGGCGCACAAAAGCGGACTGTACGGAATAGCTGCAGGAGAAGTATACGATTTAAGAAACGCGCGCGGCGCTGAAAAAGACAGCTGCGCGCTGCACTGTATAAAGGACGGCCGACACGAGCAGTTGATCTGCGCCGTATCGCATACCGGCGACGACGCGCGGAGTGTATTTCTGCGTTACGAGGAAGCGCTGAAGGCGCTGCCTGAAGGCGCGCACCTCGCGCGGGGCGGCGCACAGGCGACCGTCGCCGCGGGTATAGACGCAGACGCGCCGGTGCGCGCGGGACTGAGCTGCACGCCTGTAAACGGCGCGCCTGAGCAGGTTTCCGCAGGCGCGCCCGTTTACGACGTGATCGTCGCGGGCGGCGGCACCGCGGGCGCTCCGGCGGCGATCTTCTGCGCGCGGCAGGGGCTTAAAACGCTGCTGCTGGAAATGAACCATACGCTGGGCGGCACCGCTACCGCAGGCGGCGTGAGTACGTACTGGTTCGGTCTGAGAAGCGGCGCGGCGCGGCAGATAGACGAAGCTGTCGCAAAATACAGAAAGCGTCTTAAGCTGCCGGCGAAGCCCGGTTTGTGGAACGACGACGACGGCTTTTATCCGGACCTGAAGGCGCACGCGCTGCTTGGAATGTGTCTGGAGGCCGGCTGCAGCGTGGAATTCGGCTGCACCGTGTGCGGCGTGCTCAGGGAAGACGAACGCATAAGCGGCGTATACTACGCGCAGAAGGGGCTGCTCAAATCCGCCAGAGCGCGCTTTACGCTGGACTGTACCGGCGACGGCGACGTATGCGTGCTGGCGGGAGCGGATTATACCTACGGCAGCGAGGCGGACGGCATGACCTATTGGGCGTCCCTTGCCCAGTATCCGACCGCCGACAGCTATAAAAACAACTTTTCGACCATGGTGAACGTAGGCGACGTGTTCGATTACACGCGCTTCATAATCGCCGGCAGAAGGCTGGGCGGCGAGCTTTACGACCACGGCAGCTACGTGGCCGTGCGCGAATCAAGGCACATAAGGGGCTGCAAAATCGTCACCTTGAAGGACCTGCTGTTGATGAAGACGCCCGAGGACGCGCTGTACAGCTGCTTCAGCAATTACGATCCCAAGGGGCGTCTTACGTCAGATATCTGCTATGCGGGTCTGCTGCCGCCAAACCAGATGTACACGATACCGCGCGGAGCGTGCGTGCCGGTAGACAAAAGCGGGAAGGCGTTAAAGGGTCTGCTCGTGGGCGGCAAGGCGATCAGCTGCACGCACGATGCTTTTCCGGGCATACGCATGCAGTCCGATCTCGAGCGGCAGGGGCTCGCACTCGCAGCCCTGGCCGGTCAGGCGATATGTCAGAACACGGACGCGCTTTCCTGTACGGGCGTAAAAGAAAAAATCCTCGCTCTGGGCGGCGATTTCAGCATGCCCGATCCGCCGCCTCTTCCGGCGCTTGCCGAAGCCGTGGCCGCTCTGCGTGCGGACGAGGCCTGGGAATGGCTCGACGCTTCGGTAAACGACTGCGCGTCTGCCCCCTCCCCCGTAATACGCATACTGTGCTCGGAAGCGCAGGAGGTTTTGCCGCTGCTTAAAAGCAGATACGCTGCCGCGTCTGACCACGCGCTCAGGCTGCTTATCGCGCGCCTTATGCTGTTTCACGGCTGCGGCGAGGGCGCGGATGCTGTCGTAAGCGCCGTACGCGCTGCTCTTGCCGCCTGCCCGCAGGGTCTGCCCGAGCGCAGCGGCTCGCTTAATTACGCTCAGATGCTGCCCGATCACGGCATAATGCCCGAGCCGGTATACCTTGTAAACTCGCTCGCCCGCTGTCCGGATACCGACATAGAACCGCTGATGCGCGAAATATATCTGCGAATCGTCGCTTCTGAACGCGACTGGTACAGTCTGAAAGCGGGAATATACTGCTGGATAGAGACTTTTCCCTACACCGCGCTGCGCCGCAGGGATAAAGCGCTGATACCTTATATAAAGGGTCTGCTGCGTCTTCCTGAATTCACGCGCGAAAGCGAAGACCCATTGCTTGACGAACGGCTGCATATGCTCAGAACAAGCCTGCTGAACGCGCTGTACAGGCTGGGCGACGCGGAAGGCGGAGATGGGCTCAGGCGCTATCTGAGCGACCGCCGCGCAGTGTTCCGTACGGCGGCGGAAAAGCTTTTGAAAGCAGACGGCTAAACGGCGCGGCAGACCGCGCGTCTGCCGGAAAGCAGCGTGTAAGCCAAATGCGCTGTCTTCCGCACAGAGCGCGGTCTGCCGTATACCGTTTTTGTACGGCCTTATGCCGTGTACGGTCTGTAGTGGCGGTATTTTTCCACCGCGTCGAGTATCGACGCTATATTTTCGAGCGGGATTTCGTAGTTCAGCTCGATGTTCAGCCCCAGCGCGCCTTCCTTAAGGTACAGCGCCTCCACGCACTCGCCGACATGGTCGAATATCTGCGAGCGCGTGGCGTGCGGGAACAGCTGGCGGTCGAGGTCGAGGTTTATGGGTATTATCTGTTCTTTGCGGCACACGCGCACGAGATTGTCAAGCCCGTTCGCACGGAACTGCGGGTTTATGATGTCGACACCGCACTCTACGAGGTCCGGCATGATCTCCCAGATGCAGCCGTCCGAATGCATGTATATAAGCTCGGAAGGCTTATACGCCTTTATCATGCCGTACATTTTGCGGTAACAGGGCTTCATGTACCTTCTCCACCTGTCCGCGCCTATAGCCAGGCCCTTCTGCATTCCCAGATCGTCGCCGAAGGTCACCATTTCGCCCATGCGCGGCAGTATCGACGCGATCTGATAGATATTGTACTCCAGCACCTTGTCTATCAGCACGCGCAGCGGCTCCTCCTCCTCCGCAAACAGCAGCATTGCGTTTTCGAAGCCGCACAAATCCAGCAGCCGCAGATACATATATCCGTGCGGAAGCCTCCCGTCCCGGTTTTCGGGGATTTTCAGCGCGTAGATGTCCTCTTCGCACTTTACCGGATGCCCGGTAACTATGGACTCCATGCCGTCGGTCATATTGCTCCACACGCAGCCCCACTCGTCGGTAAAGCTGCCCTTATGGTAGCTGGACGGCATCACGTCCTTCACTTTCGAGAGGTCCTGCTGTCTGCCGCCGAAAAACTGGGGATACTGATCGAACAGACGCTGCAGCTCGCTTCCGTATTTCAGCCAGCCCGCAGGCAGCATCCCCACGCTTACCGGTATTGTATCCGGAGATTCCCGCTTTATAGCTTCTATAAGCGTAGACATATCTGTCCGCCTTATGCTTACAGCGCCGCCTTGCGCGCGAGCATCCTGCCGCACGCGGCTATGAAGCGCATCATCTCAGGCATTACCTCGGCGTCCACCTGATTCCAGACGTTGAAGGTTTCAAACGAGAGCGTTTTGTCGTATTTTATAGCGCGCAGCCCCTCCGCGAACCTGTTCCAGTCGAGTCTGCCCATAAACGGCGCAAGATGCTGATCCTCCCAGCCGTCGTTGTCGTGGATGTGGAACGCGCTGATGCGGCTGCCCAGTTTGAGCATGGCCTGCTTTATATCAAGGCCCACCAGCAGCAGATGTCCCGTGTCGAGGCAGAAGCCGAAGGTATCGCTGCTGCCCGCTATCGAATTGAGCGTGTCGATATACTTGCACGCCACGTCTATATCGGAGCAGCACGCGGCGTAAATCTTGCGGCGATATCCGCTGAACATGTTTTCAAGGCAGACCGTGACCCCGCATTCTTTGGCGACCGGTATAAGCTTAGAGTAGCTTTCGACGTTCAGATCCCACTCGTCTTCGTCAGAGAGCTTATCGTTGTAGCCCGCGAAAAACGGGTGTATTATGAGGTTGCGGCAGTTCATCGTCTCGCAGCCGCGTATCATGTTTTTGAGCACCTCTATCATGCGCTCGTTTATGCCGTCCTGCCCGAAAACGTAGCTCGGAAACGGCGCGTGCGCCTGATAGTTGTCCACTCCGAATTCCTTCGCCGCGTCCGCCCAGGGCCTGAACAGCTCCATACACTCGCGTCCGCCCTTTATCAGTACCTCCGGTATCGTGTCGTGAGAGATCTCGGAATACTTGAGGAGATGGTCGATGTTTGCGTCTACGGCGTCAAAGCCCCATTCCCTTACCATACGGTAAGCGTCACGCACGCCGTAATGCTCCTCTATGCCGCCTGTCTGCACCGCGATTTTGTTCATTGCCTTTCCTCCCGTAATAATATAAGTTTTGTGTCGTTTTATATTACGTTTATCGTAAGCGTTTGTTCGTCGAAGCCGTCCGTTTTCACCCTCAGCGTGCAGCTTCCGGGCTTTTCGCCCGCCCTGACCGCTATCAGCAGATGCCCGTTATGCACAGGCAGGTGTGTATTGTCGTGATAGTCGCGCGCCCTGAGCGCGTTTCCGTTGTCGAGACAGGCGATCTCGCCCGCGCCTTCCGCGCTTACCTGCACGTCGGGCTCCGAGAGCACGTAGGGATTGCCGTAGGCGTCGTTAATGAGCGCCTCGACAAGCGCGACGCTCCTGCCGTCCGCAGGCAGAGAGGCTGTGTCGGCCTTTAATACGAATTCCGACGGCGCGTAATCCTCTCTGAGCACGTCCTCGGCCACCTTTACGCCGTTCATGTAGCCTGCCGCGCGCAGCGTGCCGGCGTTGTAGGTCAAATAAAAGTGGATCATGCCGTCCGGAAAATCGCTGAGCCTCGCCGTGCACACGCTCTGGTTGTTCTGGTATAAACGCACCGTGTCGCAGTTCGTCATTACCGCAACGTGCATTACCTTTTCCCACTCGCCGTATTTCCAGTGTGCGCGCATCTGCGGAAAGCCCCACATTCCGCGCGCTCTGTCCCAGGGCTCGCTTTCGTCGTACACGGCAAGCTTGAGCACAGGCTCGGTTTTGAACTGCGCGGCGCAGTACCACGCGCGGATTTTGGGAAACGCCGCGCTGTCCAGCGGATCGCCCGTCCAGCCGCGGCTGGGCCAGCCCGCCTCGCCCAGATAGTCGCAGCCCGCCCAGACGAACGCGCCCGCCACCCAGGGATACCGTTTTACTATGGCGTAGGGAGATTCCGGCGAAATATCCGTGGTATTCATGCTTTTTTCGCTGAAGCGGTGATATGTGCACACCTCGCTGCCTATTATCGGCTTTCTCATGCCGCACTCACGCATTTTAACGTAGAGCTGTTCCATGTAGTTGCCCATGAATACGTCCACTATCTCGGCGTAGCGCCTGACCGCCTGCATTTTTACGCCCATAGGCGTCATGTCGTTGTAACCACTCAGCACGAAGCCTATAAGCGCCGCGCTGACCCCGCGCGTAGGGTCTAAGCTGCGCACTTTGGCGCACAGCTTTTCAAGCGTGGAATAGAAATACTCGCTGTACTGCACGCCGATTTCGTTGCCCACGCTCCAGAGTATGACCGAAGGGTGGTTGCGGTCGCGCCTGAGCATTATTTCGATTTCCTCGAGACGTTCCGCGTCGTCGATAAGGTCGAAGTACATGCCCGAATGCTGCCATTTGTCGCAGTATTCGTCTATTACCAGCAGACCCAATTCGTCGCACAGGTCGTAAAACTCCTCCGCCATCGGATTATGGCTCGTGCGCACCGCGTTGACGCCCAGCCGCTTCGCGCTTTCAAGCCGCCGCCTCCAGATTTCTACAGGCACCGCGGCGCCGAAGGGCCCTCCGTCGTGATGGAAATTCAGTCCCCACAGCTTGGTTCTTACTCCGTTCAGAATAAACCCGTCTTCGGAGTCGAACACCGCGCTTCTGATCCCGAAGCGCACGCTCTGCTCGTCCGTTACCCTGCCGTCCCGCGTAAGGCGCGCAGTCAGCGTATAAAGCGCGGGCGCGCCCAGCTGCCAGAGCACAGGCTCCCCTATTGAAAACTCGCACACGTTTAACGCCTGCGCCGGCACATTAGCCGCATATACGGCTTTTCTGCCAAGGGTAACGCTTATTTGCAGCTCGCTTCCATGCGTGTCGCCTTCTGTTTCGATCTCTGCCCGTACGTCCGCGCGCTTTGCCTTTATATACTTTTCCTCCGCCACGTCGCCGCCGGGTCCTGCGATAACGGGCGTGCTTACCACGAATATGCCGTCATGACGTATATGCGCATGCTCGTCCACCAGCAGGTGCACGTTTCTGTATATGCCCGCGCCCGAATACCAGCGGTCGCCGCCCGCTATGCTCTTGTCGCGCGCGCACGCGTTGTCTACACGCACCGCGAGCAGGTTGTCGCTTTCGTATTTGAGGTTTTTAAGCTCCGCGAGTATCGGAACGTAGCCGTATTTGCGTCCGCCGATCAATTCTCCGTTCAGATATATTTCACAAAACCGCTGCACGCCGTCGAACAGCACGCGCACGAGCTTGCCGCGCCAGGCCTTATCCGGCGTTATGTGCAGACGGTACACGCCGATTTCCTCGCGCGGGAAATACCCCTGACTGCCGCCGCCCGGCGCGTCCTGCGTCTGGGGATTGAGCACCTGCCAGTCGTGCGGGAGGTTTACGCGCATGAAGCCGTCCTCGGAATAGCCGGCCTTGACGGCGTCCGGGTCGCTCGTTTTTGCAAACAGCCAGCCTTTGTTTATAAGTATCCTGTCGTTTTCCATATCTGCCTCCTGCGGTTATGCCTTAATATGCAAATATACGTTACTGTTTTTCTGCCGCGCGTCTCGCCCAGAAGCGTTTAAGGCGCTCGCCAAGCTCGCTTAGCGCTATGGATTTCGGTTTCATATGCTCCGGCAGCAAGCGCGCGTATTCGGGCATTTTGTAGCGCTCGTCTATAAACAGCACCACGCCCGTGTCCGTCTCCGTGCGTATGACGCGGCCCGCTGCCTGCAGGCATTTGCCTATGCCCGGGTACATATACGCCCGCTCGAAGCCGCCCTCGCCTTCGTCGTCGTCGTACAGCGTTTTAAGGCAGTCGCGCTCAAAGCCTATCTGCGGCAGCCCCACTCCCACTATCGCCGCGCCTATCAGCCTGTCCCCGGGCAGGTCTATGCCTTCCGAGAACACGCCGCCCATCGCGATGAACGCCGCCAGCGAGCGACGCGGCTTTTCCGTGAATGCAGCTATATATTCCTCGCGTTCGCGTTCGTTCATGTCGCGCTTTTGCACAAGCACGTCCACGCGCGGCTCAAGCGCCGTGAATATTCCCGCCACGAGGTTCATATACGCATGGCTCGGAAAGCAGGCGAGATAATTGCCCGTGCGGGACAGCGCGAGGGTATGTATCGCGCGCGCGACCGCGTGTGCGCTTTCCTCGCGTCTTGAGTAGCGCGTAGGTATTTCGAGCGCCAGTGCAAGCAGGTTTTCACGCGGAAACGGAGACGGCAGCGAAAGCAGTCTGTCGCCGCGCCCTTCGTCCGCAGCGAGCATCGCCGCGTAATGCTCAAGCGGCGAAAGCGTCGCCGAAAACATAGCGCAGCCGCGCATGCGCTTAAACGTTTTTTCAAGGCGCGGCGTGGGGTTCCAGCACCACAGGCGGATGCGGTTGCGCTTGCCCTCCGGCAAAACGAGCGTTTTATACGTATCCGAATCGTATTCGCCTGAAACTCTTATAAACGTGCACGCGGCGAAATACGTATTCGTCAATTGCTGCTCGTACGCTCCGCCGCGCCCTATGTACGGCTTTGCCGTGTCGACGAACGCCTTTAGCGCGTTTACAAGCTTAAGCGGCAGTTCGCTTCTGAGCTCGCATTCGTCCGCAATGCCCAGCTGCTTAAGCACATCGGTCAGATCCTTATACAGCTCGCACTGTTTGCCCGCGTGCGAGCCTATACTCCGTCTCAGGGCGCTCAGCTCTGTATAGCCTATCTCGGCTGAGTACATTTCCCGCGCGCGGGCAGGCAGGTTATGCGCCTCGTCTATCAGCAGCGTATACCTTCCGCTCCTGTCGAAAAACCGTCTGAGTCTCACGGCAGGATCGAACACGTAATTATAATCGCAGATGATTATCTGCGCGGTCTCGCTTAACGCAAGCGAAAGCTCGAACGGACACAGGCTGTATTCGTCCGCAAGCTGCCTTATGGTACGTTCGTCGTACGCGCTGCGCTGCCACGAGGCGGCGAGCGCGGTTTTCTGTCTGTCGAAGTAGCCCTTGGCGCGCGGACAGACGTCCGGATCGCAGGCTGCAAGCGGCGTCGGGCACACCTTGCGCTTTGCGCTGACTGTGACGCTGCGGATTTTGTGCCCCTTTGCGCGCATCAGCGCGAGCGTGTTTTCGGCGGCCAGGCGGCCCGTCGTGCGCGCGGTAAGATAAAACACGGTGTCCGTCAGGTTTTCGCCTATCGCCTTGACCGCCGGAAACAGCGCCGCCGCGGTTTTCCCTATGCCGGTGGGCGCCTCGCACAATAGCTTTTTCCCATCCCGCACGGCTCTGTATACATATTCCGCAAACGTCCTTTGCCCATCGCGGAAGCTTTCGAACGGGAACGGACTCGTTTTTACGCTCGGAACGGAAACCTCGCGCCACTGATCCTGCTGCTTTAAGCGGCCCGCATAAACCGCCGCGTATTTTAAAAACAGCTCCTTAAGCCGTTTCTGCGTATAAGCACGCGCAAATACCGTGCGCCCGCCCTCAAGATCGGCGTAAACGAGGCAAACCTCGCATTCGTGTCTGCCCCGCAGCTCGCACAGCATGAAGCCGTACATTTCCGCCTGCGCCCAGTGCACGGGAAAGTCGTTTTCACTTATGTCTGCAAGCGGCATGCGCGTGGTTTTTATCTCCTCCACGCGCAGCGTGTCCGCCGTTTCGAGCAGCCCGTCCGCGCGTCCCTGCACGGTAAGCTGCATGCCGCACACGTCCAGCGTGAGCCTGAGCGGCACCTCGCTTTTATAGCCGGCAGGATAGGCGCTCTGTATCGCGACGTGCCCCTTGAGCCCCTCCTGCATGCGCTCGGCGGCATCCAGCTCGAAGCACAGATCGCCGCCCTCGTAATATGCCTCCGCGATCGTGCGGACGTTGACCGAATGCGTCATTCAGTCGAATATCTGCATTATCGCGCACTTCAGATAGCGCGTCTCAGGGCTTGCAGGCAGCACGGGATGGTCGTGTCCCTGAGAGCGCAGCTCCACGAACCGCACGCGCTTTTTAGCGTCCCGCGCGGCGGTGTTTATCATGGCCACGAACTGCTCCTCCGATACGTGCTGACTGCACGAGCAGCTTACCAGATAGCCGCCCTCGCGCGCAAGCTTCAGCCCGCGCAGGTTGATTTCTTTATATCCGCGCAGCGCGCTTTCGACCTGCGCGCGCGTTTTGGTGAACGCGGGCGGGTCGAGTATAACTATATCGTATTTTTCCTTTCTGTCGGTAAGCTCACGCAGATGGTCGAAGCAGTTGTGCGCTTCGAACGTCACGTTCTCAAGCCCGTTTATGCGCGCGTTTTCCCGCGCGACCTCAAGCGCGTCCTCGCTTATGTCCACGCCGAGCACCTCGCGCGCGCCGCCCTTTGCCGCGTGCAGCGCAAAGGAGCCGTTGTGGCAGAAGCAGTCCAGCACCCGCGCGCCCTTCGCCATTTTCATGACCTCCAGGCGGTTTTCCTTTTGGTCGAGGAAAAAGCCGGTTTTTTGTCCGTGCTTTACGTCCACGAGGAAGCTGATCCCGTTTTCGCGCATCAGCACGCTGTCCGGCACCTCGCCGTACAGCAGCCCCGTCGTCTGCTCCATACCCTCGAGCCGCCTTACCGGCACGTCGCTGCGCTCGTAGATCCCCCGCGGCTTTATTACGTCCGCGAGTATGGCGCAGATCTCGCTTTTCCATTTTTCTATGCCCAGCGACATCGACTGTATCGCCAGCACATCGGCGAATTTATCCACTATCAGCCCGGGCATGAAGTCGCTTTCGGAGAATATCAGCCGGCAGCTTCCGGTATCGCAAAACGCCTTTCGGTATTCCCAGGCGGTCTCTATCCTGCGCCTGAAAAACTCGGCGTCCACGGGCTCGTCCCTGTACGTCAGCATGCGCAGCGCGATCTGTGAATTCGGGTTGTAAAACGCTTTGCCCAGAAACGTGTTCTTGGAGCTTTCCACGTTCACGACGTCGCCCGCCTCAAACTTGCCTGCTACCTTTTCGATATCCGAAGCGAACACCCACGGGTGGCCGCTGCGCACGCGCGCTTCGCGCGTAGGTCTCAAAATCGCTTTTGCCATATCTTTTCCTTTTGATTTGTCAGATTTCTATCTGCATTTCCAGATGGTATTCGCCGGGTCTGACGGCGTATTTCTCGTCCTGCACGGTGCTCCACGCCATGTCTCCGCCTATGCCCGCGTGTACGGCGTCGGTATGTACGATCGTCTCACGCCTGCGCGTAAGCTCGTGTTCGTGCATCGCCTCGCGCAAGTCTCCCGCATTGTAATGGTGCGCGTCGAAATGCACCGGACGCGAGAAGCGGAACGTAAGCTTTTCTCCCGCGTCAGTGGACAGGCAGATGTACTTCGTATCCTCCCTGCCCCCGTTTTCGGCAGGCGGCGTGAAGGGAAAATGCATTTCCGAAACCGTGGTGCGGTATGTGCCCAGCAACGCCGCCTCCTTGCGGTCCGGATAGCTCTCGCCCGGCCCTCTGCCGAACCATTCCACGTTTTCGAATTCGCCCGGCAGCGTCCAGGTAAGCCCCAGTCTTTCCACGCATTCGATGCCGGACAGACGCAGACACACGCTTAAGCTTATGCGCCCGTCTCCCGAAATCAGCATGACCGTCTCGTTGTCTACGGTCGCGCCCTCCACGCTCGTAGAGGTCAGGCGGCTCAGCTTTTCCACCCGCACGCGGCCGTCCGTCAGGCTCGTCACGTTAAGCGAAATCAGCCGCCGCACGCAGTTTTCGTGCACGAACGCCGCAAAATCTTCATACTTGCCCCAGCCGGGCTGCGCGTTCAGGCCGCTCAGCCCTCTCACCGCGCAGGTCGTAAGGCCGCCGAGCATATACTCTCTGCCGCCCTTCATAAGGCTGATTATACTGCCGGAGGTTTTGAGTATATCGAGCATAAAGCCGTCGCCGCGCACCGTGATCGTGCCGTGACTGTCGTCGAACGCGGCGGGCGTGAAGCGCGTCTTGCGCGGTATGCGCGGCAAGGCCGGCAGCGCGAACTGCTGGGTAAAGCTTTCCCCGTCCGCGCGGCTTATCTCCATCTCTATATAGCCCAGCGCGCCCGGCACGTTCGGCGGGCCCGCCTCGAACGCCGCCTCGCTCATCGGCCCTATGTCCGGCAGCGCGGCCTCGCCGGTCGAAACCGCTTCGCCGTCCGAATACGCGACCCACGTGAGCCGCAGCGCGCCGGAGCGCAGCGCCATGCTGCGGTTTTTAAGCACGTAGCCGCGCGCGCGCTTTTCTATGAATATCGGTCTGTACACGCACGCAAGCTCTACGCCTGCGGGCTTTACGGTGAGCTCGTGGGTGACTATGCCGTTCATGCACATAAAGCGGGGCTCGAAGGGCTCCACTACGCTTTCAAAGAAATCTCCGCCGTAGCCCGCAAAACGGTTGCCTGCGTCGTCCTTCTGCCAGAGCGCCTTGTCCTGAAAGTCCCATACGAAGCCGCCCTGAAAACGCGGATACTTCTCCGTAAGCTCGCGGAAATGTATGAGTCCGCCGCCGGAATTGAGTATCTGATACGCGTATTCGCAGAGTATGATCGGGCGCGTATCGGCTGTGTCGGTCAGCATCTCGCCTATACGCTCGCGGGTCGGGTACATCGGGCAGCGTATGTCGCTTATGGAGCTGTCCGGCCCGCCGGATTCGTACTGTACGGGACGGGTCGCGTCGTATGCCCTGAGCCAGCCCGCCATCGCCGCGTGATTGGGACCGCAGCCGCTTTCGTTGCCCAGCGACCAGATTATTATCGACGGATGGTTTTTGTGGATGAGCGCCATGCGCCGCGCGCGCTGCAAAAAGCTCTCCGCCCATTCGGGAGAATTGGTAAGATACGGACCGCTGCCGTGGGTCTCGAGGTTCGTTTCGCACACGACCATCAGCCCCAGCTCGTCGCACAGGTCGTAAAAATACGGATCGTCCGGATAATGACACGTGCGCACCGCGTTTATGTTGAGCCGCTTCATAAGCAGGATTTCCTCGCGCATCTGCTCGCGCGGCACGTACCTGCCGGTGTTCACGCAGTGCTCGTGGCGGTTCACGCCGCGGATTATCGCGCGCACGCCGTTTATTTTAAGCAGCCCGTCCTCGATTATCACCGTCCTGAAGCCGAAGCGCACGCGCTCGCGGTCCGCGGCGTCGCCGCTCGCGGGGTCGAGCAGCGCCAGATGCACCCGGTACAGGTTCGGCGTTTCGCAGGTCCACAGCTGCGGATGCTCTATATGTATTCTGAACAGCGCGTGCCCCGGCAGCGGCGCGTCCTTGTCGGTAAAGCGCGGCATCGACGCGGAGGGCGCGCGCTTTTCTTTATAAATGATGTTTCCGTCCGGATCGTATATATGCAAGCGCACCAGCGTGTCCGCATAGCCGCTTACGCGCGTTACGCTTACGTCCACGCTCACGTTTCCGTACATGTCCGCCTCTACGCGCGCGTCCTCTATGTGCATGCGCGGCTTTGCGAACAGCGTGACCGGACGGAATATTCCCGACAAATGCCAGTAGTCCTGGTCCTCCAGATACGTCGCGTCCGTAAAGCGCATCACCTGCACGGTTATCTGGTTTTTGCCCGCGTAGGCGAAGCGCGTGATTTCGAACTCCGCCGCCAGCTTGCTGTCCTGCGAGTAGCCCACGGGGTTTCCGTTCACCCACACGTAAAAGCCGCTTTCGACGCCGCCGAAATTCAGTATGAGCCGTCTGCCCACGAAGTGCTCGGGCAGCTCGAATTCCCGCCTGTAAAGTCCGGTCGGGATCTTGTCGGGCAGGTTGGGCGGGTTGCGGCTCGCGCTGTAATCGCTGTCCATGCCCAGCGAAGGCGTGATTATGTGCGCGCCTGGCTCGTCCGTAAACGGATATGCCCAATTGGTATATATCGGCTCGCCCTCGCCCTGCAGCTCCCAGTTGCCCGGCACGTTTATCTCGCGCCACGTGCTGTCGTTGAAGTCAGGCAGGTAAAAGCCTGCCGGAAGCTGCGACGGGTGCTGGCACAGCATGAACTTCCAGCTTCCGTCCAATGACTGCGAGTATGAATTGCCCCAAGGGGAGTGTGCGGGCAGCCTGTTTATCGACTGCACCTCGATGTTCTGCCATTCCGGTTTGGTATGGAAATTCATATTGCGGCCTCCTTATTCCGTATTGCGGCAGCTCTTCAGTTCGCTGATGTCCGCGCCGAGAGAGAGTACAGCCTCGTTTATCGAATGACCGGGCGTCCAGCCGAGCGCTTTGAGTTTGGTATTGTCGAGTATTATTCCCGTGTCGGGCGCGTAAGGCAGGCTTCGCGCGTCCGCGGGGACGTCAAACTCCACCTTCGCCCTGCCGCCTGACAGCAGATCGCTTATCAGCTGCGCCAGCTGCTTTATTTTGAGCGTGCAGCCGTCGCCGCACACGTTGTAGGTTTCGCCGCTTACACCGCGCATAAGCAGTGTGACAAGCGCGCTCACGCAGTCCGATATATGCACGTAATTGCCGTTTGATTCGCCCGCGGTGCGCAGAACGAGCGCTTTTCCATCGAGCGCCGCGCGCGCGAACTCGCAAAACACGCGTCTGTCCTCCGCCCGCGCGCCCGCGCCTACCGTCTGCGCAAGCCGCGCGGAGCACACCTTCACGCCGTATTCGCGCGCGTGGCACACGCAGTTCAGCTCGTTTAAGCGTTTGCTTTCCGGATAGCAGGAGCGCGGGCTGCTCAGGTCTATGCTGCCCTCGCACCCTTCGCGCGCGACGCCGTTCATTACGCCGTACGCCTCCATGGAGGATACGTACACCATGCCGCGCACCTGCTTTTCCCGCGCGAGGGTGAGCAGCGCCGCGCACGCGTTCACGCTCGACATGAGCGTGCGCGCGGGATGCGCGCTCATCTCCCGCGAATCCGTCACTGCGGCGGCATGGAGTATATAATCGATTTCGCCGTCTATATCGAGCGCGGATTCTATGTCCGCCTCGAACACGCACGCTTCGCCGCGTCCGAGTATACCGAAAAGCCTGCTTTTCGCGCTATCAAGGCTTCTTACCGGGCACAAAACGCTCAGCCCGAGCTCCCGCGTGCGGTTTAGGTACAAAAGCGTGCGCGTGACCGCGCCGCCTATCATGCCGCTTGCGCCGGTCACGAGTATGCGCGCGCCCTTAAGCGCCTGTGCGTCCCGTATGCGCTCGGCGGCGTCCTTTATGCAGCTTCCATATTCGGCGCGCGCGCCGGCTTCGATCACGCCGTCCATGCTACAGTCCCGCCAGCTGGGAGTTTTCCCGCGCATCCATTATCGCCCGGGCCATAAAATAGTCCGATGCGGTGGTTATCTTTATGTTTTCCGCAGGGCCGGTCACCGTATGCAGCGTGTGCCCGTAATGGCGCATGAGCGTAGCCGAGTCTATCGCCTCGGTGTAGCCTTCCGCGCGCGCGCGCAGATGCGCCGCGTATATCTCATGCAGGTAAAAACACTGCGGCGCGCGCACGAGGCGCGCGTTTTTGCGGTCTATCACCGCGTCTATATTTCCGTTTTCGTATGTTGTCATTATGGTTTCGATGGCGGGCGAGACGGTTATCGCGCTGCCGTTTGCGTGCGCGCAGCTTACGCACGCCTCTACCGTCTGCGCGTCTATCAGCGGACGCACGCCGTCGTGGATCAGCACCACCACGTCGGTATCGCCGTGCGTTTCGGCGCTGATCTTCCGAAGTCCCAAAAATATGCTTTCCTGCCCAGTCGATCCGCCCGGGATGACCATGTCGGCCTTGCTTATATCGTAGCGCGAAAGCAAGCCCTTGAGATAGTCGATCTTTTCCTCAAGACACACCACGCAGATGCGGTCTATCAGCGGACTCAGCTGAAAATATTCAAGCGTATGTATGATCACGGGCTTGCCCGACAGCACCAAAAACTGCTTGGGCACAGACGCGGAGGACAGCCTGCTGCCCGTGCCGCCCGCAAAAATAAGAGCAATGTTTTTCACCGCGCGGTCCTCCGAGTAAATACTTACCTATTATTGCATATTATAACAGATATTCGCACTGAATGCAATAAAATCCAACAAAAAAGCACCCTCCGGCATGGGAGAGCACTCAAACCGTTCAAACTCTCAGTTGTTTGCGCAGAGCCTCCTGCAGCACCTGCGAGAAATTTCCGTTCCGTTCCACGGCAGAAGCATCCAGTCACGCGGAAAGCGTGATCGATTTACTGACCGGTTTTTAATTCCAAAGGATCGGGCAGCTGCCGCGCCAAATACAGCACCTCTTCATCGTTCGCGCCGCTGGACGCATCGTTGAGATCAGGGAATACGACGGCGTTTTCCTGCTCCGGTTCATAGGTATACACCGAAGGATAAACAATACGGCCATTTTTCTTCATACCACAGTAAACCATTTACATTATGCGTTTAGGCTACGTATGTAATTGTGTCGCAATTATACAGAGCCGAATGAAGCTTCAGGAAAAGCCCCATTTACTACACTAAATCTGCCGATTTTGCGGGCAAATGGGGCTTCTTTTGTTCTTTTGCGCAAATCGCGTCTTTGGCTTGTCGCTTATTTGTCGCTTTAATATATCGAAAGATACTGGATGATTCTATAATTCCTTTAGGTCAATGCTTGTGTTGAGGGCAGTGCGTTTTTAGCAAATCCCTAACGACCGCAACTTCTTCCGGTGTCATGATGCTTTTGAAAAGGCTGTACCTGTTTTTTTGACCGGTCGAGAGAGTGATCGTATATTTGTGCTCTTTGATCCTGCGTTGTACATCTGAGTAGAGGAGCCGCACTGTCTGGTCACCCGAATGTGAAGATGAATTTAATACCAGTCGGTCGACATAGAAATCATAAACCAACGGCATACCAGTCGGATAAAGTTCACGCATACGCTTTGCCAACTGTGCGGGTCTAACCAGAAGTAAAACCACAGCATACAGTATTAGCAAACCAATAATGGTCACAAAGGGCGTCGTCCTACTGAGTAATGCATTCCATAGCTCAATCAGCCATTCGCTAAGCGTTATCTCGCCGCTTTTGAGGTAGGGAAACACTTCGTAAAGGCTCAATCCCAATACGAAGATAAGCATTAACAATACGTAGATAACCATGTATCTTAGGAAGTATCGCCCGTTGCGCGCTCTTACGGCTGCTAGGTAATCTTTTTCTGTCATTGTTCCACTGATGTGGAGAATGGATTCATCCGATTCACTCATTTTTCTGTCCCCTTTTGTATTCATCAAGTATCATATCAGATGCATAATGTTGTGTTCGGTTTAAGGACTATGCATTGCTTCAAAGAATGAATTATCCGTATCATCCGGAAGTGGAGTAGTGTCCACAGTTCACAGACGCTATTTGCTCTTCTCGGTATAAGCAACATAAGATTGCGCATTTTCGGCCGAATCATACACGATAGCTATCATCTGATCGAGTCCATCGCTTAGTATCCACAACCTTTTTGTTTTGTTCTCTTTTTCAAGGACTTGATTCATGAAAGATATGAACTCTACATTGAACCAATCGCCATAACTGGCTATTGTTGTCGAATACTCATGACCGTTGCACTTGAACGATACGCTTCTTACACCGTCAGTCGGCGGTTCGTATGGATTGGCCGGTTCTTTGAGTTCTTCTGTCATACCTGACAAATCTTCACGGACATCAGTTATTTCAATATCAGCAGCTATAGATTGAACACCCTGAAGAAACAGCTTGTACATGTTTCCTATGTCGAATACTTCAGCATCAAACGCATACATACGATCTGTCAACGGTTTCCATTCTCCTGTATTCCATTGGTAATCACCCATTGCTTTTTCAAACAGCTCCGTTGAAACAAACTCTCTCCACTGTTCAATGCTCATTGCTATTTCATAGCTCATGTTGGTACCTCCTGTCATTTCATTAGACTTGGTATTCTTTTTTGCAGTTTGACACCCGGAGATATTTAGGCAAAGAGTTATCAGCAAAATCAGCTTCATTACCTTAAATACTCTTTTCATATTAGTATTATCCTTTCAATAATCCGTTCTTCATAACTCGTTGTTGTATGTCCCTACCCTTCGCATAAGCTTACGCATATACATCTCTCCCGTTATCGTTATAAGGATATTCTATCACAGTCAACACTCAGCGGCAATACTCAGGAGAAAAAACGTATATTCACGGTAAACGGTATTGCCGCGCCGGGTCTGCACGTGAGCGGACGCTCAGTTTATATTCTCAAACATATCGTTTCTGAGTTCGTCCGCGCCGACAGCCGTATACGCAAGCCCGAACAGTGCGTTGTAATAGGTTTTGCCCATATCCATGTTCCATCTCGCGCTCTGCGTGGAGTAGCAGTCGAAGGCGAGGTACGCGGTGTCTATCGCGCTGAGCCCGCGCATGCCGCTGCCCGGCGCGTACCAGTTCATCACTATGCGGTTTTCCGGATACAGGTGCAGATACAGCTTTTTCACCTGCCAGATGCCGTATTGCTCCGCGGATTCCGGATCGTAAAGGGGATCTGCGGCGGCGCTCATCGCCTCGCGCATAAGCGCGGCGGTAAGCCTGTGCTGATTGTGCCCGTATTCGCCCTCGAGATCGTGCGATACGACGACCTCCGGCTTATAGCGCCTTATGGCGCGCACTACGCAGAGCAGTCCCTCGTCGCCCCAGACCTGTTTAGTCTCCTCATAGCTCGGTATGCCTCTGTCCTTCAGGTCGCAGAACACGGGATGATACTTGACGCCGTTATAATAACAGGCGTTCAGCGCCTCCGTGCGCCTGACCCAAGACGCGGAGGTCATATACACGACCCCGACGGTTCTGCCCGCGTTCACGTAATACGGGATCACTCCGCCGAACCAGAGCACCTCGTCGTCCGGGTGTGCGGAGAACACCAGCATGTCCGTCTTTTCCGGCAGGGGTCTAAAATCCTGATACTCGGTATCGCTCAGTCCGTACAGGCTTATTTCCGTTATCCCGCTGCCGGACTGCACGTATATCGTCACCTTTTCCGTGTGCGCAGGTACAGAATAGGTGCAGCGGTACAAAGGCGTGCCGGTATCCGTGGTTTCGGTGCCGAGCGTATTCCCGTCCGCGTCCAGATACGTGATGACAAATTCCGGCGACGCCGTAAGCCACGAAACAGTCATATGGCTTATCGGTTCAGCTGCCGAAAACGTGAGCGTGTCGTGATTGCCCGCCGAATACCAGTGCGTTACGAAGCTGCCGTCAAACGCCTCGCGTCCGTTCGTATTGACGCGCGTACGCTCGTTTATCGAAGCTGCGGCTCTGAAACCCGCCTGCGCGCAAACCGTCTGCGTAAGCACGCGTTTTTCAATCCCGCCCGACGTAAGCCAGATGCTCAGTTTGTAATACGAAAGGCTTCTCTCCCGCGGAAAGCGCAGCTGTCTGACCGCGTCCGCCGCGCGCACGCGGTCTGCGCCCTTTGCGTCAAAGCTGTATGACGAAAGCGCCTCGCCGCCATCCAGACTGCAGAGTTCGCTCCTCACGCATCCGATCGGGCTCTCGCTCAGAAACCAGCCGCTTGCCTTTAAATAATCGCCCGGCCTGCCGAAGCCCGTTATGCACACGCTGTCTGAGCTGACGCCGTGCGTATACTGTGCGCTGCCGCACACGATCACGTCTTCGGCGCGCACGTAGCCCGTATTTAGCCCCACCGGCACAAGATACCAGCCCTCCGATTCGGACATAACCGGCAGCTTCTCGCCGCGGTTCATATTTCCTATGCGCGTCGAGCCCGCGTCGGGCCGCCTGTAAACGCGCACGTCCGAGCCGGACGCGTTTACTATTACCGGCAGAGCAGAGTCAAGCGAGGCTTCGCCCGCAGCGCAGGTCAGAAAAAGCGCTGCGGCAATCAGAACGGCATACAGTATACGCTTCATAACCGTCATACCTTCTCGTGCAGCTTTCTGACCTGCGCGGAGATCTCGGCCACCTTTTCGTCGGTAAGTATATACTTTTTGCGGAACCAGAACACCGCGATCGCCAGCCCGACAATGGGTATGACCGTCATGGTCATCCTGAGCCCGATCTTAGCCGCTTCGGATACGCCCAGCGACCAGTCCACCGCCTTATCCGCTTCCTCGACCGCCTTGTCGCTCAGCTTGTTTATCTGCAGGCATAAAGACGCGATAAACGCCGCGATGCCGCTTGCGAGCTTGACCACGAACGTCTGCATGGAGAAAATCACGCTTTCGTCGCGTCTGCCCAGCGTGAGCTCGCCGTAATCCACCGTGTTTGCAAGAAACACAGTGGTGAGAATGTTTAATAGTCCGCTCGTTGCGAATATGAACAGCGCCGGCACGAACAGCACAAACACGCTGTTCATGCCCGTAAACGCGAGGCCGAGCAGCACTACATAGCCGCACATGCCCATGATAAGGCTTATGTAGAATATGCGCATGTTGGTAAAGCGTCTTCTGAGCGCCGGATAAAGCAGCATCATCGAAAGTATCTGCACTCCGCCGCCGAAGGTATTGAACAGGGTGTAGCTGTTGTACCAGCCCGTGCCGCCGAAATCGTACTTAAAGAAGTAGATGACGAGGTTAGACGTTATGTATATGGCGCAGTTTATCAGCACTATCGTCACTACCACTGCCAGCGCCTGATTGTTTTTTATCAGCGCGCCGAACATCTGCCTGACGGAAACCGTCTCCATCTGAGAGGTGGATTTCTCCTTTACGTTCACGCAGGTGAGCACCGTGAAAACGATGAACAGCAGCGCGACCACAGCCGAGAAGTACTTAAAGCCGAGTATCTCTATTTCGCTGTTGACTGTGCCTCCCGCAAGCCTGCCCAGCGCGTTTACCGCGATCATCGTGACTATCGTGATTATCGCGGAGCCTACGCCGGCGCACGAGCGCGCGAGCGTGGTAAGGTTTTCTCTTTCCTTGCCGCCCTCGGTGAAGGCGGGTATCATAGACCAGTACGGTATATCCATCATGGTGTAGGTCACGCCCCAGAGTATGTACGCGATCGCCGCGTAGGCGACCATGCCGCTCGTATCCCTGAGGGAAAGCGGCGCCGCGAACATCGCAAACAGCACCACCGCGTTGGTAAGCGTGCCTATGAGCAGCCACGGGCGGAATTTGCCCCATCTGGTACGGGTCTTCGCGACTATCGTGCCCATCAGCGGATCGTTGAACGCGTCGAATATGCGCGCGACGAGCAGTATCACGCCCATCGCCACCGCGCTCACGCCCATTACGTCCTGAAAATAGTACAGCACGTAGCTTGCGGAGAGCATGTACACCATGTCCTTGCCCACCGCGCCCAGCGCGTAGGACAGCTTCGCCTTGCCTGTAAGCTTCTCCTGAGATTCCATACGGTCATCCTCCGTTCGTTTATATAAACCGCACTCGCGGGTATTGACGATCAGGGCTTTTTGATAAGGAACGCTCCGGGCATATTCCGCGATACCTCGATCGGATAGCCGCTGTACACGCATTCGTCCGCAAGCCACATCGCCGAGGAGTGTCCGCCGTCAAGATTGCCTGCGTTGACCGCGCCGAAGGCGAGCATCACGTCCTGCAGGTTTTCAAAGCTCGCGCCGAAGGAATCCGGCTGCCTGCCCTGTACCACCAGCATCAGCACGCGCCCGTCCGCGTC
Source organism: Clostridia bacterium (assembly GCA_017543905.1). Classification (GTDB taxonomy): domain Bacteria; phylum Bacillota; class Clostridia; order Christensenellales; family Aristaeellaceae; genus RUG14130. Next base: position 26,114 of record JAFYFC010000033.1, read on the forward strand.
CTGCCCTATCGCCGTGCGCGCGGAATAGCGCAGCTCCTGAGTTATTCTGGTCTTCTCTCCGTTTATTATGAGCGCGGGATAGAAGGACAGCGCGTCCCGCATGTTCATCTGCTCCAGCTCGTCGTTCGAATAAACGCCCACGTGCAGCACATCGTCGGGCGTAAAGCCCATAACTACCCAGCCCTGTCTCTGCAGATTGCGGCTCAGGTATTTGCCCTCGCTCACCATATAGCCCAGCGGAACGCCGCCGCTTTTGGATTTGTCGTCCTCAAAGCCGCCGCCGTTTATACCGCCCAGGGCGTCGTACTTGGCAACCAGCTTATCCAAAAACATGCCGCCCACGGTGCTTGAGAACTGGTCTATCGTGCCTACGAACACGCGCGAGGGATCGTCTATCACCAGCATATAGCCGCGGAAGCTCTTGCCCTCCACGGTGTACATGGTGAGCCCTTCGTTTTCTTCGGTAAAGCGCTTGGCCCTTTCGACCTCTGCTTCTACCGGAAGGCTGTAAAAATCCGTCAGCAGCCACGTATCCTTGCGCTTGTCCGTCTGCTCGAAGCACATATGGCTTGCGAAGGGATAATTCGTGACCTGCGTCCTGCGCTTGAACGTAACCCTCTGCGTGACGAACACGTCGCATTCGAAGGTGGTTTCGCTCGTTTTGACCCAGTTGTCCGAGGTCATGCTCACGAACTCGGATCTGAGCGTATCCGGAAACCAATGCGAATCGAATTTCGTAACGATGTTCCATGCGGTCGAATTGTATTTAATCACGTTCTGGCAGCCGTTTTTGGACACCTTGTCGATCCCGACGTTGCACAGTGTCTGCGCAGTCTTGAACGCCACGCTCTGCTCGTATTCTTCCTTGAGCAGCGCCGCCTCGTCCTGAGTTTCGCTCTCCGCGGCGCACGCGGCTGCAAGCAGTATAATAAGCGTCATCAGCAGTATCGCGATTTTTTTCATATGTTACCTCCGTATATGGCGCGCCGGCAGTTTCTCCGGCGGAGCGTTTTTTATTTTTCCACCGGTCTGACCAAAAACACCGCGGGAAGCTGACGGGAAACGTCCAGCGGATAGCCGCTGTACACGCTTTCGCCGTTTAGGTACATAGTAGCGGAGCTGCCGCCGTCGAGATTCCCCGCCGTCACAGCGCCGAAATACAGCATTACCTCCTGCAGGTCCTCAAGGCTCGCGCCGGGGCTGTCGGGCTGCCTGCCCTTGGCTGTGAACATGAGCACCCTGCCCTCGGCATCCTGCCCTATCGCGCTGCGCGCGGTGTAGGCGAGCGGGAAGTTTATCTGAACCTTTTTGCCGTCTCTCAGCAGCACCGGATAAAACGCCAGCGCGTCCCGCAGTTCCAGCTTTTCAAGCTCCTTGTCCTGATATCTTCCCACCACGAGCGTATCGTCCGCGGTAAAGCCCATCACGATATTGCACCAGTCGTTCGTGTAGATGTTTCGTCCCAGCAGCCTGCCCTCGCTTACCAGATAGCCCACCGGCACTCCGCCGGAGGATATGCCGTTCCCGTCCTGAAAGCAGCCGCCGTTGATCGCCGCCACCGCGCCGTACTTGTCCGCAAGCGCGTCTATGCGCAGCCCGCCGATGGCGTTTGAAAACTTGTCTATCACGCCCACGAACACGCGGGAGGGATCGTCGATCACCATCATATAGCCGCTAAAGCATTTGCCTGTGTAGGGATATACGCTGATGCCCTCGTTTTCGCGCGTAAGGCGCTCCGCTTTCTCGGCGTCCTGCGCGCTCGGGAGCATGCTGAAATCCGTCAGGTACCATTTGTCCCTGCGCGCGGTGTTCTTTTCGAAGCACAGATGATAGCCGCACTCGTATTTTAACTCTATAGCGTTTCTGACCAGTATTACGCGGCTGGTCGCGTGCGCGTCGCACTCGAAGGTCGTATCGCTCGTTTTGACCCAACCGCTTATGCTTATATTCTCGCAGTAGCCGGAGCGCGTCTTCTGAAAATACCCGTCGTCGTAGCGGATAAGCGCGTCCCACGCGGGGCTGTCCTGCTTTACGAACGAACCGCAGGAGCGCTTGCCGAGCCGGTCGGTGAATATGTCGCACAGGTTCTTTACCGCGGGGATTACGAGGCTGTTTTCAAATCTTTCGCGCATCTCCGCCTCGCCGTCCGGCACGGCGGGCTCGTCGGCGTGCGCGCAGGCGCACAGCATGACCAGCGCAAGCAGAAAATTCAGTATGCGTTTTATCGTATCGCTCATGATTTCACTCCCCCGGGTACTTTACAAGGAAGGTCGCCGGCATACGGCGCGACACGTCCAGCGGATAGCCGCTGTACACGCTTTCGCCCGCAAGGTACATCGCCGTCGAATGGCCGCCGTCGAGGTTTCCCGCGTTCACCGCGCCGAAGGCAAGCATTATGTCCTGCAGATCCTCGAAGCACGCGCCCAGACAGTTCGGCTGACGTCCCTGTGTTACCAGCATAAGCACGCGCCCCTCGCCGTCCTGCCCTATCGCGGTGCGCGCGGAGTAGCGCAGGGAATCCGTGATCTTTGTTTTTTCGCCGTTCAGCACCAGCGCGGGATGGAAGGCCAGCGCGTCTCTGAGCTTAAGCTGCTCGAGCTGATCGTTTTTGAACGTGCCGACTATGAGCTTGTCGTTTACGTCGAAGCCCATGATCACGTTGCTTGCGGGATCGTGCACGTTGTTGTAGCCCAGCGATTTGCCCATGCTGTAAACGCAGCCTATCGGCACGCCGCCGCTGGAGATTTCGCCGCCGTCCTGAAAGCAGCCGCCGTTTATCGCGGCGAGGGCGTGGTATTTTTGTGTCAGCGCGTCAAGGCGCATGCCGCCCACCGCGTTTGAGAAGCGGTCTATCGTGCCCACGAACACGCGGGAAGGATCGTCCACCACCATCATGTAGCCGCGGAAGCTTTTGCCCTCTACCGTGTACACGCTGATGCCCTCGTTCTCGGCCGTATAGCGCGCGGCCTTGTCCACCTCGCTCTGAATCGGCAGACTGTAAAAGTCCGTGAGCAGCCACGTATCCTTGCGCTTGTCGGTCAGCTCGAAGTACATATGGTACGCGCAGGGATAATCCGTGGTTATCGGCACGTGCGCGAAGGTGATGCGGTTGTTCATGTACACGTCGCATTCGAACGTGGTCTCGCTCGTTCTGACCCAGTTTTCTGATCTTCTGTCCAGGAACAGCGAGGTTTTCGGGGTAATGAAGAAGCCCGCGTCAAAGCGCGTGATCAGATTCCATGCGGGGCTGTCGGGCTTGACCTGCTTGTTGGTCTGCCAGCGCGATATCTGGTCCGTGCCTACGCGGCAGATGGTTTCCACGGTTTTGAAGGCCACGCTTTCCTCGTACTTCGCCTTCAGCGCCTCGCCTTCGTCCGTGCTCTCCGCGCAGCAAAACGCCGTCAGCAGCGCGATAAGCGCAAGCGCGCAAATTAATCCTCGCTTCATAGTATCCCCCTTTACGTGTCCTTTATATTATTTGTTTATAAAATCTATCGCTTTTGTCAGGCTTCAGTATGTCGAGCAGCGCTTTGTCGACGTTATAGCCTTTGTAGTATTCGTATTTCGCGTTCGGTCTTCCGTGCTCCACTATTCCGAACGGACCCCTGAAATTCCACAGCGCGTAGCCCCAGCCGTTTTCGCAAAACAGCTCTGTAAGGTCCCTGAACCATCTGAGCGCGTCTGAATTGTCTGTTTTATTATAGCAGCCGAACTCGCCGATATGCACGTGCACGCCCCTGTCTGAAAGCTCCTTCCACGGCGCGTAGAAGCGGCGCAGATACTCCTTGTCCCAGTTTTCGCCGCGCGCGGATACGCCCGGATACGTCGGCGCGGGCGCGTCCATGTCGCCTCCGCGCACCCAGTCCGCCTTGTGATGCGTAAGCTCGAAGGGCATATACCCGCGCCCCGAGTGCACCACGCCTTCGTTTATGCTTAAATCCGCCAGCTCAGGCAGGCTTGCGTGACCGCCGTGAAAGCCGTCGATCACGATGCGCCGCGCGGGGTCCTCGGCGCGTATCGCCCGTAGCGTGCGGCGTATCAGCGCTTCGTGCTCCTGACGCGTGCAGGGATGCGTTGGCGGGATGCTCTCCGGCTCGTTCACAAGATCGAAGCTCAATTTATCCGCGCTTATATGCCTGTAACGTTTCGTAAGCATCAGCCACAGGCTTATAAAGTCGCTTTGCGCGCGCTCGTCGCGCCAGAGGTTGTATTTTTCTCTTTCAGGCCAGTTTATGCAGTAGCCCGGCGCGCGGTGCAGGTTTACGCAGGCGTGCAGACCGCGCTCGTTGCATTTCTGTATATAATCGTCGAGCACGCCAAGCGCGTCTTCGTCCGCGTTTCCAAACCCGCCCTCCGGCTCTATAAACCTGTAATCCAGCGGCAGACGTATAAAATTGAAACCCTCGCCCGCTATAAAATCCAGCGCGCGCTCGTCCGCGCTTTTCGGCTTTCCGTGTCCCGCGACGTACATCCACAGCATATTGAAGCCGTAATACTTTGCCTGCGCGCCGCGCGCTGCGCCCTCTGCGCTCATACAGGCTCCTCCGTTCATCTAAGGCGCAGCTCGGGCGCGTCGTCGGTTTTGGCCGCCTGCTCCGCATGCCGCGCGACCCCTGCGCTCATGACCGCGTCCGTGTCCAGCGCGCTTTGCAGCATGCGCCCGTATTCGTGCTGGCTCATGCCGTCCGGCCGCGCCGCGCCCCAGTCGCTGAACAGCACTTTGTATGCGTAGCCGCCCGCGTTCAGTACTTTCCGCCACACGTATGTGGTGCGGTACACGGGAGCAGATACGCTGATTGCGCCGTTTTCGTCCCGTGTGACGGTAAATTCGAATATCATGCCGCAGTCGCGTCCGGCGGCGCGCTGGTCCGACAAAAAGTTGCCCAGCGAAAAAAGACACAGCACCTGCTTGTCCCTGCCGCTGCTGTCCTTTGTATGTATATATTCCGCCCTCTCGACTACGTGCGGATGCCCGCCGATTATCACGTCCACGCCCGCGTCCGCAAGCAGCTGCGCGTTGGCAAGCTGGCTTTTGCAGGGCTCCGTTCTGTATTCTATGCCCCAGTGCATGAAGCATACTATTATCTCCGCGCCCGCGTCCTTCAGACGCCGCACGTCCGACGGCACGTCCCAGTAATCGGTAAAACAGACGCCGTATTTCAGCGCGTCTTTGTCCAGCGCCGGACGCTTGTCCATCTGATTGAGCCCGTCCGTATAGTTCAGAAAGCCGAAGCGTATGCCGTTTATGTCGACTGTGCAGGGAGTGTTTCTTTCCTCCTGAGTGCGGTAGCCGCCCACAGAGTAAAGCCCTGCCTCCTTCACCGTGGTCACGGTGGATTTGAGCCCGTCGAACCAGAAATCCAGCGCGTGGTTGTTCGCCAGCGTAAGCAGGTCGACGCCGCACTCCTTAAGGTCGTAAGCTAAATTTGCGGGCGTACTGAAGGAGGGATAGCCCGCTATGCCGTGCTTTTTCACAAAACCCGGCGTACCGAGCACTCCGTCTATATTCGTAACCGTAAAGTCCGCCTCGGAGAGGTATTCCGCCACTTCCTCCAGCATCGCGGAAAATTCGTAGACCTTGCCGCCGCCCGCTCTGAGCGCGGATTCGAACACGGGCTGGTGTATAACGAAATCGCCCGCCACGCGAATAATCGCGCTCGCCTCGCGCGTCTGCTGCTCCGGCAGTATCTCCGGCGTGCCCCTGTCCGCAGCAGCGGTGAAGGCAGAAAGCAAAACCAGCACCGCGCAGCACAGCGCGCAAATAATCCTATTCATTTCAGCTCGCTTAGATTATACGGCGTATTCTGGTATACGAGATAATTCAGCCAGTTGCTCCACAAAAGACTGGAATGCCCGCGCCAGAGCATCATCGGCTCGCGCGCTGGATCGTCGTCCGGAAAATAATTGCAGGGGAACGCGTCCGTAATGCCTTTCGCCGTATCGCGGGTGTATTCGCGCAGCAGCGTGTCCCGGTCGTATTCGCAGTGACCGGTCACGTACACCTGCCGCCCGTCCAGCGAGCACATAAGGTACACGCCCGCCTCGTCGCTCTCCGCCAGCACGCGCAGACCCGTCTGGTTTATCACGTCCTCACGCTTGACTGTGCCGTAGCGAGAATGCGGCGCATAAAAAATATCGTCGAAGCAGCGCACCAGCGGGTGCCGCCTGTCAAGCACCTTGTGTGGGAATACTCCCACAATTTTCCTGTCAAGCACGTATTTTTGTATGCCGTAGTGGAAATTAAGCCCCGCCAAAGCCGCCCAGCAGATATACATAGTGGAATAAACATTCTTATCCGCCCAGCTCATTATGTCGGTGAGCTCGTTCCAGTAATCCACGTCGTCGTAATCCAGCTTCTCGACCGGCGCTCCGGTTATTACCATCGCGTCGAAGCGCAAATGCTGCCTGAGCACGTCGTGGAACGTTATATAAAACGAATCCAGATGTCCCTGATCGGTGTTTTTACTCTCGTGCGAGCCTGTGCGCAACAAAAACACCTCTACCTGAAGAGGTGTATTGCTTAACAGCCGCAGCAGCTGCGTCTCAGTCGCTTCCTTGGTAGGCATCAGGTTGAGTATCGCAACTCTGAGCGGCCTTATGTCCTGCGTATCGGCGCGCCTGTCTGTCATAACGAATATATTTTCCCGCCCCAGCGCCGTTACGGCGGGCAAACCGTCTCTTACCTTTACGGGCATTTATACCCTCCGTCTCAGGGCAGCACGCGCCACGCGCAGATGAAATTTCTGATATAATACGGTATGTAGGTCGACGACGTCTGCTTGCCGATATATTTGTATCTCACGCCACCGAAGCTGCTCGAATTTTCAATGAACACGCCCTCGGAATGATACTCGCCCTCTGCCGTGCCCGCGCCCACGTACATGCCCACGTGCGTACAGTAGTTGTTGGTATCGTCCTTCCAGCAGATTATGTCGCCGGTCTTCATGTCTTCTATACTGTCTATGCGCCGCGCGGTCAGGCGCTGGTTTTTTACGAAGCTGCTGGTTCCGAGCTCCTGCATGCCCACGCAGGACGCGGGCAGAGTTATATCCAGCGCCTCCTTGTAGCACCAGCGCACGAACAACACGCAGTCCCACCTGCCGCGCACGTACTTTTCTCCCGTAAGGGATTTAAGCCGCGACGTCGCGGTTTCCACCAGCGACTCCTCGTAGCTGTATATCCTGTGGAACGTGTAGCCGTAGCTGTCGGCGTAGCTTTCCGCCGTCGAGCCTAAAAAGCCCCAGATCTCGATGTCGTCGTTTTTGGTGCCCAGAGAATTTGCCGCAAACTCCGCGTTCGCCGTAAGCACCACTATGCGTTTAAGGTTCACGCAGTTCGCGAACGCGCGCGTCGCGACACTGGTAACGCTCGCGGGTATCACCAGCTCGCTCATCGAATCGCCCTCAAACGCCGCAGTCTCCACCACGTTTACGCCCTCAGGCAGGGTAAACGCGTTAGACGCCCAGTCCGGTACCAGCGTCTTTATTTCAGCCGCCGCGCCTGCGCACAGCAGCATCAGAACCAATAATAAAATACAGATATACTTTTTCATATTAAGCATTATACCACATGAAAACCGTTTTGTAAACCCCCACTGGAAAATGAAGTGCGCAAAGCTGACAGTTTAACGTCTGCGCGTCCCCTGCGCGTTCACCGGCCGCAGAAGCTGCATACTACAAAACCAAAATATTACAAAGATTTGCATTGACAAAGAGCGCCCGCAGGTCTATAATATTTTGTGTTTGTGAGATGTGCCTGTAGCTCAGCCGGATAGAGTGTTTGGCTACGAACCAAAAGGTCAGGGGTTCGAATCCCTTCAGGCACGCCAAAGCGAAAACCCTGTCACGAAGTGGCGGGGTTTTTGCTTTGTATTATTCATTATTCGTTCTTCATTATTCATCATTCACTAAACGCTGACAGGATTTTCTAAATGAATAATGAATGCTGAAAACTGAAAAACTGTCAAATACTGAATGGTTAATGATCGGCACCGATATTGTTTTTTGTTTGCAACAATTCATAGTACAGTTGCCAAACTCTTCGATCCTTGCTATAATATACACGGTGATGGTATGAAAGAAAACGTTTTGATCGATAAATCTATTGATTTTGGTGCCCGGATCGTCAAGCTGTATCGGTATCTCACTGATACAAAGCATGAAACGGTGTTGTCAAAACAGGTATTGCGCAGCGGTACTTCCATCGGCGCAAATATCAACGAAGCCCAGTACGGGAACAGCAAAGCAGATTTCATTGCAAAGCTTCATATCGCTCTAAAGGAGACGGCAGAAACCGAGTATTGGCTGCACATTCTGCAAAATTCCGAATATCTGGATAACACGATGGCATCCTCCATGCTTGACGATTGTCTGGCAATCAAACGTATCCTGATCGCTTCCATCAACACCGCCAAGGAAGGCAAAAACAGCGAAGTATAAAAGCTGCCGGATTTGTCAAACCAAGTCCGGTCTTTTTATATGCCCCCAGCTCGACTCCCCCGGATTCCACCCGATTTTGCTCAAATTGATCCACTCGGAAAGCGACGGATTCTTATGCGTCTATGTCGGTCTGTGACCGGAATTGTCTAAAATGGCAGTCAGGGACGGACATTTGATGATGTTAAAGTGGTAAAGAAAAGTTGGACACAGAAGCAGACAAAGTTGGACAAAGACAAAATGATGTAGTTTATCCTATCACCAAAATTTCCCCTTATAAGAATCATATACTACATCTCCAAAACTCGTCTCATGAACATTTAATTCCTCTTGTTCTCCACGGATGTAATAAAATGATAAACGTTTTTGAGTCACAGCTGGATCACTTGTTTTCACGATGATTCTTAAATGTATATTCAGATTATCTCCGATTTCAGAAAGCATATAGCCGACTTTTTGTTCTATGAGTGCGCAAGCATTTGTCAAAGCGGCGTTCAACTTCTCTGTGCCGTTGTTTTCATCTTCAATTTGAAAAGCAGCTGTTATGGTAATAGGGAAGCGATCGAATATCTCTTGATAACTCATTTCATTCAGTTTAAGCAGTTCACTGCTCTGCAGAAGGTTTTCTTTATACTTTTGAGCAGAATGCATACACGAGAAATCGTCGTTTCTTCCGGAATTTATGATATCACCGATGCGTATGATCAGGTAGCGAAGCGTTGAGCATGTCGTCTTAAAAAATTCTTCATCGAGATAAGAAGCAAACAGGTGAGCTTTGATCTGAGCTTCCAGCCAATCATATTGCTGTGCATAAAGACTATCCTTATTTGTGAGCGTGCAATTCATTACCTGCCCGCAAGAGTCAGTATAACTGATTTGCCATTCGTAATAGTCTTCTGTAGCCCGATGATAACCGCAGGAGCAGTATTCTCCGTCAATGTGCCTTTCAGTGCGCTCGCCCAGTGTATAGTCACCAAAGATTTGTTTGAGTTTTTCTTCATAAAGGGCTGGATAATCATCAGTGTATACTAACTGTACCGCAGTGTGCACAGTCATTGTTCTTTCATCCGCAAAACCAGGAAAATGTACAACGGCGACTATAGTGATTAAGCATACGGCGTATGCAATAATACGCTTCCATTCAGTATACTTCATTTAACTTAACCTCCCGGTTTTATCAAGTCAGTTCCCATCTATGCCTCTTACCCATCGCCTTGTGCGAGAGAACGAAGAGGGTGGTTTGAGTTTGTAGTTACACTATATGTAAGCCCTTTTCCTCGCCCATTCCGTGACACTTTTCCGGGCCATATATAGGCCTTTGATACCGTACCAAGGGGTCAGCTTTCCTTCACTTTGGCTCGTGTTGCCGGGAAACGATAAGATACAAGCTATGATGCTTCTGCTTTTTGCATCAAGCCGTTTCCTGTTCAAATAGCTTTGTTCTCTTTCCATGCATATCTGTTCCATAGATACATATCCAGCTAAAAGAATTTGAGTACATTTCCATGGTCGCATCTATACCGGATGCTTCACGAAATTCTTCAAGGGTTGAGTCGTTTTCTATTATGAAATCAATTCGGTATGGTTCAACACCCGTTTGTTTGAAATCCAGCGTATAGTCCGTCTCTTCATTCTTATAAGCAGTATTCAGTCCGTCATATCCATACTGTCTGCTGTCAAACAGAACGATTTCTTGGTTACATTCGGAGCATACTGCTTTTAGCACAGATATAGAGTGACGGTCTATTTCGCCCTTTGTTTCTTCCCCTGCCGCATCGTTCTTCAGCACTATAAAGGATTCGTTTCCACACAGGCATTTGATCGAGAATACAATTCTGTCAGATGTAGTTTTCTTCAGTGTCGCATATTCTTTAAGGTATTCAGGAATAGGAATGGTGCTGATTGCCGTTCGATTTTTATCGTTAAGTGTTGCAGTATCGGCGTCGAATAATAGAGATCTGATATGTCCAAATAAATCCATAAAGCTTTTACCCACCCCACTATTCTGGCAGTGAACTTCCTGTATGCATTTGACCGGGCTCTCTGCGAGTGCACATCCAGTAAGAATTAGGATCACCAGTAAAAAAGCCACTGTCCTTATCATTGATGATACCTTCCTCGCGAATAATGCAGATTTGTTCGTTTTCATAAAGATCAGACACTTTCTGCGCCCATTCCGTGACACTTTTCCGGACCATCTGCCCATCTCGCCTCGAATAAAAGCTTCAGTGCGATTGCAGATTTAATCAAGATGCTGATATAAACCCTCGTTTGTTCTAATGCGTCAGTGCTTCATTAATTCGTTTCAAATGCTTCCCGGTAAGGAATACCCCTATATTTGTCTTTAAGTTCGGCAAATGCTTTTTCGTATTTTCTGATCCTTTCTTCATTGCCCCTGTATTTAAGATAAGGTTTCCTTCTTCCGACGACCCAACCGCGAGAGTCTGGTTCCTTATCTGTCGGGTATCCTGTATACGGTGTTATCGCGAAACCCGATATTTCAGGATGATTTGCCGCAATCCATGCTACCTGTTCGGTCGTGAATAAGTTCGTAGGAAAATCGAACGTCTCAAGATAAGGCATCGAATCCAGAAAAGACAAGTCCTGGTTGATTATATTCTTTCCCACGAAAGAAAGATATTTAATCGGGGTACCCGCAAGCGGCATCAATGAATTAATTACCATTGTGCTCCAGATTTCATTCCCGATCCTGAAATCTTCAAGCGCCGGTGCAGTACTGACAAGTTCAACATCCTTTATTCTGGAAAAATCCATCACCGCTAATCCTGTCAACTCACGGTTATTGTTCATATCCCAAAATCGTTCGATCCGCTGATTTGAGAAAAAATAGAGATACTGAATATGTGGCAGTGTCCCGAGCAGAGACCAGTCTTCAATAAACTTGTTCTTGAAAAAACAGATCGCCTTAAGCTGGTTGCCATAAGTATTTATAAAATATTCGAAAGTGTCCTGTCTAAGCCCTGAAATCATTACAGTATCTGCTTCCGGGTATTCTTTCAGTCTATCAATGTCCGATATACTGATTCTTCCCCCACTAATATCCATCTTCTCTTGCCGAAGCCAGAGTCCCGTTCGTTTATTATTGATCGGATTCCAGTCAAAAGAACCATCGCAAAAAGATTCAAAAGAATACTTCATTAATGCTCTCCTTGATTATTGCTTTATTGCTCTTTCTATACTAAATAAGCCCATTTTCCGCGCCCATTCCGTGACACTTTCCCGGCCCATCTGCCCCTTCGCAGCGTGGTACACGGAAAAGAAAACCGAACGGAAGTCGAACTCTGTCTAAAGGCCGAAGACCATTCTCAGTCTTTCGCGGTTAATGCCGTCCTTTGCATGCCATCTGTTAATTGGGTACATAAAATCATTTGTATGTTCAGCAGGAGCCCTATGATACTCGTCAACAAATCCATCCTCATAGCATGGGTATTCCCGGCTTGTCAGAACTCCGCATATGCCAAGTACGTCGAGTAAAACGCTGATTTCAGCTTTGTTGGTTTTGAGAATCTTCTTTTTAAGAATAATTTCCCTGAGTTTTCCTGCCTTCTGATGATCATCAAGCAAAGCTGTACAGTCGAGAATATTATGGAGTATTTCGATATCCGCACTTGTTGGTTTTACGCACGGTAATTTCATAAATTGTTCGAGATCAAAAAGCGCATAACATAATTGATCATGTCTGACCCCGCCCCATTTGATTCGTTCAAAATTGAGGACATTTAAACCCTGTCTTTTGTCAAATTCATCAGGCTCTTTTGACCACTCTGTCCAACCACATATATAGCAATGTCCGCTTATATCATGATACCCTCCACACCTATCATGCTTAGGGATTGCTTTTGCATAATAGTAACTGCCCAAGGCAGAACGATATTCCAGCTTTCGGGTTGACAGGCTATACAGAAACGCATTGGAAATATCGTTCGGATTAATGGTTTCAAGCAGCAGCTCAAGTCTCTTTAATGATTCGTCGTGCGACTCGAATTCAGGATACTCGAACATAAACCCTTCGTTTTTTGCAACCGAAAAGTCCTCCTCAGTGACCGCGCCACTTTTCCATCCGGTTTGACTTGACCAATATGCCTTTAACAGGATGCTTCTGCCTTTTTCCATCAGCATACCACAGTTCCCTTTATAATCATTCTGCTATCCTGAGCCAATCCAAGCTCTTCTTCGCCTCACATAGCGCGGGAAAACGGAGAGGAGGGTTTGGTTTTGCTTTTACACTATATAAGACAGTTTTCAAGCCCAAAGCGAGACAAATTCTCTGTTAATTCTTATTTAAATCGTTCGCTTTACTTATATTATACCATTTTCCACCTGCTTTTTCAATCCAAAACGCAAAAATCCGGGCAAAACGCCCGGAGTAGTCATAATTCCACCCTATTAGCCCTGTGCCCTGCTCCCAAACACCTCGCCCATGTTCACCGTCGCCTTCTTCAGCATTTCGTCTCGAACGTGCGTATAGATGTTCGCCGTGGTCTTGTAGTCCGTGTGGCCCACGATCTTCATGGCGATCAGCGGGTCAAAAAGCGACGGCTGTGATTTCCGTCGCTTACATGTTTTCGCGCTTCGCGCGAGGATGGTTTGCCGCGCGCTTATGCTTCCTTTTTCTCTTAAAGAATATTACTACATTCAGATTACGATTCCATACTAATAATACAGAAGATTCTCGATGAATTTTTCTATGAAATTGGATGGTACTTTCCTTCTGATCGCTTTCATATTGTATTTATCATACCGTTGCTCCTTATAGCTTAAACGTGAATTGTCAAAAGTATCATATCGAACATCAAGAACTATATTATTGATGCACACTGTATAATCATCAATCCAATATGTGAAGTATCTTTATTGGATGGATGTTTCTATTGTTGATGAGTCCTCTCTTGATACACTTCCCCCTTCCCTGTCGTTTTAGCTGCGAAGCGCGGGGGTTCAACTTGCAATTAACAAATTAAATAAATGTATTAAAAAACTCTTGACTTTGTGGCCGGATAATGGTATATTATGTGCAATCGGTTAAACCGATAAAAAACAAGGAGGCGGATAGATCTATGAAGAATCTTTCCCGTGTTCTGGCAGTGGTTTTGGCGCTGGTTATGCTTTTTGGTATGACGAGCGTCATGGCTGAAGGCGATGATTTTGAAGGAACCATCACCATAAGCGTGTATTCGGCAAAGGGCGTCGAAGAAGCATGGAATGCTGTCGGCGAAGCATACACCGCTAAGCATCCCGGCGTAAAAGTCGTTGTCGACCTTAAGCCGCAGGATGGTTATGCCGATTGGGTCAAGGCTCAGTTCCAGAGCTATGACGACGTGCTGCCCGAGGCGGACATCGTTTACGGTAACCTGGCCGGCAGCGACCGTACCGACAAGGTCATCAACTACTTCAATTACGCCTACGACGATGATCCCTATTATGACGGCGAGTGGAACGAAGCCATCGCGTTCGATATGCAGAACAAAGACGTCATCACCGGCATGTGGGACTGTGTGTCCGTTACCGGTGTTCAGGTGCTTTGGTTCTACAACGCGGACATCTTCGAGGAAGTCGGCGTAACGGCGCCCACCACCTGGACTGAGTTCCTGGACGTCTGCGACAAGATCGCCGCGGCCGGCTATCAGCCCCTCGCGGTGCCCGGCACCTTCAATTCCTTCTGGGCCAACCAGATGGGCTGGATCGCGCAGTGCTACGCGGACCAGACCACCCGCAGCCAGATCGAGATCGTAAGAGCGCATGAAGGCGACTACTGCTACGATCCCGAGGTTGACGGCAACTTCGTCTACGATCCCACCAATCCCCACAACGACGACGCCGCGTTCGTGAACAACAATGGCGTGCGCTTCTGGAAAGCCTTCGTCAAGGACGGCACCATCCGCGCTGACAGCGAGGGCATGAAGACCGTATGGAGCGAGTTCGCCAAGATGTTCCCGAAGTATGCGGGCGGCGAGAACTTCTACGGCACCGACGGCACCGGCGCGAAGACCCTGTTCTATCAGGGCAAAGCAGCGATCTGGCTGGACGGCTCCTGGTTCTTCGGCGATTATCTGAACACGATGGATACCATCGACGAGGGCAAGGCCGTTGAGCTCGAAAACAGCGACGGCAGCATCGTATCCCTCGAAGGCCTGCAGAAATTCAGGCTCGGCACCTTCGCAATGCCCAGCATGGAAGGCGAGGGCATCGAGGCTCCGGCCCGCACGATCGAGGTTGCGACCGGCTTCCTTTCCGCGATCAAGAAGGATATCGACCACGACGACATGGTAGTCGACTTCATGATGTTCTACTCTTCTCCGGAAGGCTACTCCGCCTATCTGAGCGCGCTGATCAACGCCGGCGGAACGCCCGACGGTCTGCCGCTGGTAAAGGGCATCGAGCTTGAAGGCGAGCTGGCTGAGATGTTTGCCAACATCACCTACATCGGCAACTGCCAGAAGGGCTTCTGCCAGGCGCTGGCGCGCGGCATAGGCGACAACCAGGAGGCGCTGCGTGCCTGGTACACCTACTCCATGGATCTGCTCGACGGCAAGATCACCGTGGACGAATGGGCTGCAAAGCATCAGGAGAACCAGCTCAAGTACGCGCCGGACGTAATGGCTTCCTCCAAGATCTCCATGAACGACCTGGAGAACCCCCAGAACGAGCCCACCGGCAACTGATGAAGCTTACGGATAAGCCGTAATCTAATTCCCGACTTATGCGCCGCGCAAAGGCAAACCCGCTGCGCGGCGCAGCTTATAAGCAAGGAGCTGAGATAAGTGGCGCTTAAGAAAACGCGGCCTGCGGCGCTAAACACAGGAAACGGCGAGCCGGAACAGACTGGCCAGGCTGCCGAAAAGGTCAGCCGAGACTGGCTGATCGTTGCGGTCATTATGGCTTTGGCGTTGATCGCTGCGACTGCAGTGCACATCTACGCCTACGATCAGACACAGATCTTCGGCTTTGTCGAATATGGCGCGAGCCTGCAGAATAACCGCATACTGGTATCGGACGAGCTCGATATGGTATACCTCGGCACATACCAGAACAACGTCCTCGCGTTTAACGCGGAAGGCGAACAGGTATGGGCGAGCGATATCGGCGCGGCGATCGGTGCGATGCAGTTCGACGAGCAAAAACGGCTGCTGATCGTCGGCTCTCAGAACAGGAACGTATACGTCTACAACGCCCTGAACGGCGAAATACTCCATACTTATCCCGTCAACGGCAAAGTCCGCGATATGGATTACAATCCGTTTAACGGACAGCTGCTGGTAGCGGCGGAAGCCACCGCGACGAGCAGCACGGTGTGCATACTGAATATCGAAAGCGGCGAGGAGCTTTTTTCAACCAAGCTCAAGCAGCCCGTACAGGGCGCGAAATACAGCAGCGATTACCAGTATATATTCTACGGCGACAACCGCGGCCGCATAACGAAGCTGAACCTTAACGGAGAAAAGGCTGCTGACAGCAAGGCCCGTACGGAAGTCGTCGCGCTGAGCGTCGTGCGTGAAACGGGCGACGTATTCGTGCTTGACAAGCTCGGCAATTTGTTCAAATTCGACGAGTCGTTAAACGAGCTGAACAGGCTCAATCTTGAAGGCGAAGGCAAAGCCCTGGGTGCGTCCGACGACGGTCATTGGATCGCTGCCGGAACACGCGAGGGCGATATATATATACTCGACGGCGAAGGCAAAATCCATTTCAGGGACAGACAGACCTACGACATCACGCAGGTGTACTTCGGTGAAGACATCAGTTATGTGGTTACGCTGTCGCCGGAGCTGTTCGAATTTTCCACAAGGAAGCTGGACAATATCAACTATATGTCCAGGCTGACCACATGGAGCCGCGTGGCGCTTATCGTAAGCGCGCTGGCCATGGCGGCGGCGCTGATAACCGCCTTCCCGCGCTCGAGAGCGGCGGCTGTGCGTTTCTTCCGCACGTTCTACAAGCACAGGGTGGCTTACCTCATGCTGCTGCCGTCTATTGTGCTGATCCTTATATTCAACTATTACAACGTTTTCCAGGCGATGTATTACGCGTTTACGGATTGGAGCAACGCCACGCGCACGATGCGCGAGATCAACTTTATAGGCTTTGACAACTTTGTCAAGATATTTACCGAAGGCTACTTCCTGCTGGGCGTCAAGAACCTGGCTATCATGATGGCGGCTTCGTTCCTGAAGCTGCTCACGGTGCCGCTGCTGCTGGCCGAGCTGGTGTTCGCGATGCGCACGCTGAGCGGAGAGAGCAGCCGTCGGCGCTACTGGTTCAGGCTCCTGCTGGTCATGCCCATGGTCGTGCCGGGCGTGGTATCGACGCTTATGTGGAAAAACATCTACGACCCGAACATCGGCGCACTCAATACTCTGCTGGACACGCTGCATCTGAGCAGCTGGAAGCGCGCGTGGCTTGGAAATACCGATACGGCGCTGGGCGCGATCATATTCATGGGCTTCCCGTTCGTGAACAGCTTCGCGTTTTTGGTGTATTACGGCGGTCTGATCAACATACCGGCCGATCTGTTTGAAGCCGCCAAGGTCGACGGCAGCAAGCCGGTGTGGAACTTCTTCCACATCCACCTGCCGCTTATTTCGCCGCAGCTCAAGATGCTGATAATTACCACGTTTATCAGCTCCGTACAGGATTACGGCGGCGTGTACCTGCTCACGCAGGGCGGGCCCGGCACGGCGACTTATGTCCCCGGGCTGGAATTGTACTACGCTGCGACAAAGTTCGGTCAATACGGTTACGCCTGTGCGATGGGTCTGCTGATGTTCATAGTCATACTGATAGGATCGCTGTTCAACCTGCGCATGAAGACGCAGGAGCTGAACTGAGAAGGGAGGCGGCATACATGGCGGATAATATGACCGCAGTCAAAATGCACAAAAAGCGCAAGGCGCATGAAATGACGTTTCAAACGCTGATCACGTTTATCACGGTCGTTTTCGTGCTGCTTGCGTTCATTCCGATATTCCTGATGCTGTTTCTTTCCCTGAAGAGCCAGTCCCAGTTCTACGCAAACCTCTGGGCGCTGCCGATACCGCCGCGCTGGAAGAACTACGACGCTGCATGGAACCGGCTCATACAGAATATGATCAACTCCGTCGTCACCGTCAGCGTGGGCACCCTGCTGATCGTATCGCTGGCGGCGATGTCCGGCTACGTATTTGCAAGGCTCGAGTTTCCGCTTAAGAATTTCCTGTTCATGCTGATGCTGGCGCTGATGATGATACCGGGCGTGCTGACGCTCACGCCGTCGTTCAAGCTCATCCAGCGCATAGGCCTTAAAAACACCTGGTGGGCGCTGTGGCTGCCCTGGGCCTCCGGAGGTCAGGTCATGGGTATGTACCTATGCAGGACGTTCATATCGAACCAGCCTGCGTCGCTGTTTGAATCTGCCCGCATCGACGGCGCCAGCGAATTCAAGGCGTTTTTCTACATCGCCCTGCCGCTCGCAAAGCCGATTTTGGCGACGCTGGTGGTCATGAACATGATCAGCCTTTACGGCGACTTTATCTGGCCGCTGCTGGTCATCGAATCCAACAAAAAGCAAGTGATCTCCGTCGCCATACAGACATATTCCTCGGCGACCGGCATGACAGATTACGGCGCCATGATCGCGGGCTTCGTGATGGCCACGGTCCCGCTGGTCGTCATGTTCTCGTTCAGCTCCCGCCTGTACATCGAGGGCATTACCTCCGGCGCCGTCAAAGCGTAGCAGACCGATATGGACGACCGGAACGGGACTTTGACCGAAGCGGCCTGTCTGAGCTGACGGCTTGCCGTCTGAAAAGCGGCCCCGTTAAATGTCGCAGACAGACGCCGCGGCGCATGCAGCGTATCCCGTTTGACAGCAAGGATCGGGGAAAACTGTATCGCCGACCTTGCTGTTATAATCAGGAGCGCGAGCCTTCGCCTGTACCGCCCTTTGGCAAAGACGCGCCTGCTCCGCCTGCCTTCCGGAAGGGCGGAACGCAACATCTGCTCCCTGCAAAGCGCGGCGGCGCGTGCATACAAAAACTGTGGAGGCGACGAATATGGATAAGAATTCCTGCTTCGGGGCACTGTTTGCCGTTGACGATCTGGGCAGACTGCTGCCCGGCGAAGCGCAGACCGGTCCCATACGGAAGGACCGTGTCGTGGGCTGTTTTTATTTTCTTACGCACGGCGCCTCAGGCGGGCCTACCCCGGCGCCCTGCAACATAAGCCGCGTGATGCGCGAGCAGCCGGACGCGCTCAGGGACATTAACCATCCCGCCTGGGGCAAGGGCGCAATGTACTGGGACGAGCCTTTGTTCGGCTATTATTTCCAGACTGACAAATGGGTGCTGCGCAGGCACGTAAAGCTGCTCACGCACGCAGGCGTGGATTTCCTGATCTTCGATACCACCAACCGCGTTACCTTCTGGAATCAGGTCAGGCCTCTGCTGGAGGTGCTGGAGGAATACCGTCTGGAGGGCTGGAACGTACCTAAAATCGCTTATTACACCAACACGCGCTCCGGCGAAACGGTCGACGAAATCTGGCGCGATTTATACAGTCCCGGGCTTTTCCGGGGGCTGTGGTTCGAGTGGGAAGGGAAACCCTTTATTATCGCCGATCCCGAGCAATGCACAGCGGAGCAGCGCGCCTTTTTCACCTTCCGCATTCCCCAGTGGCCGACAGAGGCGAAAAAAGCCGGTGGCTGCCCGTGGATCGATTTTGAACGGCCGCAGCGTGTATGGCTGAATAAAGCCGGGGAAAACGAGATCGTGCCGGTGAGCGTGGCGCAGCATCCGAATCTGAGCTTCGGTGACGGAGCGTTTTACGGCGACCCTGTGCCGAGAGGACGCGCCTATCACGACGCGCATAACGACAAGACGCCCGAGGCGCTTAAATATGGTTACAATGTGGCTGAGCAATGGGAAAGAGCAATCGAGCTTGATCCCAAAATGGTGTTCTTTACAGGCTGGAACGAATGGACGGTGGGCCGGATACAGGGCGACGAGCCCAGGCCGGTGCTGCTTATCGATCAGGCGGACCGGGAATACTCGCGCGACGTCGAGCCGATGCGCGGCGGATTTTTTGACAACTACTACATGCAGCTGTGCGATTATATACGCCGTTTCAAGGGCTCGCCCGTGCTGCCCGAGGCGCAGAAACAGCACAGCATCGATTTGAATAAGCCCTTCAGCCAGTGGGAAGACGTGCCTGCGTATTGGGCGATGCCGTTTGGAGCCCTGCCCAGAAATCACGAGGGACAGGGCGGCGTCATCTATAAGGACGACAGCGGGCGCAACGAGTTCGAATGCCTGAAGGTCTGCCACGACGATAAAAACGTCTATTTCTACGCACGCACCCGGGATGAGATCGTATTTAACATGTTCACCAAGTGGATGCTTTTGCTCATAGGCGTCGAAGGCCGTCCGTATGCACCGAGCTGGCACGGTTTCCATTATATCGTAAACGACATCGTGCTCGACGGCTGCGCCACGTTCATACAGGAGTGTCTGGGAGGCTGGCGCTTTGGCAAAAACACCCGCATCAGTTACAGACGCGAGGGCAAGGAGCTCATGCTCGCGGTGCCCCGCAGTATTCTGGGGCTCGGCGCGGGCGGCTTTACCTTGCGTTTCAAATGGGCCGATCATACAGGCCGGAACGAAACTATCGCGGATTTTTACGAGCACGGAGACAGCGCTCCGTACGGACGCTTCAGCTGGATATACAGGGCAGAATAAAAACGGAGGAAAAGCAGATGAAGATAACAGCGATCATTGCCGAAAAGGAACGTATTCGCCTGTGCACGGATTTTGACGGCGCGGCGCAGGTAAGGCAGAGCGTGCCCACCGTGGGAACGAAGCCCGGACGCACGCTTTGCTTCAGCAGCTGCCGGGCCGAGCACGGAGAGATCGTCGTTCCCCGCGAAGAGGCAAAATGCGGCGGGCGTGACGCGATATTCTCCCGCTTCGATGTTTTCAAAGACGGAGAAACGGTAGACGGCGTAAAATATGTTACTGACGTTGCGGAAGACGTCCCGCTCGACCGCACGCCCTACCCGCAGCCGGACGTCATCAAAATGCTGGGGCTGCCCGGCGAGATGGCCAAGAAGTACGGCATCCGCCAGGGACTGATGAACATAAACCTGCCGGCGCTGATGGCGGTCGGCACGGACGAGGAGACGCTGCCGTATACCTTCAACGGCCGTGTATACCGTGTGCGCAGTAAAGCCGTCAAGGAGATCGACAGCTATATCAAAAGCGTCCCTATGGTTACGATGATCCTGCTCAATTCCCCGCGCCTGTTCGGCTCGACGGGAGAAAAAGCGCTGCTCGACGCCTGCATCCATCCGCGCTACGACTGGAGCTGCTCCAACGCCTACATCAGCGCCTTCGACATGGAAACCGAGGAGGGACAGGAGTATTACGCTGCGTTCGTATCCTTCCTCGTCGAGCGCTACACGCGGCCGGACAGAGCTTTCGGTCATGCCGTGGGCGCGATCATATCCAACGAGGTCAACAGCCAGTACATCTGGGGCAACGCCGGCGAGATGCCGATGGAAGACTACGTGAAGGAGTACGCAAGCGCGCTGCGCATCGCGTGGCTGTGCGGCCAGCGATACTGCAGGCATTTCCGCGTGTACATCTCGCTCGACCAGTTCTGGTGCGGCACGAATTTCGACCCCTCCCAGACGAAGCGCTACTACAGCGGGCGCGCAATGCTGGAAGAGCTGAACGTCCTGTGCCGGAAGGAAGGCGACTTTCCGTGGAACGTGGCCTATCATCCCTATCCCGAAGACCTGCGCTGGCCGGATTTCTGGCACGACAGAGCGCCGGACTTCACCTTCTCCACACCCAAGATCACCTTTAAAAACATGGAGGTGCTGGAAGCGTTCCTCTCTCAGGAGCAGTTCCTGTATCGCGATAAGCCCCGGCGCATCATCTTCAGCGAACAGGGCTTCAACTCACAAAGCGGCCCCCTGCAGGCCATGACGGAAAAAATGGCGGCGGCGGGCTATGTGCTGGCGTATATGAAGGCCAGAAACATGAAAACTGTCGATATGTTCACGCATCATGCTACCGTCGACAATCCGCACGAATTCGGCCTGAACCTGGGCATGTTCCGCTACGACCCAAACGCGCCGCATCACATCGGCGAGCCCAAGCCGATATTTGAATCCTTCGCCGCCATGGAAAGCGACAAGGAAGCTGAAGCCGTCGCCAAAGCCCGCGAGTTTATAGGCGCGGAGCTGTTCGATTTTCTGCTTGATCCGCCGCTACTGTACGGAGAACGCGATACATCTCAGGACGACGCGTTTGGAGCCTGATCGAATAACCAAGCGCGCAAAGCTGAAAAAAGCAAAAACGCGCTCCTCTCCGGTGTTTGGAGAGGGGCGCGTTATTGGTTTTTTCGTGCAATATTTGTCAAGCCAAGTCCGGTCTTTTTTATGCCCTCAAGCTCGATTCCACCGGATTCCACACGATTTTGCTCAAATCGATCCACTCGGAAAGCAACGGATTCTTGTGCGTTTATGACGGTCTGTGACCGGAATTGTGACTAAAAGCAGTCACAGACCGTCATTGAATCTTCGCGGGCTAAAACGCCGTACATGCGATATTGTTGTTCAAGCACCATGTATGAACAGCGCTGCCATCAGGACAAAAAACCCTTACGTTTGGTGAATCTGAGAGCGCGTTATCAGCAATGACTGTATCCATGCCCATTACCAACAGTATTCTTAACTCCTCGCAGTCAGCAAACGCATAGTCCAGAATCGTCTCAGTTGCGGCGGGGACAATAATCTGTTGAGTTCTCGTACCGCGCAAGGCATTCGCTTTAAATTGTGTCAATCCTTGTGGCAACTGCATGGTTTCTGTAACAGTAAATATCCATTCATCGTCACTTATATTTGGGATATTCAAGTCAAGCAGTTGCTTTGTGTAAAGACTGCCATTATACAAAACTGTGTTTAGCGCTGTACACCCATAATAGCTGCTGATGCCAATGTCCGTCACTGTGCTCGGCAATACCACTCTCTCCAAATTGATACAACTTTGCCGATTACTATTGCTGCTATCTCCGCACAGATAACTCGCTATATGCGTTATCCCTTCCTCAAATACGATCTCCTTTAAACTCTCTCGCACATCATATTCTGGCATTTCTATATAAATCGAATACCCATTGCTGTTGATCCTGTCCGCCATCACACCATCTGCGCTCGCACGGTATGTGATCTTCTCTACATTCGTACAGCCTGAAAAACTGTTTGAGTATCCTGTGATGTCAGACGGCAAAATGAGTGTAGTCAAACCGGTACAATTCTGGAACGCTCTATTCCCGACACTTTCAATTTGGTTCGGTATCGTCAAAGTTGCAATCCCTTCACAGCCTCCGAACGTATATACTCCAATTGTCTTTAAAGTGCTCGGTAGACTGATAGCTGTTATGCCTTTGTTTCCGTAAAAGGCATACTCGTCTATTGTTATCAGACTCTCTGGCAATTCAAGCGTCTCAGGCCCTTCGCAGTTATAAAACGCCCAACGACCGATTTCTGTCAACCCTATCGGTAATGTATAATCATATAATGCAGTGCATTTATAAAAGCTGCTCTTACCGATCTCCGTTACCGTGCTCGGAAAAACAACTCTTTCCAGTTTAGCACAACTTTCTGTACTCCTGTTTACATCACCGCACAGATAACCTGCTATACGCGTTATCCCTTCCTCAAATACAATCTCCTTCAGACTGTTGCG
>JAFYFC010000034.1 GCA_017543905.1 Clostridia bacterium
ATCGAGACCCATCCGGATTTCATCCAGCCGCCCTCCCGCGCCAACGAGATGCTCAACAACTTCCTACGTCCCGGGCTTCAGGACCTGTGCGTGAGCCGCACCAGCTTCAAATGGGGCATCCCCGTGGATTTCGACCCCGAGCACGTGGTTTACGTATGGATCGACGCGCTGAGCAACTACATTACCGCGCTGGGCTATCTTTCGGATGACGACAGCAAATTCCAGAAATACTGGCCTGCGGACGTGCATCTGGTCGGCAAGGAGATAGTGCGCTTCCATACGATATACTGGCCCATAATGCTGCACGCGCTGGGACTGCCCCTGCCCAGGCAGGTATTCGGTCACGGCTGGCTGCTCTTCGGCGGCGACAAGATGAGCAAGTCCAAGGGCAACGTCGAATATCCCGGCCCCATCGTGAAGCGTTACGGCACCGACGCGCTCAGATACTATCTGATGCGCGAGATGCCCTTCGGCTCAGACGGCAACTACACGAACGAATCGATGCTCACGCGCATGAATTCCGACCTGTGCAACGACCTGGGAAATCTGGTCAGCCGTACGGTCGCCATGATAGAAAAGTATTTTGACGCATATGTGCCCGCGCCGGGAAGCTATGAAGAGCCCGACATGCATATAATCAAGCTGTTCGAGGCGCTGCCCGCGCTGGTAGAGAAGAGCATGAACGAGCTGCAGTTTTCAAGCGCGCTGGCTGAAATCTGGCGCTTCATAGGCGAACTGAACCGCTACATAGACATAACCGCGCCGTGGGTGCTGGCCAAGACCGACGAGGGCCGCGAGAGGCTTAAGACCGTAATGTACGTGCTGGCGGAAGGCGTGCGCGCGGTAGCGGTGCACGTATCCCCCGTGCTTACGAAGACGCCGGAGCGCATATACGCGCAGATAGGCGTGACTGACGAAGCGCTCAAAACATGGGCGTCCGTACAGAAATTCGGCGCGCTGCTGCCCGGAACGACAGTCAAAAAAGGCGAAGCACTGTTCCCGAGAGTGGACGTAAAGAAAGAGCTCGAGGCGATCTACGCCGAAAAGGAGCCCGCTTCAGCCGCGCCCGCCAAGGCCGCAGAGCCTGCGAAGCAGGGCAAAAAGGCCGAAGCCGTGCCCGAAGGCTGCGTGACGGCGGAGGAGTTTTTCAGGACCAAGCTCGTGACCGCGCGCATAACCGCGTGCGAAAAGGTGGAAGGCAGCGACAAGCTGCTCAAATCCACGCTTGACATCGGAAACGGCGAAACGCGCACGGTGCTCTCCGGCATCGCCAAATGGTACACGCCCGAAGATATGAAGGGCAAAACGGTGATACTGGTCAAAAACCTGCCCCCGCGCAAAATGAAGGGCATCGCCTCCGAGGGCATGCTGCTGTGCGCCGACGACGGCAGCGGAAACGTAAGGCTACTTACCGTGGACGGGAACGATTTCGTGCCCGGAAGCGAAGTGGGCTGAGCGTCAGACCCAATTATAAAACCAAGGCTGCTGCAGTGAAAATCACCGCAGCAGCCTTGGTTTTTATCCTGCGCGCGATCAGGTGCTGATCTTTGAGGGAGGATTGCAGCTTGGGCAGGCCTTATAGCCGTGTCCGAGCGCGTATTCGAGCGTCACGTTCAGCCCGTCCTTGAAGCTCTGAGACGTGCATTTGGCGGCTGAATGATAATAGTTGTTCGCGCCTGCGCCGAGCTTTATATACACGATGGCGTTCGCGCTTGCGTAGGCTGAGACCGTTTTGGAGGCTTCCGCGGCGGCGGAAGCGGCCTTCGCACTCTGGGCGCTGGTAAGCGATTTGGCGCAGGTCGGACACGCGGTCTTGCCCGCGCTCAGCGCGCGCGACGCAGTCGTCGCGACCGCGTTCTTCATGCCGGAGCAGCTTGCGTCCGTATGGAAATACGTGCCGTTATCGGTCATGAAAACCGTAAGATCGGCGGTCTTTACGCAGGTCGGGCACGCTTTTTTGCCCGCCTTTACCGCAGTGTTGATCGTTATGCGCTGCGCGCCCTTCATGCCGGAGCAGTTGCTTTTGGTATGATAGTACGTGCCGCCGCTTGTGGCGTATACGTACGTGGCAGTGTCGTTGGTTTTAACGGTCTGCACGGTCGAGGACGTCTGCCCAGCTCCGGTCGTGTTGGAAAGCGTCGTCACGACTGCTCCCTCGCCCGTTTCGGCAGAAACGGTGGACGAGAAGCCGAGCTTGTTTGCGTTGCACTTGGTGCACGCCTTCTTGCCCGCGTTTATCGCGCTGCGGGCGGTTACGTACTGCGCGTTCTTCATGCCGGAGCAATCGGAGGTGGTGTGGTAACACGTACCGTCAGGGTTGGCGAACACGTATACTGCGGACTTTGTAACGCACGTCGGACACGCTGTCTTGCCGCGGCTCACCGCGCGGGAAATAGTGACCTGCGTAGCGCCCTTCATGCCGGTGCAGTCGCTCTTGGTATGGAAGTATTTGCCGTTTGCAGTGCAGAACACCTGCGTTTCGGTAGGCACTGAGTTGGTCTTGACGGTATTGCTGCTGCCGCTCAGGCAGGTGGGACACGCGGTTTTGCCGAGCTTCTCCCATTCAGCCTTGGTCTTCGTGACAGCATTCTGCATGCCCTGACAGTTGCTGATGCTGTGATACCATTTTCCGCCCTCTGTGCCGTAGTAGCCGATGCACACGGGGCACGCGGTCTTGCCCGCTCTCACCGCGTCGCTTTCGGTTACGACGCTCGCGTTCTTCATGCCGGAGCAATTGGGATCGGTATGGTAGTTCTTGCCGTTAGGCGTCGCGTAAAGAACCGTAGCGGTAGTATTGTCCGCGAACGTGTTCACGCCGCCCGCGCAGTCGGGACACGCCGTCTTGCCGCGGCTGACGGCCGCGTCGAGCGTGACCTTGCTGGCATTCGTGATGCCGCCGCAGTGCTCGTCGGTGTGGTAGTAAAGCCCGCTTCCGGTCACCCATACGTATGTGGCAGCCGTGCCGGTGCCGCTCCCGTCGCCGGAATTGCCCGGATGCGGCGTCGCGGTAGGCTCTGCGGTGGGCTCGGACACTACCTGAGTATCCACGGTAGCGTCAGGCACGGTAGTCGCAGCGTCAGGCATAACGGGAGTTATGTCCAGCGGATCCTCGCTATTATTGTTTTTGGGCCATAAGATTATTATCCAGATAATGAGCGCGGCAATGCCGACCGCCGTAAGTATCCAGCGCTTTTTAGGCTCGTACTGACGCGCGCGCCACAGCGCGAACAGCCCCAGCGGAGGCAGGAGCACCAGCAGCGCATACAGCAGATACTCGTTATTCTGGATCACGTCCATGGTTCTCGAGAACCAGCCGGCGCCGCCCTCTGAGCCGTCGTCGTCGTACACATCGCCGTCGTCCGTCTCGTATTCGTCTTCGGGCTCGTACCCGGCTTCGTCCTCCTGATCCTCATCGGAATAAGCGTCGAGGTTTTCGAACACAGACGGGTTGTAGCCTAAATCGCCCTCGTCCTCGTCGTATTCCTCTTCCTCGTAACCGTCGTAATCGGCGTCGTCGTATTCGGAGTCGTCGGTCTCGTCGCCGTACTCCTCGTCTCCGTATTCGCCTTCGTCCTTGTATTCGTCCGCTTCGTCGTACTCGGCGTCGTCCTCATACTCGCCTTCGTCCTCGTACTCGGCGTCGTCCTCATATTCGGAATCGTCTTCGTATTCGGCGTCGTCGTATTCCTCGCCCTCGTCAGCGTACTCGCCGTCCTGCTCGTACTCCTCTTCGGGCTCGTATTCGTCCTGCGCGTCCGTTACGGTATCCTGCGCCTCGTCTTCAAAATCGTCGTTTCCGAGCTTTGAGATACCTTTTTTTATCGAATCTAAAAGTGACATATTTCTCTCCTTAGTTTCAAGACATATGTATTTCAAGTCTGAACATAATTCAGGAGTATGATACACCAAAACGCAAGATTAGTCAATCATTTTGAAAAATATTTTTTATTAATCTGAAATATTTACAGGAGAACGGCTACAGAACCGTAATAAGAGCGTCGACCAAATATGCGCACGCACATGCGGCGAGCGCCGTAACGATAAGCGATTTTCCTTTAAGGGCAAGCACGACCGCCGCCGCGCAGCCCGCCGCAGCCGAATATGCCGAGCCCGTAGAAGAGAACACGGCCGGCAGCGTCATCGCGCTCAGTACCGCGTAAGGCATATATTGCAGAAACGAGCGGACGAAGCGCGAACGTATGCGGCTTCTGACCAGCACGAACGGGAGCGCGCGTATCGCGTATGTGACCAGCGCCATTACGGCTATGTACACCCACAGCGGAACGTTTCTCATTCTGTCTCCTCCGCCGGGTACAGCGCCGCCGAAACCGCAGCGCCCAGAACGGCGCTGACGACGACGCGGTAGCCTGAATCTATAAACGAAAGCGCCGGCAGCACGGCGACGAGCACGCTGACACCCGCCGAAACGGCGCAGGCGGTAAATACAGCGCGGCTTTTGGAGGCGGGCGGCAGAACTATCGCGATGAACATCGCATACAGCATTATGCCCAGCGCCACGCGCACGCTTGCCGGCATCAGGCTGCCCGCAAGCGCTCCCGCGAGCGTGCCCATTACCCAGCCCAGCAGCGGCAGGCTCATAAGGCTGTAAAAATACCTGACGCCCACACTGCCGGTTTTAGAGTAGGCGACGGCAAAAATCTCGTCCGTCACGGCAAAGCCGCAGATAAGACGCCGCGGCACGCTCATCGTGGAATCGAGCTTCTGAGTAAGAGAAATGCTCATTAGCGCGTAGCGCAGGTTAATCACGCATTCTGCGCATATAAGCTCTATCAGCGCTCCGCCCGCTGCGACGATCTCAAGCCCCGCAAGCTGGCCTGCGCTGGTGACGTTGGTAAGGGAAATCATGACTGCCGCAAATGTGCTTAGCCCCTTCGACACGGCAAGCACGCCAAAGCCGAAGGATACGGAAAGATAGCCCAGAAATATGGGGATCCCGTCCTTCAGACCTTCGTATAGGGTATGCTCTGATAAATCGTTCATCCGGCAAAAGCGTTCACGCAAGCACTGCCTATTCCCTGCAGATGCTCTCCGGAGCGCCGTTTCGCATATACAGCCTGGGAACGCGCCGTCCCAGCCGGCAAAGCGCCTCGTTGCGGTTAAGACGCGCGGTATCCGCGTATTCGTTGACGCCTATGCCGTCTCCCAGCAGCGTGACCTCGTCGCCCCGCCGCGCCTCAGGGATATCGGTGACGTCCACCATCATCTGATCCATGCACACGAGCCCCAGCACGCGCGCGCTGCGCCCGCGCACGAGGACTCTGCCGATATTGTTAAGGCGCGGAAAGCCGTCCACGTAGCCCGCCGAAAGCGCGGCGACGCGGCTGTCCCGCGCAAGCGGATTGTCGTCGTCATAGCCTATATACTCCCCCGCGCGCACGTCGTGTATATCGCTTATCCTGCATACGAAGCGCACAGTGGGACGGCAGTTTTCGGGATGCGCGTATCTGTTCGGGCACACGCCGTACAGCCACGCGCCGGCGCGCACCGCGTCCATATGGCGTTCGGGATAGCGCACCATGCCTATGGAATCGCACGCGTGACACATATAGCCGCCGACGCCGTGCGCTTTGAGAAACGCGTCCGCCTTGTCGAACAGAACGAACTGCGCCTCGTCGCCCGCGCGGTCGTGCAGCGCGAGATGCGTATACAGCCCTTCGACCGATACTGCCGGATTCAGGGCAAAACCGAGCATTTCGTTATATGTGCTTTCGTTAAAGCCTATGCGGTGCAGGCCCGTGTCGAGCTTTATGTGCGCACGCGCCCGCGCGTTCGCGCTTTTCGCGCATTTTATTATGTGCCGGGCGTTTTCCGGCGAGAAGCAGGTCAGGATTATTCCCTTTTTTATCAGCCGTTCGGTTTCGCCCGCGCCGCTGAGCCCGAGCACCAGCACCTCCGAATCCGGCAGGAGCGTCTTTATTTCCTCCGCCTCGCACGCGCACGCCACCGCAAAAAAGCGCGCGCCCAAGCCGTACAGTTCGCGGCACACGCGCGCAGCTCCCAGTCCGTATGCGTTTGCCTTCAGCACGCAGATAAGCCGCGCGGGCGGCCTGAGCAGGGACAGCGCGGTTTTATAGTTTGACCCGAGCGCGTCCAGATCTATTTCCGCCCAGCAGCGGGCTTTGGCTTCGGCGATATCCATATGCTACCGAGGCGTATTAAACGCTTCCTCGTATTCCTTTCTCTCAGTCTCGTTCGCGTAGACGAAATGACCCAGCTCTATTTCGGTCCAGACAGGCTTGTCCGTTTCGTAATGATGCATGGACGGATCGTACACCACCGGCACCTTGTGCTTTTCGGTGTTGGGGTCCGGCATCGGCACGGCGGACAAAAGCGCGCGCGTGTAGGGATGCAGCGGATGGCTGAAGAGCTGCTCCGTCTGCGCAAGCTCTACGATAACGCCCTTGTGGATCACCGCGATGCGGTCGCAGATAAAGCGCATTACCGACAGGTCGTGCGAAATGAACAGGTAAGTAAGCTTTCGTTCCTTCTGCAGATCGCTGAGCAGATTTAAAACCTGCGCCCTTATGGAAACGTCCAGCGCGCTGATCGGCTCGTCCGCCACTATAAAATCCGGCTGCATTATAAGCGCCCGGGCGATACCTATGCGCTGTCTCTGCCCGCCTGAAAACTCGTGCGGAAAGCGCCCCGCGAATTCCGGCAGCAGTCCCACCTCGCGCAGCGCCTTTTCGACGCGCAGCGCGCGCTCCTGTCTGTCAAATCTCCTGTATATTCCTTCGGACACGATATAGGACACCTTCGCGCGCTCGTTCAAAGAAGCCATCGGGTCCTGAAATATCATTTGTATGCGGTTCGTGACCTCGCGGTCGAGCTCCTTTGATATTTTCCCGTTTATCTTTTTGCCGTCGAATACGATGTCCCCGCCCGCAGACGGCACGACGCGGATTATCGCGCGGCCGATGGTGGTTTTGCCGCTGCCGCTTTCGCCGACCAGACCGAACGTCTCGCCTCGGTAAATATCGAACGACACACGGTTCACCGCGACGAAGGGACGTCTCTTCTTGCCGAAATGCACGCTTAAATCCTTAACAGACAAAAGTACGTCAGCCATTTGACAGCGCCTCCATTCGCGAGAGTTTTCTTACGGCCTCGGGCGGCTCGATTTTGGGCGCGCGCGGGTCGAGCAGCCATGTGCGCGCCTTATGCGTAGGCGTGATTTCGAAAAACGGCGGCCGCTTTTCGTAATCGATCTTCAGCGCGTAAGGGTTGCGGGGCGCGAACGCGTCGCCCTTGATTTCGGTAAACAGGTTCGGCGGCGTGCCCTGTATAGAAAACAGCTTTTCGCCCTTTATGCCCAGCTGCGGCAGCGAGGAGAGCAGCGCCCACGTATACGGATGGCGCGGGTCGTAGAATATTTCCTCGCAGGTGCCTATTTCCACGATATCGCCGCCGTACATTACGGCTATCCTCTGCGCGACGTTCGCCACCACGCCCAGATCGTGCGTTATATATATCGCGGTCATGTCGTGCTCGCGCACGAGGTCCTTGATGAGCTTCAGTATCTGCGCCTGTATCGTGACGTCGAGCGCGGTGGTCGGCTCGTCGCATATGAGTATTTTGGGCTTGCACGCTACCGCGATGGCGATTACCACCCTTTGTCTCATGCCGCCCGAAAACTCGTGCGGGTACTGCCTGGCGCGCTTTTCCGGTTCGCTGATGCCCACGTCGCTCAGTATATCGAGCATCGCCTTATGCGCCTGCGCTTTGTCGAGCTCGCTCTGATGGAGCCTGATCGCCTCGAGTATCTGCGCGCCGACCGTCTTAAGAGGATTTAAACTCGTCATCGGGTCCTGCATTACCATCGCGATCTCGCGTCCGCGTATGCGCAGCCATTCCTTTTCAGTTTTAAAGGCGGCAAGGTTCATACCACCATACAGGATCTCGCCGCCGGTTATACGGCCGTTTATGTCGTTAAGACCCATGAAGCATTTCGTGAACACGCTTTTCCCGCTGCCGCTCTCGCCGACTATCGCAAGGCTCTCGCCCTTGTATACGTCCAGAGACACGTCCCTTATCGCGTGGAGCGTACGGCCGCGCAGATCGAATTTGAGATCGAGGTTCCTGACCGAAAGTATGGTTTCGCTCATTGCGCGCGCTCCTTTCTACAGATGGTTTTTGGGGTCTGCGGCGTCTGCGAAGGCGTTGCCGATAACGTAGAACGAAATCGTTATGACCGACAGCACTATCGCCGGGAATATGAGCTGGTATCTGAGCGAGGGCGAGGTCACGAGCTTTCTGCCCTCGTTTATCAGATTGCCGAGCGAGGGCGTGTTTACGTCAAGCCCGAGGCCTATATAGGTGATAAACACCTCGCTGCCTATCGCGCCGGGTATCGCGAGCGCCATGCGCAGCATTATTACGGAAACAAGATAAGGCAGCAGGTTTCTGAGCATTATGCGCGAGGGCTCCGTGCCCAGACAGCGCGAGGCGAGGTTGTAGTCGCGGTCGCGGATTATGATTATCTGGTTGCGCACGAAGCGCGCCATGCCCAGCCAGCGCGTAAGGCTCATGGCGAATATCAGCGTGCTTATGCTGGGGCGCATAATGTAGGAAATGAGTATGAGGATTATCGTCGTGGGTATATTGTCGATCACGTTGTATATCTCGGTTATCAGGCGGTCGAGCGCGCGGACGTAGCCCCACAGCACGCCGATTATAATGCCGATCAGCGCCTCGAACAGCGCCACCACGAAGCCTATCCACAGGCTCGTGCGCGTGCCCTGCCACACCAGCGCCCACAAATCCTGCCCAATGTTGTTCGTACCGAACAGAAATGGCTGCGAGCTGGGTATGTTTCTGAGCTCCGTTTCGGCAGTCGTGACGACCGTGCCGTCCTCTGTCTCACGCAGATACTGCGCTTCGGCGTACAGCGAATTGCCTGAGTTTGATATATTTACGGGCGCGTTGAATATTTTGGGTGCTTTATTGGAATAGCACTCGTAGGGCACCGCGTACGGGTCCTCCGGTATCTTCTGGATGGAGGTCTGGAAGTTGTTCATTATATAGCCGGTGACGCCCTCGTATTCGATTTTGCACCAGTCCTCGCCGTATTCGAGCACGGTGAAGGTGCTGGGCTTTTTCGTGGGCTTTTTGACCGCGCCGATTATATTGCTCACGGCGTACCAGCCCTCGTCGCCCTTGACGCGCGCGCCTAAAAGCTCCGTGCCCGCAGGTACGGTCATATACACGGTGGTGGACGACGGTGCCTGATTCTGCAGCTGTATGCCTGTCACCGGGTCGTTGTTTATTGTAAGCGCGTCGTACTGGCCCGGCAGCAGCGGCTGTATCACGGTAAACAGCACCAGCACAGCCAGCACGACCAGCATGATCAGCGCTACTTTGTTGTGCAGAAAAGATTTGAACGTGCTGCGCCAATACGAATAATCGGAGTATCCGGCCTTCTCGCCCGCGAACGGATCGTATTCCGCACGCTCGAAATACGCGTCCTCGTCGTACTGCTTTTGCTTAAGCGCGGCATTCAGGCTGTCCTCAGTGCGGCGCTTTTTGTTCTCGAACAATCCCTTCATCAGCGCGCACCGTCCTTTTTAACAAAGCTTATTCTGGGGTCGAGCACCGCCATCAGCAAATCTCCCAGCAATAGGCCTATAATGCCTATGCTCGAATAAATCATGACCAGCGCCTGCACCATCGGGTTGTCCTGCCTGCCGATAACATCCACCAGCAGGCCGCCCATGCCGGGTATGCCGTAGAGAGATTCTATATATATCGAACCGCTTACCGTATACAGGATCGAAGCGGGAATATACTGTATCATGGGAACAAACGCGTTTCTGAATATGTGCTTCATCATGAGCTTGCGCGAGGATACGCCCTTCGCGCGCGCCAGGCGCACGTAATCCTTGTTCATTTCGTCGAGCATGTAGCGCCTGAGCCACATCGCGTTCGAGGCTATGGAGCCCAGCGACATCGATACGACCGGCAGTATCCACGTAAGCCAGTTGTCGCGCGAAAACGTCATCGGTATGCGCATCGCGTCAGTGCCGTACATCTGGATAAAAATGTAGTAAACCGCCGCGGGCACCGCGTTTATGAATACGATGAACACCGTGCCGAACTTGTCCCAAAAGCCGGATTTGCTGCGCGCCATAGCCGCGCCCAGCGGTATTCCCAGCGCAAGCGAGATCGCAAGGCTCATAAGGCCCATGTAGATAGAGAGCGGCGCCTTGTTCGCAATGAGCGTGGTTATCGGCGTATCCTTGGAATAGCGCGACGAAAGTCCGAGATCGCCGTTAAACAGGTTTTTGAAGAAGCTCCAAAGCTGCTTGTAAATGGGGTCCTTCAGACCCAGCTGCGTCAGCTTCGCGTCCACCTGCTTTGCGTCCAGCTTGTCGAAATTGTCGAAATAGCCTTCGATGGGCATTTGCCTGAGCAGCACGAACACCACAACTATTATTATAAACAGCGTGAGCAGCGAGGACAAAAGCCGTTTTGCGATATACTTCAGCATATGCTTTCCCTTATGCGAGTGCAATCGGATAAATATTGAAACATATTATACGCGCGCGGGGACGGCTGTCAAACCGTCCCCGCTTTATAATCGGGTTAATTAATCAAAGTCTCAGTTTGCAAGCGCGTCGCGCTCCTCCAGCCAGGTGAAGTACGCCTCGTAGTAGTCGTCGGTGCTCATGGGCTTGTCGAGCAGATGCTGCCCCTTGTAGCGGCAGGTCGCAAGTCCGGTCGCGCCGAACTGACCCTCGAAGGGATTGAGGCGGCTCGCGGTGTATCCGCCGGTATCGGAGCCGTACGGGATCACGATGGCGTGATCGATAAGATACGCCTCAGCCTCGGCAAACGCCAGATAACGCGCCTCGGTGTCGTTGCCGGGCATCGCCTTGGCGGCTGCGAGCAGCTTGTAATAGGTCATCGTGCCGTCCTCGTCGTAGAGCTTGGGATCAGTCGCTTTGATCATGAAGTTGTAGTTGTTGGTCTCCTTGAAGGGATCGGTGAGGTTTACCGGATCGTCGAAGTCGAGACCCCAGTTGCACTTCATGAAGGCGTATTTGCCGCTTCTGCGGATTTCCTTGAGGAAGCCGGAGGAGGGGCCAGCCTGGATTATGATGTCGATGTAGTCCGTGCCAAGCAGCGCTTCCATCTGCTGCTCGACGACCTGGCATTCCTCGGCCCAGCCGGTAGAGGACGGGTTGTAGCAGGTCAGAACCTTGATAGGCAGAGTCGCGCCCGCTTCAGTAAGCTCAGGTATCGCGGCGTCACGGTAGGCTATCGCCTTTTCCTCGTCGAAGCCCACTTCTATTTCCGCCAGCGCGCCCATATCGGTGTAGTCGGTGCCGTTGTAAACCGAGATATCCTGAGGCATGATGGTATCCCAAAGCAGATCCTCGGGGTTTTCGGGCTCGATGACCGTCTTTGCCTTCACGCGGTCCAGCGCGTAGAACAGGGACAGGCGGAAGTTTTCGTTGTTGGCGGCGAGCAGCCAGTTTTCGGGCTCATACTCCGCGTCGAAGTTGGCGTCGAAGTTGAAGCACCAGAAATAGGAATACTGACCGACCTGACGCACGGGATGGATGTACTGGCTCTTGACCTCGTCTGCCAGCCACTCTGCGGCTATAGCGGCAGAGATGTCGGCGTCGTCGATCTCGCCGCGCAGATACATTTCAGGCGAGAGCGTCGTGGCTTCCTTGTTGTAGGTCTGCTGGATCTTGTCGATGTAAACGTGCTCGGCGTCCCAGTAGGAAGCGTTCTTGCTGTAAACGCGGATTTCCTGGGGCTTGAACTCGGACAGGATGTACGGCCCGCAGTAAAGGATGTTTTCATTGGAGGTGGCAAGACCGAACTGGTCGCCCTTTTCCTCGAGGAATTTGGCGTTCAGCGGCATATAGCACACATAGTCCAGCATGGACAGGAAGAACGGGCAGGGCTCGGAGGTGGTGTAGGCGACCGTGTATTCGTCTGTCGCCTTTACGCCCACGTTTTCAAAGCCGAAGGGCTCGGGAGCCGCTTCGCCCTCGTCGGGGGGCGTAGTGGAATCGAAGTACTCCTCCGCGCCGAGGATGTAATCGGTAAGTATCCACGCGGTCGAGGAAGCGTTCGCACCGTTCAGTATATACTTCGCGGCGGTCACGAAATCCTCGGCGGTGACGTTTGCGTAATACTCGCCGGACGCAGTCACCCAGGTGGCGTCTTTGCGCAGATGGAACGTCCAGGTGAGGCCGTCCTCGCTCAGCTCCCAGCTTTCGGCAAGGCAGGGCACGAGCTGACCGTATTTATCGTGCTCGATCAGAGTGTCTATAACGTTTGCCGATACGGTGAACTCGTTGGTTGTGGCGGTGGTAAGGTAATTGAGCGTGCCGATCTCGCCGGAATACAGCGAGCGGTAAACAACCTCCTCTTCGGCTGAGCCGAACGAGAAGCAGCTCGCTGCCAGCGCCAGGCACAGTGCCAGCATAATCAGCTTCTTCATGTATTTCCCTCCGTTCACGGATTTTGCGCCGCTCTGCGGCGCAGCTGATGAAATAATACCACAGCCCGAGTAAAAATGCAATAGCATATGCGTAATTTATGCAAACTTTTTTCAAAATTACGGTTTTTTGTATAAAAATGCATGAGCAAGCGCTCGAATATTCAGTTTCGCAGCGTCAGAATTTCGAAAAAGTTTTTTCTATACTCGTTGCAATGAGCGCGAAAATACAGTATAATATATTGCGTATATACAGGCAAAAAGCATAAGGAGTCGATGTCTGATGAAGTTGGGTCAGATTATGAAGCTGCTGGACGCGCGCGCCATAAGCGACACGGTCGACGAAGAGCTCGAGATACAGTGCGCCTGCGCCAGCGATATGATGAGCGACGTACTCGCCTTTCCGAAGGAGCACATGATACTGCTCACCGGCCTTGTAAACCCGCAGGTGATGCGCACCTGCGACATGCTGGATATACGCGCGGTGGTTTTCACGCGCGGCAAGCTGCCCTCCGCCGAGGCGCTGCGTATGGCGAACGAAGAAGGCATCAGCGTGCTCGCCACCGAGAACACGCAGTACATCGCCAGCGGAAAGCTGTACGCGGGCGGCATGGATAACGGCACGAAAGGCTGACGTTATGAGTATATTAAAAGAAGAATTCCCCGTCGAGGCGATGGATTTCGTAACCGCCGGCGAGGCTTCCGCGCAGATAAAGCGTCTGCTGAAGAAGCTCGGCGTGGACGCCGGCGTGATACGCCGCCTGTCCATTGCGTGCTACGAGGCTGAAATAAATCTGGTTATACATTCCGACGGCGGCAAGCTCGTGCTCGAGGTGGATTCAAACGAAGTCACGCTGATCAGCGAGGACGTCGGCCCCGGCATACCGGATATAGACCTTGCAATGACCGAGGGTTATTCGACCGCCAGCGAGGACGTGCGCATGATGGGCTTCGGCGCCGGCATGGGTCTGGCCAACATGGCGCGCAACGCCGACCGCTTCGACATATCGTCCAAGGTCGGCGAGGGGACCACGATAAAAATGTATTTTTCGCTGTAAGGAGGAAAACGCTTGAGCGCGAAAAGCTTTCTGCATTCCGTAAGGCTCGACAAGGGCAAGTGCGTGGGCTGCACGGGATGCCTTAAAAGATGCCCGACTGAGGCTATACGAATACGCAAGGGGCGCGCAACGATAATCGACGAATTGTGCGTGGACTGCGGCGAATGCATAAGAGTCTGCCAGCAGCACGCCAAAATCGCCGTGACCGATCCGCTCAGCTCCATAAACCGTTTCAAGTACAAAATCGCGCTGCCCGCTCCGACGCTGTACGGGCAGTTCAAAAAGCTCGACGATATAAGCGGGATATCGCGCGGTCTCATGCGTATGGGCTTTAACGACGTATTCGACGTATCGCGCGGCGCAGACATCGCCTCCCGCGCGATCATGGAAAAGCTCAAAAGCCCCACCTGCCCCAGACCCCTCATATCCTCCGCCTGTCCGTCGGTGATACGGCTTATACAGGTTAGGTTTCCGGAGCTGCTCGACAATATCGTGGACGTGCGCTCCCCCATGGAGATCGCAGCCACCATGGCGCGCAAGGAATTTTGCGAAAAGCATGGCGTAAGACCGGAGGAGGTCGGCTGCTTCTTTATAACGCCCTGCGCGTCCAAGGCGACCGCCATCCGCCGTCCGCTCGGGCACGAAAAAAGCTCGGTAGACGGCGCGATATCCATAATCGAAATATACGGGCTGCTGTCAAGCCAGTTAAGACGCGGCCAAATGGGGCTTCCGGAAAAGGAGCAGGACCCCTCCCACGTCGGAACCGCGCTGGGCATAGGCTGGGCGCGTTCGGGCGGCGAAAGTCTCGCCATAGAGGAAGACGAGGCGCTCGCCGTGGACGGCATCGAGAACGTGAGCAAGGTGCTTGAGGAAATAGAGAACGACCGTCTGCCGGATCTTAAATACTTCGAGGGGCTCGCGTGCGAGGGCGGCTGCGTGGGCGGCCCGATCGTGTTCGAAAACGTATATATCGCCCGCAACCGCATAAGAAAGCTCGTAGTCGGCCTTCCGAAGGAAAGAATAAGCGAATCCGTAGCTCTGGACGAGGTGACCGGTCTGGGCGAGGACGTGTTCTTCGACCGTCCCATCGAGCCGATCGCGGCGATGAAGCTCGACGACGATTTTTCCGAGGCGCTCAAGAAAATGGACAGGATCGAAGAGGTGCGCAAAATGCTGCCCGGTCTCGACTGCGGCTCCTGCGGCTCGCCCACCTGTCAGGCGCTGGCGGAGGACATCGTGCGCGGCTACGCCAAGGAGCTGGACTGCCTGCTGCTGCTCAAACAGCGCGTAAGCGAAATGGCCAAGCAAATGGTCGAAATAAGCGAACTGACCAGAGAATAGGAGATGCACTCATGACTGTAAACGAAGCTGCAAAAATAATCGGCGCAAGCATACTTACCGAAGGCACCGACACCTCAAGAGAGGTGCGCGAGGGCTACACCTGCGACCTTTTGTCGTGGGTAATGGCGCACGGGCGCGAAGGCATGGCGTGGATAACCGTGCAGACGCACATGAACGTAATAGCGGTAGCCTCCCTGCACGACATGGCGTGCGTGATAATACCCGAGGGCATCAGCGTGGAAGCGGACGTGCTCGGGAAGGCCGCGGAGGAGGGCATAAGCGTGCTCTCAAGCAGGCTCACAGCGTTTGAAATATGCGGAAGGCTCACCCAGGCGGGCATAGGCGCGTGCTGAAATGAAATACGCCGTAGACCTGCACCTGCACTCGTGCCTGTCCCCCTGCGGGGACATGGACATGACGCCCAACAACATCGTCAATATGGCGTATCTGAAGGGGCTGGAGCTTATTGCGGTAACGGATCACAACACCGCAGGCCAGCTTCCCGCAGTCAAGGCGGTCGCGGACGCAGTGGGCATAGGTCTCGTGCCGGGAATGGAGCTTACCACCCGTGAGGAAGCGCACATGCTTGCGTATTTCAGAACGGTGGAGGAAGCGCTGGATTTTTCAAAGGAAATCTATCCCCATCTGCCCCCGATAAAAAACAAAGCCTCTCTGTTCGGGCGGCAGGTATACATGAACGAGGACGACGAGGAGACCGGCGAGGAGCCCATACACCTGCTGAGCGCGTTGGATCTGTCCGTAAACAGGCTGTTCGAAATGGTGACCGGGCGCGGCGGGCTCGCGATTCCCGCGCACATCAACCGCGGCGCTAACGGCATACTGCAGGCGCTGGGCTTTCTGCCGCCCGACATCCCCTTCCCCGCGCTGGAGGTGACCACCGGTCTGCCGCTGCCCCACAAGGGCATACCGGACGTAAAGCAGCTTCACTCCTCCGACGCTCACTACCTTGAAAACATGTTCGAGCGGCAGGAGTTTTTAGAGCTCTCTTCTCCCACCGCCGACGCGTTTTTCGATTACATACTGAAAGGCTGAATATGCAGCACACAGACGACGCATACACTCTGATGCTCCTGACGCTGCCCATGTCCCCCGACGCGGACGAGGCGGTAAAGCCGCTTACGGGCGAAGAGATGGCGTACGTAATGTCCCGCCCGGAGCTTGCGTTTTCGCACAGGCCCTCGCTGCTTATGAACCGCGATCTGCCGGGCACTATGCGCATGCTCGAATCGGACGAGGCGTTCGCCTACAGAGTCAGGATACTTATGAGCCGGGACGTGCTTTTATCCCGGCTGATAGACGAGTGCATAGACAGCGGCATAGAGATACTGACCCCCGCGGACGAGGTATATCCGCGCTCGCTCAGGCAGCGTCTGGGCGACTATTCCGCGCCCACGCTGTTCGCCAAGGGCAATGCGTGGCTGCTTAAGAGCGACTATCTGGGACTTATCGCGCTGCCCGGAATAAAGACCCCCGACAGCGTCAAACGCAACGTGCGCAATCTCTCCCATCTTGCCGCCGAAAACGGCATGGGCATAGTGACGGGCGGTGAGCTCGGAGCGGGCATGCTCGCGCGCCGTGCCGCGCTAGACTGCGACGCGAGGCTGGTGTGCTGCGTGACGGGCGGTCTGGCCGGCTTCTGCGCGCAGAAGGAGCATGTCGAGCCTATCGATTTCGGCAACATGCTGGTGCTCTCCTCCGCGCATCCGCTGTCCGTTCCTGACGACAGGCTCATTTTCGAGCGCAACAGGCTGATATACGCGCTTTCGAACGCGGCGTTCGTCGCCACGACGGACGGGCGGCAGGGCGAAGCGGAAGCGGCAAAGCGGCGCCTGTGCGATTATCTGTATTATTTCGAGGATCCCGCGCTGCCCGCAAATTCGCTGCTTTCTTCCAGGGGCTTTACACCCGTTTCCGACATCGAGGCGCTTGACGTATACTCAAAAAGCGAAATATGGAAAAACGCGGACGCAGAGCAGCTGCGCCTGTTCTGACGCAAGTTGATATTCAGGCTTTATCTGAGTTAAACCTGTTTTTAACGCGCGGCGGTTATAATAACAACCAATCATCATCCTGCGGGAGGAAATAATGCGTTTTACTGACATACTCACGCTGTTCGGAGGGCTTGCGCTGTTCCTGTACGGCATGAGCCTTATGGGCTCCGCACTTGAAAAGCGTGCCGGAAGAAAGCTCAAAAGCATTCTTTCGCGGCTCGCGTCAAATCCCTTAGGAGGCTTCCTGCTGGGCGCGCTCGTGACCGGCATCATTCAGTCCTCCTGCGCTACGACTGTCATGGTCGTCGGCTTCGTAAACTCCGGTATAATGACGCTCAACCAATCCGCCGGCATAATCATCGGCGCGAACGTGGGCACCGCGATAACGAGCTGGATACTGTCGCTGGCCGGCGTCGAGGGCTCGGGCTGGGTCACGCTGTTCAAGCCCTCCACGTTCACGCCCGTGATCGCGCTTATCGGCGTGTGTCTGCATATGTTCACCAAAAAGGAACGCCGCAAGGACACCGCCGGCATACTGCTGGGCTTCAGCGTGCTTATGTTCGGAATGGAGACCATGTCCGCGTCGGTCAAGCCGCTGGGCGAGCTCGACGGCTTTAAAAACCTGCTCACGATGTTTTCCAATCCTTTCCTGGGCGTGCTCGTGGGAATGCTGTTCACGATGGCGATACAGTCCTCCTCCGCCTCAGTCGGTATCATACAGGCGCTTTCCATGACCGGCGCGATCCATTATTCCTCGGTGCTGCCCATACTGTTCGGCTTCAACATCGGCACTTGCATCACCTCGATCATTTCCGCCTCCGGCGCGTCTGCGGACGCAAAACGCGCCTCTATGATACACCTTGTGTTCAACATAATCAGCGCAGCGGTCATATTGCCGCTTGCCTACGCGCTGCACGCGCTCATAGATTTTTCGTTCATGGAGAAGGCGGCCAATCCCTTCGGCATAGCGATGGTGCACTCCGTGTGCAAGCTCGCCTCCGCCGCGCTGCTGCTGCCCTTCTCAAATCAGCTTGTGGCGCTCTCGAAGCTCATAATCCGCGACAAGGCGGATTCGCCGGAAAAGCAGATGCTGGACGAGCGTCTGTTTATCAATCCTTCGGTCGCGCTCGAGCAGGCGTTCAAGGTCGCTCTTACTATGTCTGACGTGGTGAGCGAAAGCTTCTCGCGCGCGATATCCCTGCTCGACCATTACAGCGACAGCGGAGCGGATAAGGTCAGTGAAGACGAAAAACGCGCTGACGCCTTCGAGGATATGCTGGGCACGTATCTCGTCAAGCTCAGCGAGCAGAACCTGTCGAACGAAGACAGCCACGAGCTTTCAGAGCTTTTGCACATGATAGGCGATCTGGAGCGCATAAGCGACCACGCCGAGAACATCGCCTCCTCCGCACGCGAAATGCACGAAAAGCAGCTGCATTTTTCAGAGCAGGCTACGGGCGAATTGATGGTAGTGCTCGGCGCGGTAGGCGAAGCCGTGCGTCTGGCGCTCACGTCGTTCAGAAACAACGACATACTCTGCGCCGCGCAGGTGGAGCCGCTCGAGCAGGTAGTGGACGTACTGCAAAAGCAGGTGCGCGCGCGTCACATCGAACGGCTGACCAAAGGACTGTGCTCGATCGAGCAGGGCTTCGTGCTTACCGATCTGCTCACAGACCTTGAGCGCGTAAGCGACCACTGCTCCAACGTCGCCGGCTGCGTGATAGAAACACACTTCAACAGCATGGATATGCACTCCTATCTGAACGAGGTCAAGAGCGGCTCGGACGAAGCCTTCAACGAGCGCTACCGTTTCTTCTCTTCAGTTTACGCGCTGCCCGAAAAGGCGTACTGATTTTAAAGCGTTATGACCAGGAAAGCAAGAGTCGTAAGCGAAAACGGCAGGCTTTTCGCCGAGGTGATACGCTCGGAAGCGTGCGCGGCGTGTCACGCATGCGAGATCGGCCGCAAGGAACGCGTCACCTATCCCCTGCCGGACGGAAAGTACGCCGAGGGCGATACGGTGGAAATCACCATACCGGATCACACTCTCACCCGCGCCTCCCTCTGGGCGTACGGCGTGCCGCTCGTAAGCCTTGTAATCGGCCTGATACTGGGCGCTCTTCTGTTCGATAACGAAGCGCTGCAGGCTCTGTGTGCGCTCATATGCACGCTGACCGGCGCCGCAGTTATATTTGTAACAGAAAAAAAACGCCGCAAAAGCGGCAGGTACGAGTGCGCAGTGAGCGGCTCAAGACCGGAATAACTGCATTTGTATTCAGTATAAAGTGTTTTAATTTACCGATGTCAGCAATCCATTTATGAAATAAATACACCCGTATTTAAAGCTGCAATTAAACAACGACCGCAATTAAGAAAACCCCGGGTTCTGTTCTCAGAGCGCTTTTGTGCATAGTCGTCTGCCGCCCCGCTTTTGCTGATAACGCAGACCTCTCTTCTTACTCAGGCGTAGACCTGTGCGCCCTCCCAACACAGGTGCAGGAAACGCAGAGACGTGCGGAAGTAAAGCTGTTCGCTTCTTCTGATTTCATATACGCGTTTAGCGGCAAGGAAATCAGGCAGATGAGTTGCTCGCGATAGTTATCGACGGTCTTCGAGGACAGCTTTCTGATTTTGCAGTCGAATTCGAATTTCTTGATTGCTTCCGCCATTTTCATTGTAAAAGAAAACCCCACTTTCCGTTCTGATTTTACAGTGGAAGGTGGGGTAAATGCCTATCGTACCTGGCAGGTAATTACGTTTCCTTGCCTACGCGTGTCAGGCAGCATTTTTCGTACTTTCGGACTGAGTTTTCAGTCTCTCAAAGGCTCGAAAGCCCTTGATTTTACTTGCTTACTTCAGCTCGGCGAAGTACTTGATCGTCCTGACCATCTGGCTGGTGTAGCTATTTTCGTTGTCATACCAGGCAACGACCTGCACCTGATAGGTGTCGTCGTCGATAAGCCTTGCTCCGCAAGGCTTTTTGGCACTTTTGCGGAACGCCATTTTCGGATTTAGGTGGTCAAAAGTTTATCGTACCCCGTCTTGATCGGCTTACTGAACCACATTCACAGTTTATCATAATCATGTTAAGAAAGCAAGAAATCTGGCAATTTTGTAAAAGGAAAGAAGGCTTTTCATTCATACCTCTTGCTGACCTTCGCCAGCATTTCCTTCATTTGCTTTACAACATTGTCAGGGCCAGTGATGGTGACGTAGTTTCCAAGACCAAACACCCAGGCGAAGAACTGCGGGCTGACGGCAACGGTGACGGTCACTTGGAAATGCCAGTCATCCACCTTTGAGAGCCACACATCCTTGCCAAATTGGTCTATGACGGTATCAAGCATTCTTTTGTGGAAGATCATTGTCACCTGTTCCTGCTTGCCGTTATACATGCCAAAAGTAGCCTTGGAGTAGGCAGGCATGTCCATCTTTTCAAACTCTTCACGTCCCTGCCGTTCATCGGTGCCCTGCTCCACGCTTGCCATCCTGTCCACACGATAGGTGCGGAAATCCTCTTCTGTGTAAGCCAAGAGATAGTAGTTGTCGTTATCGTAGAGCAGCGCCCAGGGACTTACTTCAAATACTTCCCCTTTGCGGCTGTAATCGCGCTCTAATTTCAGGTTGTAGTGGAAATACTTGAATTTGACTGTTGTGTTTGCGGCAATAGCAGCGTGAATCGCGTCTGTGTTGATAAGCACACTGTTGTTCATACTCTTGGCGCGTCCCATCACGCGAACCTGCCGCCGAAGCTCTTTGCGCTGATGCTCACTGACCAGCTTCCCCAGCTTCTTTATCAGCGCATCACTCTTCTTTTCGGACAGGAATTTTGACGATGCAACACTGTCAATGATGAGTTTCACTTCGGGCAGTTCAAATTCGCGGTCAAACCATGTGTAGCTTTTGCCGTAGTCATCCTTCCGCACGTCCATGCCGAAATCGGCAAGAGCAGTCAAATCAGTGTAGATGCTTTTCCGTTCCGCGTCCACACCGTTTGCCTTCAAATACGCCAGAATGTCAGGCATG
Source organism: Clostridia bacterium (assembly GCA_017543905.1). Taxonomy (GTDB): domain Bacteria; phylum Bacillota; class Clostridia; order Christensenellales; family Aristaeellaceae; genus RUG14130. Next base: position 20,913 of record JAFYFC010000034.1, read on the forward strand.
GTGGCGGGATGGTCTTCATCAGTCTTTTCCTCAAAGAACTGTTTCAGATAGAGCAGCTTCAATTTCTGGTTTTCGCCGCGTGCCATGTGGTTATCTCCCTTCAACTTTTACGTAGTCAAGTACAACTTCTGCGTAAGTGGTTACAACTTTGGGGTAAGGTGATACAACTTTTGGGTAATGTCATTGCCGCTGAAAGCGTTCCGCTTTATTGGACTTCCGCTTTCTATTATACAGGCAAAAGCCCAACAAATCAAGGCTCGTTACATTGTGCGGCAATTTGATAATCTTTATTATTTTTGATATTATAAAAGCAGGAAAAAGGGAATAAACCCTTTGGACAAGAGCAATAAAACGCATTGCCCCATTTTTCACTATTGAATGACGGGGTAAGTTTTTTGTGGAAAGAAGGTGTGAAATTGGAACAGTTTCAAGAGAATGAAGAAGCTGAATTTGAATACGAATGGCTGACACGAGAAAACTATCAATTCAAGCTGTTGGCGCTGTTGGCGGTTCTGGCAGACAGTCATCTTGCCTATCGCGGCACTCTCGCTGACGTGTGTGATTTCTTCGGATTAAAAAGAGGTGACAGCAGAAACAATGGCACCATCAAAAGCGCAATCAATGCACTGGAAACAGACGGTTTGTTGAAGAAAATCATTGATGGGCGCACATTCACGCTGACCCTTTCAAAGAAGGCAGAAAAGCAGCGCCGTGTGATTCGTATTCAAAAGGAATGGGTCATGGTGGCAGCAAACTACAAGAAAATGCCGAACAAGAGTGAAAGCGTAGATTGGGAAAAACTGTTGCGTGTCTGGCTTTTCCTGCTCGACCGTGGGAATGGGTTTGATGACCCTATCACAAATGTTGACATTGGAAAGGCGCTAGGCATGGCAGAAGGCACTGTCAAGAATGCCCGCAATGCTTTAACCAAGGATATTCAGGCAATAGTCACCAAGAAAAAATACGTTGGACGCAATCATTGTGTTGGTTCAGAAATCACACCGTCTGCCGTCATCACGGATTATCGTCCAGAATCGTGACCGCCGTCAAAAAAAGTATGTCAAAATGCCCCGAAAAATATAAATATAATATATTCGGGGCAAAATGACACACTTTTTTTTCACGAAACAACGGGCGGCGCTTGCGGCTTTGCCGCAAGCCTGCCGCCCAGCGGGAAGCGTGCGCAAGCGCACGCTCCCGCGTTTTCAATAGTAAAAAGAATAGGAGAATGAAATTATGGCTATTTCAGCAGCAAGAGGACAAGCGCTTGGCATTGCAGGTGTCATGCGCCAGGAAGCCGCTTTTGAAAACAAACCAAACCACATGCGGCATGTGGAGAATCAAATCAAGTACGCCGATGCAGTAGGCGAAGCCGTCATGCAAGAGCTAAAAGAGTGGGTCATGAAGGAAGTGCCGCAAATGATCGCAAAAGAAGTTGAGAAATACATGCAGAAACCGCAAGTCAAGGTCAAAGTTGACGAACGGTCATTATCAGAAGCAAAACGCAAGATCAGCGACATGCTGAAATCACTTTTTCATTAAGGAGAGAACAAGAGCATGAGTACACAGAATGTTATATTTCGGTGTGATACCGATGAAAAGATCAAATTTATGGTAGAAGCGGAACAGTTGGGTTTGGATGCGTCTTTCCTGTTGCGGCGCATGGTTCACCTGTTCCTGCATGATACATACTTCAAGCAAAGAGTGCTGAACCTGCACGATGAAGATTCTTATGGATGGGAGTTTTGAGCATGAACGTGAACAGATTGCGGCAATAGCAGGATCAGCAGAAAAAGATGAATGCTGAATTGAATAAAACACTGGAACAGTCTCTTGAACAATGGCTTGACCAGGAATTGCCGAAAATGATTGATGAAGAGATTCAAAAGCTGCAAACCGAAGGCACGGTTGAGATAGCAGTCGATGAAGATTCGCTGGAAGAAACGAAAAAGAACATTGCCAATGTCATCAAATCCTGTTTCCAGTGATGCACAGCGGGGCGCTGACGAACGTCAGCGCCCCTATTTTTGTTTTGTATTGTGGTCTTCAAAATTGTGCGTTGCAACGATGGAGTGCACCGTTTTCCCAAATTCTGCGCACTCTTGGATTTTCCGCAGACCAGGGCGGGCGGGGTTGGCGGTTGCGGTTTGGTTTTTCCCGTAATACCTGCCCCCTACCAGTCACCAAGAGGACAGCGCCGCGCATGTGCGGCAGGGTGCCCGCTGGTTTGCGGTCAATGCTTCGGATCATACTTTTGTGCCGTCTTCAAATTCAAAGCCGAAGAAATACTTTGCCCCTAATGCCTTGGCGATTTTCTCCATCTCTTCAACAGTAAATGACCCCCTCTTCATGCGCTGGTTCAAATTGGCAGGGGAAGTGCCTATTTCACGGGCAAGGGCGGCTTGGCTCATTCCTTTGTAGGCAAGCGCCATGCTGATTTTCTGCTCCATGGTCATTGTCATCACCTCTTGCCTATTGTATCACACCAAACAAAATAAATCAATCAGTATACAACAGCAAAAAAACCTGAAAAAAATTCACTATTTTCTTAATTTCCCTATTGACAAAATTAACTGGATAGTTTATAATAATAACTGTCAAGGGGATGAGATAAATCCCAAGCCAAACGACAAAACGAAGGGAGAACAAAGCAATGTCTAATCCGAACATGGAAGCCAAGGTCAAGGAACTCATGGAACTTCGCCGCATGAAGGAAGAACTGGAAGCCGAAATCACCAGCATGGAAGACGAAATCAAACAGGTGATGGGCGAAGAAGAAACCCTGCTTGCAGGCGCTTACAAGGTTCTTTGGAAGGCTGTCACCACTTCCCGCTTCGACAGCACCAAGTTCAAAAAGGATCACGCCGAACTTGCCGCCGCCTACACCAAGACCACCACCTGCCGCCGCTTCACCATCAACTAAAAAGCCCTGAACGCTTTGCAGAGCGCCCAAGGCAAGCACCACCGAAAGAACCGCTAAGAACCATCGGGGAGCAAGTCAATTATAACAGATTGCCTTGCTCCCCACAAGAGAAGGGAGCAAAGAAAATGGATATTTACGCCGAAATCACAAACCGCATGATTGCCGAAATGGAACAGGGCATTATTCCTTGGCGCAAGCCTTGGATGGCGGCAGGTGCCGCAATCAGTCACACGACAGGCAAACCGTACAGCCTTTTGAACCAAATGCTGCTTGGCAGGGCGGGCGAATGGCTGACCTTCAAACAGTGCCACGATGAAGGCGGCTATGTGCGCAAGGGCGAAAAGGCGCGGTTTGTGGTCTTCTGGACTTGGCTTGACAAGGAAGACGAAGAGACAGGCGAAGTGAAACAAATCCCCTTCCTGAAATACTACAACGTCTTCCACATCAGCCAATGCGAAGGGATTGCCGCAAAGCATATGCAGCAGAACCCAAACCCTGCAAGCGCCGATGAAACCGCCGAAAACATCATGACCGCGTATATGCGGCGGTCAGGCGTGACCATCGAACACCGCGAAGGTGACAGTGCCTTCTATCGCCCTTCCACCGATTCCATCACGCTTCCCCTGCTGAAACAGTTCAGCGAAACCGCCGAATATTACAGCACCGCCTTCCATGAGATGGTACATTCAACAGGGCATATGAACCGCCTCGCAAGGCTTGACAGCACCGCGTTCTTTGGCGGCGAAGCGTACAGCAAGGAAGAATTAGTCGCCGAAATCGGCAGCGCCGCCCTTGTCCACCATGCAGGGCTTGAAACCCCGCAATCCTTCACCAACAGCGCCGCCTATTGTCAGAACTGGTTGCAGGCGTTGAAGAATGACAAACGCTTCATCGTCAGCGCGGCGGGCAAGGCAGACAAGGCGGTATCGTACATCCTGACAGGGGCTTGACCCCTGTCAGGGCTGGAAGGGAGCGAAGGGCATGTATTACATCGTGCGCGTGTGGGAGCCTGACGGCATATGTGACTATGAATACAGCAGGCAAGAGGACGCGCAAGCCCACATGCAGCAGACCACAGACCACGCCGAAATGTTTGTGTGGCTTGCGGGGCGCGAATGGTTCATGAGGAGCGTCAATTAAACATTACATTTACTTTCCATATTCGCGGCACCGCAAAACCCCTGCAAAATGGGGCTTGCCGCAAGCGAAAAAGTGTAAAACGGCACATTGACCTTTGATTTTACAGGAAGGGGCAACAGCATGAGCAAGAATTACGGCTTCGCCCGCTGCTCTTTGGGCGAAGAGAAGGGGCAAGACCTGAACCGTCAGGTCAGGGAATTACAGGCGGCAGGCGCGGAAGAAATCATCACAGAGCGCGTTCATGGTGATGCGAAGGTGAAACCCCAGCTTGACTTCCTCTTGGAGCATATTGAACCGAACAGCAGCCTTTACGTGACCGAAGTCAGCAGGCTTTCGCGCTCCACGCAGCAGCTTTGCGAAATCCTGAACACCATCAAAGAAAAGCACTTGCGGCTTGTGATTCTGAACAGCGTAACCATTGACTGCCGCAACGGTGACATAGACGCAATGAGCATGGCGTTTTTGCAGATGGCGGGCGTGTTCAGCGAATTGGAGCTTTCCATGATTCGTGCGCGTGTGCGGTCAGGCATGGCAAACGCAAGAGCGAAAGGAAAACAGATCGGCAGGAAACCTGTCACAAAAGCTGACCTGCCCGCCGTCTTCCTGAAATACTATCCTTCATATGCGGCAGGCACCATGACCGTGACAGAGCTTTCCCGCGTGTGCGGGCTGTCCAGACCGACAGCATACAAATACATCAAAATGATGGCGTAAGGGGTGGGATCATGACAAAAAAGGCAATCGCGCAAGAAATCCACAGCGTCAAAAGCGAACTGGAATGGCTCTTGTGGCGTGAACAGCAGCGCAACCCTGATTGGCGCTTTCGATCAGCGCCGTACAGCAAGCGCCGCGCAAGACTGGTCAAAACCTATTGGGCGCTGAAAGCGTTACAGGCGCAAGGATTATGACCATCATATAAACTGCCCACTGTCCAGTCGCAGACAGCGGGCAGTTTGTTTAGTTGTTCAGCCAATCCAGTGCACTGCTACCGCCGTTATAACGATAACTATACCCATTTTCCTGTGCCCATAGTGCGGCATAGGAATTTTCTTCAACTACCAATGTTATAAGCGTTCTCTCAAAAGCACTATCGCCAATGCTTGTTACCGTATTTGGAATCTGTATTTCACTTAGCTTTGCGCATCCGATAAACGCTTCTTCGCCAATAGTGGTGAGCGTTTCCGGCAGTTCAATTTCTACCAATAGACTTGCATTAGCAAAGGCTCTGGCTTTGATTTCTGTAATAGAAGGGGGCAATTGGATTTTTTGTAGCGTGCTTGAACTGAACGCTTCTTGCGGTATGACAGATACGGTTGTACTTTGTAGATCTATACTGTATATCTCCGTACTGGAAAACGCTCCGTCTTCAATATTATTGATAGTCTTGGGAATTTGTACAGATAGGCCTTTGCATCCCATAAACGCCCAATGATGAATAACCGTGGAATTATCTACGATCTCCACGCTCAATGAACTTTTTCTATATTTGTAATCATCGGGTACTTTATAATCAAATCGTTCTTCTTTGGTTTGTGAAAAAGCATTCCCATCCATACCGTCTGAGATAACAGATGCTTTTCCATAAACATGGCAATAATCAAAAGCTCCGCTTCCCAACCTGCTCAATGTTGGGTTGTCAAGCAGAATGGAACGAATCATATCACTCGTGTACTGCTTTTTGTCAGATACAAACGCCATCTCCCCTACGGATTTTACCGTTTCTGTAACAATAATTGTTGAGTTCATCAAAGCATCTCGAAGTTCATATTGGCTTGAAGTTTCTTTTTTTATATTATAAAAAGCATAATCTGGTATTTCTGCCACATTTACATACACATACAGCAAGTATGATGTATAGAATTTTACGTACCTGAAAGTGCCTTCTCCGATAATTGTATTTTCATTTTCTAAGATATTGAGATATACCTTGTTGCCAGCCAGGCCAAAACCACTATGAATATGTTGACCAGGATATATAATCGCACTTTCAAAAGCATAATTTCCAACCGAAGCAATGCACTCAGGGATAACGATATTTCTTTCTTCTTCGTTTGAGTATTCTGCACCAAATTCAGCATGCGCGAAAGAATAATCACCCAATTTGATAACTGAACTGGGGAGTATTTTTTTCAATGATGTTGTACCAAACGAGCACCCATAGCAGGCATAATCTCCTATCGCGACAATGCCGTCGGGAATTGTCGCTTTGCATAATACTGGATAGGCAACCAGTGTTTTTGTTGCTTTATGATATAGAGCACCATCTATTGACGCATAATTCGCATTGGTCGGGTCTGCGGAAATCTGTAACAGGTTCGGACAGTTCATTACAAAGCCAGTGCCTATGCTCTGGACAGAGGAGGGAATACTGATTTTGGTAATTGCTGTATTGGCGAATGCTTTTTCACCAATCATGGTAATACTGTTTGGGAGCGTCACAATAACCGATTGTTTTCCATCGGCGAAGGCGTTATTACCAATGGCAGTAACGGTATATCCATCCAGCATCATAGGGATGTATACATCACCTTCACTTTTAGCCCAATCATAATCTGTTATAGTAATAGTTCCATTGCCTTTGATGGCATAAGTATAAAGCCCGCTTGTGCGTTCATTATCTGCAAATGCCGTTCCGAACATCGTAAAAGCCATGATGACAGCCAGCATAAATGCAATAGCTTTCTTAATCATTTTTTTCGATCTCCTTCTGCCGTTCCAGCGCCCGCTTATAACATGAACTCTTGTTATTCAGTGTTTTGACGATCTCTTGCCCTTGGTCAACGATCTCTTTCAGTTCTTCCCCTGTGAAAACTTGCTTCATCAAGGCGTGAATGAACTTGTTGCGGTTCTCTTTCCAATCCAGAATGCTTTGCAGTAGTTCAGGGCTGAAATACTTCTTCGCCGCCTTGTCACTCTGACAAAGGGTTTCCAACCTTCGCAACTTCTTGGTGATGGTGTTGTGCTTATCCTCACGAAAGACGCCAGCATGGGTTAGGATGGATTCAAGCCGATCTTCCATGATGGCGTATTCGATGAACAAGGCTTCTAAGTAGAAATGCGCATTGATGGCGTGGGTCAGGCGTCCCATCTGCGCCCTGTAATTTTCAAACTTTTGGGCGTTGTCAAGCACTTCCAATAGCGCCACCTCTTTTGATTTACAGAATCAAGAATCCCTCTACCAGCAGAAATAGATTCTCATTCGATATTTTATCATATTCGGTCTATTTTGTCTACAAATTAACTGAAAAATCGAACTTCCCTCTATAATTATTTTGAAAACGCAAGAGGGAGGGATGAGAAGTGATAGGCGAACGCTTGCTGAGCTTGCGAAAAGACGCCGAACTGACACAGGATGAGTTGGCTGCTATACTGAACATCAACAAGCATTCCATCTCCTCCTATGAGCGCGACAAAAGCGAACCTCCCGATGCAATAAAAATAGCCATTGCCAAACATTTCAACGTATCTGTCGACTATTTGCTTGGCTTGACTGATTATCCGGCACCCATCGTCCAACAGGACAAAGCCATTCGCCTTCCCGAAGGTTTTCCAGAAAACGGCATTAAAGAACTGCGGAATTATATAGGCTATATCATGTATAAGAAAAACGGTATTGAAAAACGATAGTTGCAATGCAAGAAGCGGAAGCGCTGTGATACGCTTCTGCTTCCTGTTCGTAACATGACAATCTTTTTTTGTTAGGCTCCTTTCAACGATAACGTAGGTTCTTTGTTATCAGTTTATTGCAGTATTTCAAAATCTGGTCAACATAAACTTCTATTTCATCACCGTCAGTGCGTAAAATGGCAGTTGTTGCATCCCCTTCATTACTGCCTTCAACATGTTTCACACAATAGTATTCCGCTCCGCCGTCTGTTTGATGGTAGTATAATTGCATTTTTCATGCCCTGCCCCTTATTTCAAGGCAGGCTCCTTTGATATTTTATAGTTGGAAGATATGTTCTTTCCTCATCTTCTATAAATATAATATCAAATAATTTGAATGCTATCAAATGGTTACGGATTTGACCAGATACAACAAAAATGAAGGCTGGAAGCAATCAGTTTACTTCCAGCCTTGGCTTGTATTCTGTTTTCGTTTCATGTGCGTCATCACCCCCTTCGGGCAGGGTGTGTTGCTCTTGTCAGGCAACCTTGTCTTCAACAGGCACCGCTTCGATAGCCTGCACCTGATTGGCGGCGCTCACTTCCTGCACCATTTCCTTCATGCTGACCAAGTTAGCAGGATCAATCACATAACCGTCTGCATCGAAGGTGGGCTGCTCGGAGTAGTAGGGGAAGAGATTGTCAAACCAGGTCTTCACATACTTGTAAGGCATGGGCTGCACGCGGGACAGCTTCTTAACCTTCTCAAACAGAGCCAGGGTTTCCTTGGCGTTGCGGGTCATGCCGATGAAGTCTTCCATCTGCGCGAAAGTGATGCTCTTCTTGCCTTCCTTCTTTTCGGCGGCAACAACGGTCAGGTTGGGATAGTCGTGGCGCAGTTTCAGAATGATGTTGTATTCCAGGGAGCCAACCTTGGAAGCCTTCTTGGCAAAGGAAGCGGAGATGGTCAGGGTGTTGTTCAGAGCGTCGAAGTTGTAACCGTTAGTCATCTGTAATTCCTTCTTTCTGGTTTTTAGGTCTTCTTCCTTGACCGTTTTTTATTCAGGTGGGGTTTGTTTCCCTCACTCTGTAATTACATTATAGCAGCAGTGGTGTCCAATAATCGGGTCTTAACCAGCAATCTTCAAAGATTCGGTGTCTTCGGGCAGCAGGGTCACGCGGGGAGCGACCAGGCGGCAGTTGGTGTCCAGCACAGGGATTTCAGCGAAGTGGGGATAGTTCCGCAGAAACCAGCGCCGCACATACTCATACTGGTTCTTCTGACCCTTGCCCGCATCCATTACCGCGTGAAGCTGTTCCAGGCGTTCATCGGCATAGTCCATGCAAGAGAGGATGGTTTCCATCTGCTTGAAGGTGATGCGGGTGGGGCAGGCGGCGCGGGGCTTGCTTTCGCGGATCACGATGTGGAACCCCTTGCTGCGCACGTCCATGAGCATGTTGTAGGCTTCGGTGCCGTATTCGCCAGCTTCGGCGGCAAACTTCTTGGTCATGGTGATGGTGTTGGTCTTCCAGTTGATGCTGTAACCCAGATTCTTGTTAGCCATTCTTCCTTCTCACTTTCTGGTTTTTAAGGGTTTTCCTTCCCTCATCTTGTAGCTTTATTATAGCAGGTTATGTGTCCAATAATCAGGTCTTACGCTTCGGCTTCTTCGGGCGTGAACACGTCCTTGTAGCGGTTCAGGAACCAGGTCTTGACGTAGGCGTAAGAACCGCTCTGCACCTTAGAAAGCATCTGCACGCGCTCAAACTCTGCCAGCACCACAGAGGCGTTCTCTTCCTCTTGGGCTTCGATGAACTCACCCATGACCTTGTAGGTCAGCTTGCCGTAAGCCTTCTTGCCCTGCTTCTTGGTGATTTCGCGCTGCACGATCTGGAAGTCAGGAAGGTCTTTGCGCACACGTGCCAGTTCATTGTAGGCGGCGCTGCCGATGATGCCCGCTTCTTTCAGGAAGCTCTTGGTGACGGTGATGGTGTTCTCGATGTAGTTGATTTCGTAACCGTTCTTCTTAGCCATTTGTAGTTCCTTCTTTCTGGTTTTAAGGTCTTCTTCCTTGACCGATTTTTTATGGAATTCCTGATTTAATCCAAGCAAAGCAGACAATCCGCTTAGAATCGGGTATAATACACTCATAAAACGAGTGCGGAGAAAAAACGATGAAGCAGCAAACATTCAGCGATTTGGAATACAGCGGACGCAAGCGCA
>JAFYFC010000035.1 GCA_017543905.1 Clostridia bacterium
CACCACCACCATCACCATCACGCCGACGGAGAACACGACGCGGACGAAATCTTCGACAACATCGGTATCGAGACGGCGGCAAGGGTGGACTTCGACGCGCTCAGAAGCGCGCTTGACAAGCTTGAGGACGCTGAGAAATACGGAAACGTGCTGCGCGCGAAGGGCATCATGCCCACCGCGGACGGCAAATGGATACATTTCGACTATACCCCCGGCGAAGCGGAGATTCGCGAGGGCAGCGCGGATTATACGGGACGCCTGTGCGTGATAGGCGTAGGCCTCAAGGAAGACGCGATAAAGGAACTGCTCGGACTGTGAGGTAATTATGTCTCAGCAATTTGATTACAAAACGCCGATTTACCTCATAACAGGGTTTCTTGAAAGCGGCAAAACCAGCCTGATAAAGAGCATGCTCGAGGACGAAAGCTTTTCAAGCGGCGAGCGCACGCTGATTATCCAGTGCGAAGAGGGCATAGAGGAGCTTGACAAGGCGCTGCTGCGCAAGGCGAACGCCGTGCTTGAGACGGTGGACGATTTCGCCGATCTCACGCCCAACAATCTTGCCAACATGGACAACCGCTATATTCCGGAGCGCGTTATTATAGAATACAACAGCGTTTGGGGCATAGATAACCTGTTCAAAATCAAAAAGCCCGCCGAATGGGAGCTCGCCCAGATGGTCACGATGATAGACGCGACCACGTTCGATTCGTATATGACAAATATGCGCCAGCTTATGAGCGAAGCCCCCAAGCTTGCAGACCTCGTCATATTCAACCGTTGCACCGAGCAGACCGAAAAAAGCCGTTTCCGCCGCATGATCAAGGCGATGAACAACAGCTGCAATCTGCTGTTTGAAAACACGGACGGCAGCGCGGACGACGGCGTGGGGGAGGAAGACCTGCCTTACGATGTGAACGCGGACGTAATCGACATAAAGGACGAGGACTTCGGCGTCTGGTACATAGACTGCATGGAGCATCCCGCGCGCTACGACGGCAAAAAGGTGCGCATCACCGTGCAGGCGTTCAAAGTGAACGATCTGCCGAAGCGTTCGTATCTTGCCGGCAGGTATGCTATGACCTGCTGCGCCGCAGACGTAGGCGGCATCGGCTTTATCTGCCGTTATCTTAAAAAGCGGCCGGTAGAGGACAGCTGGGTAAAGCTCGTCGCCGTATGCCGCGCGGAATACAGCCCCGTGCACGGCAGAGACGCGATCGTGCTCGACGAGGTCGAATGCGAGAGCACGGACAAGCCTGCAGACGAGCTGGTATACTTTAACAGATAATCGTTTTAACAAGCGTAACGCGAAAAGCAAATAATGCTCATGCACGTCCGGAACCGACACGGTTCCGGACGGCTTTTATACCGGAAGCTCGGCGAATGCGACGTGCCGGAGCGCGCCCAGCTAAGAATTGCCCCGACGAGTCTTCAGCTTTCGTTTTAGTGTATGCTTTATACTAGGTTTTTCTTGACATCCGATGCGCTCCGGTGTTAAGATATACGCACGACGTTTCGATTATTAAGAATAATTACAGTTAAAAGGAGCCGGGATATATGAAAAGAGCTTTGCTTGCGTTGATGACGATTCTTGCGCTCGCCATAATGCTGAGCGCCGCTTCCGCGGACGGGCAGCACAACCCCCGCTGGCAGCATGTGCGCGACGCTTTAAACTGGTCGCAGCCAAACGACGCGCCCTCCACACGGGGCGGCGTGTCGGTAAGCCTTGAATGCGTGAGCGAGCCGACGCTTGACGATCCCGGCGAATTCAGAGCTGCGATCTCCGGCGGCGATCCCGCCGACTACGTGGTGGAATTCTGCATACAGGACGAAGGTCGCGATCCGTTCGGCTATCTCTATTTCGGCGGAGCGAGCGCAAATCTTACCTTCAACAGCGTGCAGCTCTGCTCGACAGGTGATTACAGCGTGCTGGTTTACCTTTTAAACGCGGACGATCCCAATACGATCCTGAGCGTCGATTATTACGATTTCACGCTTACCGGTCCGGAAAGCGCATCCTTGGAATACAAAGCAGCGCAGATCGTGGCCGAGTGCCGGGGCGCGGACGACTGGCACACCGCATTAAACCTGCACGACTGGCTTACGCACAACGCGTATTATGACCTGAATTACGAGTATTACGGCGCAGACATAATGCTGCGCGGCTACGGCGTGTGCGATTCCTATTCCAAGGCGTATAAAATGCTGTGCCTCGCGGCGGGCATCACCAACGACAGGATCATCAGCGACCAGCTTAATCACGCATGGAACGCAATAACACTTGACGGCAAGTGGTATCAGGTGGACGTTACCTGGGACGATCCTGCCGGAGATGCCGTTGCGGTCAGCGGCTGGGAGGGCTACGACTATTTCTGCCTGAATGACGTGCTGATGAGCCTGGATCACAATTGTACGGACGCGACGTTTACCCCGGGCTGCACGTCATTGGATGCCAACTACTACATTCATGAGAACATGTGGCAGAGATACGGCGTCGCTTTCATAACGGACGAGAACGGCAGCTGGATACTCAACGACGACGGCGGCTGGGAGCACGACATAATCGCGTGTTTTGCAGAAGCGATATATAACGGCGAGACGGAAGTGACGCTTTCATGGGACGGCTACCATAACCCGGACGATGGATACTGGTACGGGATAGGCGACAAGGAGTTTATCCTATTTGCCTACGGGCTTGAAAGTCTCGAGTGGTCAACCGGCGACAGCAGTGTGAGCGTACGGGCGATGCACGAGCTGGGTACGAAGAACGTGACGCTCAGAGTTGTGGACATGGGCCAAATAATTGCGGAAGGCCAGTGCGGCGATGACGTGACCTATACGCTGACTGACAACGGCGTACTGACCGTCAGCGGTACGGGAGACATGTGGGATTTCAACAGTACTACTGTGCCATGGGTTGACTTGCGGAATGATATTATTAGTGTTGTGATCTCGGACGGGGTTAGCAGTATAGGATTCGAAGCTTTTCTTGAGTGCCGACAGCTGTCGGATGTCAATCTTTCAGACAGCGTTGCCTATATTGGCACAAACGCATTTGGCGGATGTGAAAGGCTGTTTTCCATAGAGATTCCAACGAGCGTTACTGAAATCGGAGAATTAGCCTTTCAATGTACTGGCCTTACGAGCATCGTCATCCCTAATAGTGTTACAGTGATGGGGAGATCTGTATTCAGGTATTGCGTTGATTTGGAAAGCGTTGTTTTGCCGGACAATTTAACGGAAATTGCTCCTTATATGTTTGATCATTGCGAGAGCTTGGTTGGCATCGACATCTCGGATGAAGTCTTAAGAATCGGACACCATGCCTTTCAGTATTGTGCAGGCCTGCAAACGTTTACGATCCCGCAAAATACCTCTTACATAGGAGCTGGAGCGTTTGCCGGCTGTACCGGTATATCGGAATTTCTGGTGGTGTCAGAAAACGACTATTTTACGTCTGTTGACGGCGTTCTTTTCACTAACAATCTATTGGAACTGATCATGTATCCTGCGGGACGGGCGAATACTGCATATTCGGTACCTGAGACTGTCGTAGAAATTGACAACAGCGCGTTTGCAGGTTGCAGCCATCTGGAAACAGTGGTTGTACCGGAAGGGGTAGTATATCTTGGTAACAACACATTCGAGGGGTGCTCCGATTTATCGAGTGTTATACTTCCCGATAGTTTAAGTTCTCTTCCCTGGAATACTTTCATGGGCTGCACGAAGCTTGAAAGTGTGGTTCTGCCGAGCGGTCTTACCGAAATCCCTCCGCACACTTTCGACGGATGCAACTGCCTGACTGATTTCGCGATTCCCGATTCTGTGACCAGCATTGGAACTTGTGCATTCGTTGATTGCAGTAATCTGACAAGTATCGTCATACCCGATGGCGTGACTGCTATCGAAGGCTGGACTTTCGTCAGATGTTCCAGCCTGACCAGCATATTGATCCCGGATACTGTAACCAGCATAGGCGAATTGGCGTTTGCAGATTGTTCAAGCTTGCCGGAAATCATAATTCCGGAAAACGTGACCAGTATCGGAGACTCGGCTTTCCTGAGATGTGAAGCACTGACAAGCATACGAATTCCTGCAGCAGTTACATTCATCGGGAGACAGGCATTCTTAAGCTGTAATGGACTCAGGAAGATACTCGTAGACGACAGCAATACAGCTTATACAGATATCGATGGGGTGCTGTTTGATAAAGCTGTCACTTATCTCCACTCTTTCCCTGCGGGCAAAGGAGGAGTATACACTATACCGGAGGGCATAACGAGCATCCCGAATAACGCTTTTTATCAGTGTATGAATCTGACGGGGGTTATCATTCCGAATGGTGTTACAACTATTGAAGCAGATGCTTTCTTTAATGCCGGTCTTACGGAAGTATATATTCCACGTACTGTATCCGGTATACAGAGCAATGCTTTTCTATTGTCATTCGTTCAGAATGTTTATTACGAAGGTTCTGAAGCACAGTGGAATACGATTGATATCGCCGAAGGGAATGCAGAGCTAATCAAGGCAGTGAAGTATTACAATGTTCCCCGTGCCGAATTCTTTCTTCCGGCAAGTCTCACTTCTATCGGCAGCCGGGCGTTCACTGGCATCGCCGCCGAGGCGGTGGCTATTCCGCGGAGCGTCACGTCGATAGCTGCCGACGCGTTTGACGCAAGCTCGATAAGCGCAATCTACGGTTTCGCGGGCAGTGCAGCCGAAGCGTTCGCAAATGCGCACGAAATCGTGTTTATAATGATCGACGACAGTTGGTTTGCGGGCCGCTGAGTATCTGCTGTATCAGGATAGAAGCTGTTATGAATTTTCTGTTTTGTGTTCATCCCACGCGCAGCGAAGCGGCGCAGCTCCATTCGGAGCTTGCGCAGCATATCGCTTTGCACGGCGGGCGCGAGGTCTCAAATGCCGCGGACGCGGATTTCATCGTGGCTATCGGCGGCGACGGCACGGTGGTTTCCGCGTTCAGAAAGCGCAATCTGCCGATAATAGGCATAAACGCGGGTACGCTGGGCTATCTCACGCGGGTGGAGCCGAAGGACGCCGCAGCCGCGCTTACGGACGTGCTGTCGGGCAACTATACGCTCGAACGCCGCATGACGCTTTCCTGCGGGATACGGGGCGGCCAGAAGGTGACCGCGCTGAACGAAGCTGCACTGCTTAAAAGCGACGCGGGCGTGATCCGTTTCACTGTCACGGTGGACGGCGTGGAGCTTATGCGCTACACAGCGGACGGCTGCATCTGCGCTACGCCGACCGGCTCCACCGGCTATTCGCTCTCTGCGGGCGGACCGATAGTCGATCCCGCAAGCGAAATGATAATACTCACGCCGCTTGCGCCGCACACGCTGGTCAACCGTCCGATAGTGCTCTCTCCGGACAGCCGCGTTACCCTTGTAAGCGAAAACGACGCGATCATCAGCACAGACGGCAGCTCCTGCTCTCTGCCGGCGGGTGCGGCGTACGAGATCTGCCGTTCGGGTGAATACATGAAATTTGTCACCTTCGGCAAGGAAAGCTTTATAACCAGACTCAGGAAAAAACTCGCCTGACGGACAAGCTCAGCATACACGCCGAATTCGATGCTTTGGAGGAGAGAGATATGGCAAACGTTCGGATAAATACCCATCCTGAGGCGCAGTGGTTCCCGCGCGCGGGGTTGGGGCTGTTCATCCACTGGGGCATAAGCTCCGTGGACGGCTATCTCGACCTTTCTTGGGGCATGATGAAGGATTTCAAGTATTCGCCGCGCGTGTGTCCGCCGGAGGAGTACTTCGCGCTCGCGAAAAGATTCAATCCGGGACGTTACGATGCGCGCAAATGGATAAAGGCTGCCGCAGACGCGGGCTGCCGCTACGCAGTGCTGACCACCCGACATCACGACTCGTTCGCGCTGTGGCCCAGCCGCTACGGCGATTTCAACACCCGCACGTATATGGACGGGCGCGATCTTCTGCAGCCCTATGTCGACGCCTGCCGCGAATACGGGCTCAAGGTCGGCTTTTACTATTCTCCGCCTGATTTCAGAACGACCTTCGAGTATAAAAGGTACGGCGGCTGGTATCCGGAGCACGACGAAACGCCTCCCAAGGAGCTGACGGATTACGAGCACGCGATAGTGCGCGGTCAGGTGCGCGAGCTGCTGACCCGCTACGGCAGAATAGACCTGCTCTGGTTTGACGGTCAGTGGCGCCATATAATAAACGAGGACGACATCCGCGCGCTGCAGCCGTGGCTCGTGATAGGCCGCGGTGAGGATACCGATTTCGCTACGACTGAATGCCGCATACCCACCGAAGAGGAATACGCAGAAAAATTCACCGGGAACTGGTGGGAGTTCTGCGGTGAATTGAATTGCTGCTGGGGCTATACCAGACGCGACGAATACACGGTGAAATCGCTTGAAACGCTCGTGAACTGGTTTACGAACGTGCGCGCGCACGGCGGCAATTTCCTGATAAACATAGGGCCTGATTCGGAAGGCGATTTCACGCCCATCGAATACGAGCGCCTTGCGCAGCTTGGCGAATACGTGAAGGCGCATCCGGAGCTGATGCCCGAAAAGGCGGGTTATTTCGGCGCGGGAGCATAGAAGTGTATTCGCCTCACATATCCTTGGTCACGATAAGGTCCGCGCCGCTGCTTAGTATATTTGATATGACCACGTCTCCGCGTTTTACGGGAGAAGTCAGGGTGACGCCGTTTAACTCCTTCATGGCGTTAAACAGATCGCCCTTTTTAATTGCCGCGCTCGTTCTGACCGGGCAGCGGCGGTATGCCGCGCCGTTTATTTTTACGGTGCTCGTCAGCACGCGGCGCGGATCCTTTATTTCGTTCCGGCCGTATTGCTCGCCTCTTGGGCACGAATTGCCGGTTACCGCATAACCGTTCTCTTCGTCCACCTTCAAATGGCAGCCTCTCGGGCATACTATGCAGATAAGCTCCTTCATGCCTGCGCCTCCTCGGTTGAAACGGTTATTTCGCCCTGCGCGTTTTTAAGCAGCGCTGCGGGCAGCATTATGTGCTCCATCTCGCCCGGAGCCATATGCTCGCGCCTGAAGCGCGCAAGCTCGGCTCCGCCTGAGCACAGTACGATCGCGGATTTTTGCATTATCCTGTTCACTCTGAAAAACACGTCCGCGCTTTTTTCGACGTTTCCGGGCCTTATATGCTGGGGCACGGTGTAGGTGACGCCGCTTCCGGCCTTTATTTCAAGCGCAGCTCCGCTTGCTTCGCCGTGCTTGACGTACTCGGCTGCGGCCTTGCCCGCGCGTTCGCTTTCGTCGGAAACATAATCCACCAAATCGTGCACGTGACATACGTTGCCGCACGCGAACACGCCGGGCAGAGAGGTTTCCATGTTCTCGTAGACGCGCGCGCCGTTCGTGCGCGGGTCGATCTCGATTCCCGCTTCACGCGTAAGCTCGTTTTCCGGTATCAGACCGACGGACAGCAGCAGAGTGTCGCATTCGAAATCCATTTCGGTGCCCTTGATCGGGTGGCGCTTTTCGTCCACTGCGCAGACCGTGACCCCGCATAAGCGGCCGTTCTGCGCGCGCACGTCAGTAACGGTATGGCTAAGATACAGGGGAATGCCGAAATCGTTCAGGCATTGCGCGATATTGCGGCTGAGACCTCCCGAATACGGCATTACCTCGACGCACGCCAGCACCTTCGCGCCTTCGAGTGTGAGTCTGCGCGCCATGATAAGACCGATGTCGCCTGAGCCCAGTATTACCGCGCGCTGTCCGCACATGTAACCCTCAAGATTAAGATATCTTTGCGCAGTTCCCGCCGTGAATACGCCGGAGGGTCTGTCGCCGGGTATGCCTATCGCGCCGCGCGTGCGTTCGCGGCAGCCCATCGCAAGGATTATGCTGTCCGCTTCGTAAACGTTGTAGCCCTTGGCGGGAGATACGCATACGACCTTTTTGCCCGGCGTTATGCTCAGTACCATCGTGTCGGTAAGCAGCTCTATTTCGGTATCCCTGAGCATGTCTATGAATCTGCCCGCGTATTCGGGGCCGGAGAGCTCCTCCTTGAAGCGGTGCAGCCCGAAGCCGTTGTGTATGCACTGGTTAAGTATGCCGCCCGCTTCACGGTCGCGCTCTATAACAGCTATTCTTTTGAGCCCGTTTTTATGCGTGCTTATCGCTGCTGCGAGGCCCGCAGGACCTCCGCCTATCACTATAAGCTCGTATCTCATCCTTTCGCGCCTCCCGTTTTGGTTTCCCCGCACAGAACGTAGCTGCCGTTTTTGTCCTTGAGTATATCAAGAGGGCTAAGTCCTGTTTCGCGCGCGAGTATATCCAGCACGCGCGGCCCGCAGAAGCCTCCCTGGCAGCGTCCCATGCCCGTGCCTGCGCGCCGCTTTATGCCGTCCACGGATACGGGCGGTATGGGGGAGCGGATCGCGTCCACGATCTCGCCCTCGGTTATTGTTTCGCAGCGGCAGATCACGCGTCCGTACAGCGGGTTTTCGGAGATCGCCTTTATTTTTTCCTCGTCGGTCAGCTCCTTGAAGCGCAGCTTTCTGCGCGTATGTACGGCGGCGGGGTTCGCTTCGAGCAGGAGTCCGTCGCCGGCGAGCAGCTTGAGCGCCTCCTCCGCGATCGCGGGCGCGGCGGTGAGTCCGGGGGATTTGATGCCCGCCAGGTCCAGAAAATGCGGCGCGGCGAACCCGATAATAAAGTCGTCCTTGTCGGTGTTTGCGCGCATTCCCGCAAAATTGCGTATGGAGTTTCTGTAATTGATGTCCGGAATGGTTTTCGCTGCGGCGTTCCGCACGAAATCAAGCCCGTCCGCGGTGGTGTTCACGCGCTCTCTGTCCGCGCAGGACACGGCGTTGGGACCTATAAGCAGATTACCGTGCACGGTAGGCGAAATCAGCACGCCCTTGCCTGCGTTTGACGGGCATTGAAACAGCGTGTGCTTCGCGCGGAAGCATTCGGCCTTGTCCATAAGATAATAATCGCCGCGCGTGGGCTTTACGGTGAACGCGGGCGTTGCGACCATGTTGTGCAGCGTATCGCTGTTTACGCCGGACGCGTTTATTACGTACTTCGCGCTTACGGTGCCGCTTGCGGTGGTTATAATGTAACCGTCACCGCTCCGGCTTATCTGCTTAACCTCGCTGCCGAGGCGTATTTCCGCTCCGTTCGTCACGGCGACCTCGGCGAGCGCGAGCGCGTATTCCCAGGGATTAACTATACCTGCCGACGGGGCGTAGAGCGCGCCCGTCACCTCGGGCGAAACGTACTTTTCCATTTCGAGCACGCGCGCTTTGCTTATTATTTCAAGCCCGGGGACACCGTTTTTTACGCCGCGTTCGTACAGCTTGCGTATGGTTTTATCGTCCTCTTCACTGAATGCCAAAACCAGTGAACCGACGTTTTTATACGGCACGTCCAGCTCCGCGCAGATTTTCGGCGCCAGCTCGCAGCCGCGCACGTTCAGCCGCGCCATCAGCGTGCCGGGCTCTGGATCGAAGCCCGCATGGATTATCGCGCTGTTGGCGCGCGTCGCGCCCAGCGCTATGTCGTTTTCCTTTTCGAGCACCACGGTCTTCACGCTGTACATGGACAGCGCGTGAGCCGCCGCCGCGCCGATTATTCCGCAGCCGATTATTGCCACATCGTACATAGGGAGTCACCTCGTATATCAAAGCCCGAAGGCGTTCGTTGCGTTTTCGAAAGTGATGCGTGAAACCTCTTCCGCGTCCATGCCGCGTATATCCGCCAGCTTTTCGCAGACGTATTTTACGTTGGCGGGTTCGTTGCGCTTTCCGCGCAGAGGCACGGGCGACATATAGGGGCAGTCGGTTTCTATCAGTATTCTGTCAAGCGGTATATTCTGCGCAACCCGCGTGAGCACAGGCGTGTTTTTGAATGTGAGCGAGCCGGAAAACGAAATGTAGTATCCCATGCGTATGTATTCGTTCGCGCTTTCAAGGCTTCCGCCGTAACAGTGCATGATACCGCGCGGTAGACAGCCGCGCGCCTTGAATTCGTTCATGATTTCATACGCGTCGCCGTGCGCCTCGCGTATATGCAGAACTGCGGGCATACCAAGCTCGTACGCAAGCTGAAGCTGCTCCCGGAATACTTCCTTTTGCTTGTCGCGCGGAGAAAAATCGTAATGATAGTCGAGCCCGATTTCACCAAGCGCTATCATTTTTTCACCGCCGAGCACGGAAGCTATGCGCTTTATCGTCGCGTCTGTCCGCTTTTCAGCGTCGTGCGGGTGCAGCCCGTAAGCTCCGTACAGGAAAGCGTGCGCGTTTATAAGAGAAATCACGTCGCTGCCGTCCAGCGAAGCGTCGCCTATCACGACGGCGTTTTCGACGCCGCATTCGTGCATGCGCGCGATGACCTCGCTTCTATCCGCGTCGAACGCGGCGTCGTTTATATGACAGTGCGTGTCAAAAAGCTTCATAATTAATAAAACGCTGTCAGTGCGCGTATTTTACCCAGTATACGTCGCGCGCTCTGATCCCGCGCTTGTCGGAGGAGCTTTCAAGCGCCGCGGGACGTTCGTAATGATAGCAGAAATAATAGCCCGCGTCGTATGCGCCCTGCGCGGTGTTTTCTATCTCCAGAAGCGCCTTGTGATACAGCACGTAGCGCTCTGCCAGATCGTATTTTAAAAACTTGAGCTGCCCTTCGAGCGAATACGGATCGAAGCCGTTTTTTTCGCACCAGCTTTCAAGCAGCGCAAAGCGCGTGGTCGACCACTGGCAGATGCCTTGATAATTCTTGCCCTTCCCGGAGGTCGGACTGAAATTCGACTCCTGCTTTAAATTCCCCATGATGCCGCACGCGACGGCCTCGTTATACACTGTTTCACGCGTGAAAAACAGCCAGACCTTTTCTTCGTTGGAGGTGGAGGTGTCTGTGAATATATCGTCAGTGGATACGTACGTAGGCGAGGGAGTCGGAGTAGGCGCGGGCGTGGGAGACGGAGTGGGCGCGATTGACGGGGTCGGCGCAGGCGTCGCGGCGGGCGCGAAGCTTGCCGAAAGCCCGGACCTGAGCGTGTAGCCGTATCTGCCGTTCAGGCTTATGTACGTCCACTTCTCGTTATACGCCTGTACCTCTATGCTTACTCCTTTTTTGAGACTGCCCAGATACACGCTGGCGGTAGAGGGCGACGAATACACCTTGACGCTGCTCGATTTGACCTTGGCGGTGAAGGGCGTGCAGGGATAAAGCGGTTCGCCGGCGACGGTCGTATCCTGCTTAAGATTGGTCTTTTTGCAGTACCCGAATGAACCGTCGAGCTCGATAAACGCCCACTGGCTGTTGTAGGCAAGCACCTTTACCACGGTGCCGCGCTTTAGGTTGCCCAGCTTTTTGGACGAGGCAGACGCCTTGGCATATATGTTCAGCGAGGCGCAGTTCACATAAGCTTCGAATTCAGACTCGGTCACGCTGCCGCTTAATACATATTGCTTCTGCTCCTGCTCAGACGCCGTCTGCGAGGGTGCAGGGGTCTCGCTTTTGACCGCGTTGGTCAGGCAGGCCTTCTGTATATAGGCTGCGGTCCCGTTTTTCTCTATCATGACCCAGGAACCGTTCACCGCCAGCACGTTGACCTCGGTGCCCTTGGAAATCGCTTTTTTATCCGAGCTTGTGGAGGGTTTTTCGTACACGTAAGCGCTGCGGTTCGTCTGCGCGGTCATGTTCAGAGGAGTGATTATGCTGATATCCTTCAGATACATGTAGCCGGTGCTGTTTCCGCTGCGTACCTTCGCCTTTTCGCTGCCCTGCTCGAGCACCTGCACGATTTGATATTTGTACGCGTAAGCGGCGCGTGTGCCCATGGACGCGTCCGTGTAAACGCGCGATTTAGTGACCTTTACGTATGCCCAGGCATATGCGCTGTCCGCGTGCGCAGCTTCTACTGATGATAATAACAGTATAAGCGCCAGCATAAGCGCTGCAAGGCGAGAGATGCGTTTCATAACGGCCTCCGCAATTATTTCATTTCAACTACGAATTATAACATATGTATGACGAAATGTCAACACATATGAAGCGTATGTGCGGCTTTTGCGGATTTGTTGAAATGATACGGAAAATGGGCTAAAATAAGCATAAAAGAGGAAGGAGACTGCCGGCATGAAAGAACAGATTCGTATTGCGGACATGATGAACGGCGTGCGCTTTGAAGGGTTTCTGTTGGTTAAATCTTCTCAGCAGAAGACAGCCCAGAACGGTTCAAAGTACCTCGACATGACGCTTGTGGACACGTCGGGCGAAATTAACGCCAAAATGTGGGACGGCACGGTTCTGCCTCCCGAGCCTGGCAAGGTAATAAAGCTGCGCGGCATGGTGCAGGAATACAATTCGCATCTGCAAATGCGCGCAGACAAGATACGCGAAAGCACGCCTGAGGACGGCGTCGAAATGGACAGACTCGTGCCCTGCGCGCCCAGACCCGCGGACGAAATGCTGGACGAGTTACTCAACCGCGCGAACAACATAGCCGACCGGCAGCTCAAGGAGCTTGTGCTCAGACGGCTTGACGAGGCGGGGGACAAGCTGCAGTTCGTTCCTGCGGCAGTAAGGCTCCACCACGCGCAAAGAAGCGGCTTGCTTAATCATACGACTACCATGCTTAAAGGGGCGGAGTTTATATGCGATCTGTATCCGTTCCTCGACCGTGATCTGCTCGCGGCGGGCGTGATCCTGCACGACCTTTGCAAAATAGAAGAGATGAACACGGACGAATCCGGTCTTGCCTCGGACTATACGGCGCAGGGAAATCTTTTAGGGCACATAGTCATGGGCGTGAGCCGTCTGGACAGGCAGGGACGCGAGCTCGGCGTAGACGAAGAGCTGCTCATGCTGCTTGAGCACATGATACTTTCCCATCACGACCTGCCGGAATACGGTTCCCCGAAGCAGCCGATGTTCCCGGAGGCAGAGGCGCTGCACATATTGGACCTGCTGGATGCGCGCATGTTTGAAATGAAGAACGAATGCGACAAGGTAACGCCCGGCAGTTTTACCGAGCGCATCTGGTCTCTTGACAACCGCAAGCTTTACAGACGCAAAGGCGCGCCGGCGCAAAAGAGCGGCGAATAACGCATGAAAACGCTTGTGGTAGCCGAAAAGCCCTCGGTGGGGAGAGACATCGCGCGCGTACTCAAGGCCGGCACGCGCGGCGAAGGCTACCTTTCAAACGACGCATACATAGTCACGTGGGCGATAGGGCACCTCGTGAGCCTTATGGAGCCGGACGAGCTTAATGAAAAATACGCAAGGTGGAGAACGGACGACCTTCCGATACTGCCGGAGACCATACCGCTAAAGGTGCTGCCGGACACGAAAAAGCAGTTCGATACCGTTAAAAAGCTTATGAACTCAAAAGAAGTCTCGGATATCGTCTGCGCGACGGATGCGGGACGGGAGGGCGAGCTGATATTCAGGTATATCTACACGATGGCGGGCTGCGCAAAGCCGGTCAGGCGGCTGTGGATATCGTCGATGACGGACGACGCTATAACTGCGGGCTTTGCGTCGCTCAGACCGTCTGCGGACTATGAAGGTCTGTACGCCTCTGCAAAATGCCGCTCCGAGGCTGACTGGATGGTGGGCATGAACGCCACGCGCGCGTTTACCTTAAGATATGGCTGCCTGCTCAGCGCGGGGCGCGTTCAGACGCCGACGCTTGCGCTTATCGTGAAGCGGGACAAGGAGATAGCACAGTTCAAACCCGAACCGTACTGGGAGCTTACGGCGACGTTTGAAGGCTGGAAGGGTCTTTGGTTTGATCCGGAAACGAAATCGAGCCGCATAGACACAAAGCAGAAGGCGGACGCGATAAATGCGAAAATCAAAGGCAAAACCGGCATTGTAAAAGATATAAAATACGAAGAAAAGCGCGTGCCACCGGAAAAACTGTACGACCTTACCACGCTTCAGCGCGAGGCGAACCGCAAATTCGGCTTTTCCGCAGACAAAACGCTGAAGCTCGCGCAGTCCCTGTATGAAACGCGCAAGCTAATAACATATCCGCGCACGGATTCCAGATACCTGCCCGACGATATGAAGGCAAAGGTGATCAGCACACTTGAAAAGCTGCCGCAGCCGTATGCGGAGCTCGTAAACGCGGTCAGACCCTTGAAAACCGCCTTTAGGATATACGACAACGCAAAAATCAGCGACCACCATGCGATAGTTCCGACCGATAAGCCCTCAGGCGCGGCCAATCTTAGCGAGGATGAAAAGAAGATATACGATCTGGTCGTGCGCAGACTTATAGCCAACCATTACCCTGATTATGTTTATAAGGCCGGCACGCTTATAACTGAGTGCGAGGGCGAGACGTTCAAAACAAACAGCGTGAGCGTAGTCGACAAGGGCTGGAAAGCATTGTATAAGGACGACGCCGACAAGGAGAGCGAAGACGGAGCCGCCTCTCTTCCGCAGGTCAATAAGGGCGACAAAACCGCTGTTAAGAGCGCGAGCATAAAGCAGCACGCGACTAAGCCGCCCAAGCCGTACACAGACGACACACTGCTTAAGGCGATGGAGGACGCGGGCAAAACGATAGAGGACGAGGAGCTGCGAGAGAAGATGAAGGACGCCGGGCTCGGCACACCCGCGACCCGCGCCGCGATAATAACCAGACTTCTGCAGGTCGGTTATGTGACACGGCAGAAAAAGCAGCTTACGTCCACCCCAAAGGGGCGTACGTTCATATCGGTCGTGCCGGAGCAGATGTCCAGCGCCCTTACTACCGGCAAATGGGAGCGTGCGCTGGCTAAAATGTCCGGGGTGACAAACGAAACCGAAATCAGCGAAAAGCAGCTTAAATTCATGCAGAGCATCAGACGCTACAGTGAGTTTTTGGTATCCTACTGCAGGAAAGACGCGCCGCAGGTATATTTTGAAAAGGAAGTATATAAGCCGCATAAGGGCCGGAGGAAAAGCGCAAAATGAACGAAGGTATTGAAAAGGCCGTGCTTGAAAGCGCGCGCCTCATGAACGAATTTGCCCTGACGGACAAGACCATAGCCTATCCGGGCGCGGGACTGCCGGACAGGGAGAAAATCATCCGCCTGACAGAGGAACTCAGAAGCTGCATGTTTCCCGGCTATTTCGGTTGCCCCGCTCCGCGGCAGAATCCGTTTGCGGCCGGCTTCAAGCTGAGCGCGATAGCGGCGGGGCTTGAAAAGCAGGCGCTGGCCGCGCTGTCGGCGTGCGGCGGGAAGGAAGACGCGCAGAAGCGCGCGGAGGACACGGTCGAGCATTTTCTAACAGAGCTTCCAAACGTTCAAAGGCTGCTTGCTACTGACGTAGAGGCGCTGTTTGACGGCGACCCTGCCGCGATTTCGCGCACGGACGTTATATTTTCCTACCCCGGACTGTTCGCGATCACGATCTACCGTCTCGCGCACGTGCTCTACAATCAAAATCTGCCGCTCATACCGCGCATGATGACCGAATACGCGCACGGTCAGACCGGCATAGACATTAACGCGGGAGCAAAAATAGGCGCGTATTTCTTTATAGACCACGGCACCGGCGTCGTCATAGGCGAAACGACTGAGATAGGCGATTACGTGAAGCTTTATCAGGGCGTGACTCTCGGCGCGCTATCCACGCGCGAAGGTCAGCGTCTGAGCGGCGTAAAGCGCCATCCCACGCTCGGAAACCGCGTCACTGTGTACTCAGGAGCCTCCATACTCGGAGGCGAAACGGTCATAGGCGACGACTGCATAATCGGCGGCAACGCGTTCGTCACGTCCTCGGTGCCTGCGGGCACGCGCGTGATCCTCAAGGATAGGTGAAAGACGCCCGAAAGCGTGACTGTGCAGGCGGATTTTGCAGCGTTTTCTGCATAAAACGTTCCCGGCGCGGGTTGCCTTACAGCTATAGATACCCTGCGCGGCGCAAAAACGGCACAAAAATTTGCCGGATTTCCGCTTTTTGCGCATAAAAACTGCACAAAACGTATTGACAAAGCGCACGCTTTGGTATACAATACGTTTAACAGACGCATAATGCGTCCATAAACGAAAAGGAGACTGCGATATGAAGACCTATGAGATCAAGATGAATCGCTCGCGTTGGTTCTGCGTGTGCATTTTCATCCTCTGCATCGCCATGATTATCGCCATGCTGAATCCTTACTTCCAATACGGTAAGGAAACCAGCACTTACACTACCGGCGACGACAAAGTGATGCTGGCCGGCAAGACATGGGTTATCAACGGCAAGGCCGAGACCGACGAAGGCTATCGCAAGATAGTCATCGACGACGACGGCAAAACCGGCACGGTTTATGTGAGCAACACCCTCAGGGTCAATCAGATAAACGCGCTGGCGAACTTTAAAACCGCCATCGACAACTACAACGAGATCGCTCAGGCGTACGAGAAGAGCCGCGTGTACGCCGACGACGCTCAGGCCAAGTTCGACGAGTTCAACGAGCTGTACACCGAGCTGACCACGAAGACCCTCACCGAGGGCGACGATTCATCCATAGTAAAGGTAGAGTGGCAGGCTGTCGCGGCGGATTCTTCCGAGCTGACCCAGAAACAGAAGGATCTGGCTGAGGTCGAAAAGCAGCAGAAGATAGCAGCCAGAAACAACGATACCGCGAAGAAGGCGCTTGCTGACGCCGAGGCCGCCCTGAATGACGCCAAAACCGCGCTCGATCAGACCTTCGCCGCAGCCAAGCAGGCGTACGAGACCGACGCGTCCACGGCATGGGTAAGAGAGAGCAAGTCCGCTTACGACGCAGCTCTTAAAGAAACCTATCCGGACGAGTATCTCGCCGCGTACGCGAACGTGCTGGACGACGAATTCAAAAAGTACGTTTCCGACAAGTATTACGACGAGTACCTGAAGTTCGTTGACGAAAAGAAGGCTCTGAACACTCTCGTCAGTAACCTTAAGAAGGACAAAGCTGCGTACACCGCTGCGCTGGAAGGCTTCCTTGCGCAGAAGCCCGGTCTCAAGGAGAACGACGTAATAGTCAAGCTGGTCAACGCAGTGTACACTGCCGCACTGGGCGATGACACTGTGGGCTACGAAAAGTACTACTGCATGGATCAGAATTACGCGTCTTTCGCAAGCTTCACGGCTAACAAATACGCTTCGAAGTACGAGCCCTTCAAGTCCAGGGACAACGCGAAGGAAAATCTTTATACCATAAAGATGATAGAGCTTACCAACGACGAAAAGACTGCGCTGTACGCGGATTTCGCCGCCCGTTACGACATCGGCTCCGACGCGCAGGTAGCTCTTAACATACTTAACAGCTACTATGCCGCTAACAAGCAGCAGATGGCGGCGGATTTCTACGATGCCGAAGACAATCTCATAAAGAGCGTCAAAACGCTCGACGAGGCGCTCGCGATTCTGCCGGAGGCCAAGGACGACCTTCTGACCGTTCTTGAAGAAATCAAGACTGCAGACGCCGCAGGCTATAACCTGGCGCTCGTCAACCTGTATCCCGACGAGTTCAAGACCATGCTGACAGAGGTATATGCAGACGACTATGCCAAGCTGAACGCAGACGATCTTGCCGCCAACGACTACGCCAAGGCCAAGTCCAACTACCTCGAATACGAGCTTCTCACCAGAAACGACAAAAAGCAGCAGGAGCTGTACGAGCTTTACATTAAGGAAAATCCGGTAAATACCGTCGAAAAGCAGGTCGCGCTCATGCAGGCCATGGGTACCGACTGCAGCTGGTACAAAGACGGCAAGGTAGACGGCGAAGCGCTCAAGGCCGCTTACCCCGACGATTACAAGGTACAGTACAGCGAAGTAAATCTCGACGATTTCAAAGCTTATTTGAAGACCACTTATCCGGACCTCTACAAAGCGGCCGCGACAGACAAATCCGGCCAGAAGAACGCTCTGACGAACTTCGCCAGCAACCGCAAGACTACCTTGAACAAGACCGATCTGAACGCGCTTTACACCGAGTTTATGGAGAAAAACGGCGCGCTGGATCCCAAGGACAAGGCGCCTGCCGCTATCGACAACATGCTCGAGATCATCGCGGGCGAGATGAGCGCTGAGGACCGCGACAATGCGATCTACGGCAATCTTGCACAGCACAAGGACGAAAGCGCAGCAGCCGCGTCTGCTTCCGCAGCCGCCGCAAGCCTTTCGGCAAGCGCGCTCAAGAGCGGCAGTCAGAAGGCTACCTCCGACAAGTCCGCCAAAGCCGTGACCGCCATCGACGGCTGCATACAGGCGCTCGCCAAGATCAAGGACAGTTACGCGAAGGCCGCATCTGCAGCTACGACCGAAACCGAAGACGCTGCTGCTTCCGCCAAGACCTATGAAGATGTCAGGCGTTACTCGATCAGCGACGAAGAGCTGCTGATCGACAGCAAGACTCTTGACGCTATCGAGAAGGAAGCAAGCGACGAAGGCGCTCTTATGGAGATACCCGTAAAGGTTGCGCTTTCGAACAAAGGCAAGCTTACCCTTAAGTATACTGACGAAGCTTCCGGCAAGGACTGGAAGACGGATGAGACCGACTTCGCGGTTAGCTTCAAATACGACTCCGTCAAGACGCTCTCGATACTCGGCTTCGTAGCCTTCCCGAACGACTACACTGAGTTCACGAGCGGCACGCTCGAGTACAAGATCAAGAACTACTTCATAAATGACGTAGTGCTCGTTCCGATCCTGCTGCTCCTCTTGTGCGTTGCGGGCGCAGTGCTTGCAATCGTCTTCAGAGATTCGTTCGCATCCGGCATCTGCCCGGCTGCAGCGGGTATCGTGGGACTTATCGCGTACCTCAGCAGCAGCTTCCTGAAGCTGGGCATGAAGGGCGCCAGAACGACTCACATAATAATCTGCGTGCTGCTTCTGATAGCAGGCTGCCTGCAGCTTTATCTCGGCATCGAAGAAAAGCGCAAGGCTGCGAAAAACGCATAATCTCTAAAACTCGTTACGGGCTGCCGCTTCCGGCAGCCCGTATTTTATCCGAAGTTTTAGTATTTGTTTAAGTATTGCGCAAGCATTTGCGTTTTTCGTTTGTATCTGTTATAATTCAGATATTGAAACGGAGGGAATTGCAATGCCTGAAAATCTGAGCATGAACTGCAATCTGAATAACGGAACTAACGCAAAGATCTGCTTTGCGTCTGACGTGCTTGCAACTATCGCGGGGCTTTCGCTTACCGAGGTCGAGGGGATCGCGGGCGGCGTGCGCTACAGCGGTCTGGTCGCCGACAAAAAGTCCAGAAAAAACGCGCTGAACATTAAAGCTCTCACAAAAGGCGTCAAGGTAGACGTAAAGGACGAGCTTGTAAGCGTCTCCGTCACCATCGTCGCGGAATACGGCTATTCCGTACAGGACGTTTGCCGGAATATTCAGGAAAACGTAAAAAAGACTATAGAGACCATGACGGGTATGACAGTAAAGAACGTCGACGTTCATGTAAGCTGCATAAGCTTCGACAAGGAAAACCGTGAAAACGCCGAAATGACCTATCAGAAATATTTAAGCGACACTGCGTCCGACAAGCTTGAAGGCGAAGCCGAAGCGCCCAAGGCTGAGTGAGAGGTATATTCACGTGGACAGAAGAAGCGCGCGAGCCTGTGCGATGAAGCTTGTTTACGAGTGGGAAATGGGCGGCGAAGGCGGAAACGACACACTTATCGGTCTGCTCGAAATCGATCCCGCGGAGAACGAAGCGGAGTTTATGACTGCACTGTTTGAAGGCGTAAAGGCAAATTATACAAAGCTCGATGAAAAGATCAGCGAATTCTTATCAGAAGGCTGGTCGCTCGAACGCCTTTCAAAGGTAGACCATGCGATACTTTTGATTGCTGTATACGAGCTGCTCTATACGGATATGGGCGCGGGCATAGTAATAAACGAGGCTGTGGAGCTTGCAAACACGTATTCTACCGACAAGGCAGGCGCGTTTATTAACGGTGTGCTCGGCAGCATTGCGAGGAGAGCCGATGCCTGATACCGTACTTGGCATAGATACAAGCTGTTATACTACGTCCGCCGCTTTGGTAAGCGGCGGGCGCATAATTAATTCGCAGCGAAGGCTGCTGGAGGTCGATGTCGGCGAACGGGGACTGAGACAGTCCGAGGGCGTGTTCCGCCATATGCGCGCGCTGCCGGAATTGCTTGAAGAGCTGCTTGGGAATGCGTATGACGAAAGAATTTCCGCAGTCTGCGCCTCGTCGCGCCCGCGTCCGGAGGACGACAGCTATATGCCGGTGTTTATGGTGGGCGCGTCGTTTGCGCGAAGTATAGGTGCCTGTCTCGGCGTGCCGGTGTATTATACGTCGCATCAGCAGGGGCACGTCCGCGCTGCGCTGGTCGATACCGATATGCCGGCGGGAAAATTCCTCGCGCTGCACCTGTCCGGCGGCACTACTCAGCTGCTGCTTGTAAATGAAAACCTTGACATACGCACGCTCGGCGGCACAAACGATTTAAATGCGGGTCAGCTCGTGGACCGGACGGGCGTATATATGGGACTCAGGTTCCCTTGCGGACCGGAGCTTGAAAAGCTGGCCTTATGCGGTAAATCGGCCTCGCTGATACCCGTAAGTCAAAGCGGCGATACGTGCTCGTTTTCGGGCGCGGAGAATAAGATCAAACAGCTCCTCGCGGGCGGCTGCGATAAATGCGACGTCGCGGCGGAGGTCTATTCCTTTCTTGCGCGCACGATAGCGCGTATGATATCAAGAGCCGTGTCCGATATCGGCGTAAAGCATGTGCTGCTGGCGGGCGGCGTGGCGTCGTCGGGTCTGCTCAGGCGACTGCTGCCGCTAAGGCTCAATAAGCTTGCTTCAGACGTCGCGCTGCATTGGGCGCGGTCGGAATTGTCCGGTGACAACGCGTGCGGCTGCGCGCTGATAGGCGAAGAAATGTTCATGCGAGGTAAATATGGCGACAATAATTGACGGCAAGGCCATCGCCGCCGAGGTGCGCGGCAGATTAAAGGAAAGAGCGGAGCAATTCGCGCAGAAGCATTCGCACAAGCCCGGACTGGCGGTCATACTCGTAGGCGACGATCCCGCCAGCAAGATTTATGTGCGCAACAAGGAAAA
Organism: Clostridia bacterium; assembly: GCA_017543905.1. GTDB lineage: Bacteria > Bacillota > Clostridia > Christensenellales > Aristaeellaceae > RUG14130. The sequence goes on from JAFYFC010000035.1 coordinate 21,075, forward strand.
AGCCTGTGAAAAATCAGGCATCGCCGCGTCCACATACCGTTTAAGCGCGGATACAGCGCAAAGCGAGCTTATCGCGCTTATCGAAAAGCTGAATTCAAGCGCGGACGTGCACGGTATACTCGTGCAGCTGCCGCTGCCTGCGCAAATAGAAACGCAGCGTGTGCTCGAAGCGATTTCGCCGCTAAAGGACGTAGACGGCTTTCATCCCTATAACGCAGGCAAGCTTTTGCAAAGCAGCGCACTGCTCGAGCCGTGCACGCCGAAGGGCTGCATAAGGCTCATCAAGACGACCGGAATAGAACTGAGCGGCAAAAACGCTGTCGTTATCGGGCGTTCCAACCTAGTCGGGAAACCGCTTGCGGTAATGCTCGAAAGGGAAAACTGCACGGTCACGCTCTGCCATTCAAAAACGAAAGACCTTGAATACCATCTGAAAAATGCAGACATAGTCGTGTGCGCGGTAGGCAAAGCGCGCATATTGGACGGCTCATTCCTTAAACCGGGCTGCACGGTGATAGACGTCGGGATCAACCGGCTTTCTGACGGCACGGTGTGCGGAGACGTCGATTTCGATTCGGCAGCCGAAAAAGCTGCATTCATCACGCCCGTACCGGGCGGCGTAGGGCCGATGACGATCGCCATGCTGCTTGAAAACACCATTATCGCCGCGGAGGCGTTTAATGCCTGACAGGATAATCACGGTTACCGAGCTTAATTCTTATGTGCGAGAGCGTTTGGTTTCGGACGCTCTGCTCAGACGCGTATCCGTGAAGGGCGAGATAAGCGAATTCCGTGTGCAGGCCGGCAGCGGGCATGCGTATTTTACGCTCAAGGACGAAGGCTCGATGATAAGCTGCGTCATGTGGCGCAGCAGCGTACAGCTGCTCCGCTTTATACCTGCCGTGGGCAAAAAGGTATTGGCGAGAGGACAGATCAGCATATATGTACCTGCCGGACGCTACCAGTTCACGGTCGACGCCATGAGCGAGGAGGGGCGCGGAGACCTCTACGCAAGATTCGAACAGCTTAAGTCGCGGCTCGAGCTGGAAGGCCTGTTCGACATTGAACACAAAAAGCCCATCCCGTACAAGGTTAAGACCATAGGCGTGGCCACCTCGCTGAGCGGCGCGGCGATACGGGATATAATCAAGGTTTCGCGTGCACGCAATCCTCGTGTGAACATTTTGATAGTGCCCTGCGCCGTACAGGGAAAGGGCGCGGAGTACGAAATCGCCCGCGCCGTCAGGCGTCTTGACGAGGACGGACGCGCGGACGTGATACTCGTCGGGCGCGGAGGCGGCTCCATAGAGGACCTGTGGCCGTTCAACGAAGAGGCGGTGGCGCGCGCGATATATGCCTGCCGCACGCCGGTAATCTCCTGCGTAGGTCACGAGACGGATTTTTCCATAGCGGATTTCGTCAGCGACCTGCGAGCGTCGACTCCGTCGAACGCCGCGGAGATCGCAGTTGCGGACGTGCGCGAGCTTGAGGCTCAGCTGCGCTCGCTCGTCACGCGGCTTGTTAACGCCTTCAGAAGCGCACAGCAAACGCGGCGTCTGCGCCTCACCGCGCTGACCAGAAGCGTTTTGTTCAGAAGACCGGCGGACGTGCTCATAAAGCCCAGGCGCGAAGCGGCCGAGGAACTGAGAACGCGGCTTTTGAACGCTCAGAAGCAGCGTCTTAAGGCGGAGCGCATACGTCTGCAGAACGATTTCAGAGTGCTTGAAACTCTGAATCCGGACAATATCAAAAAGCGCGGTTACGCGTGCGTCCGCCAGAGAAACGCTCTGGTAAGCGATATAGGCGAGCTGGACAACTCACAGGGCGTTACCGTGGAGCTTTTGAACGGAGAATTCGACGCGGATATCAAAGCGGTCAGGAGAGTGCACAATGGCTGAAAAACTCACATTTGAAAGCGGGCTTTCAAAGCTCGAGGAAATCGTCACCCAGCTTGAAACGGGCGCTGTAACGCTTGAGGATTCCTTTAAGGCGTATCAGACCGGAGTGAAGCTGTACAAAAAGTTAGAGGCGATACTTAACGAAGGCGACGCGCGCATAATCGAGCTTACGGGCGAGGGCGACAACGTGCTTGAAGGAGACGCGGACGATGAGAACGTATGACGAATACAAGCGCATGACCGAACAAAGGCTTAATGAGCTGTTTCCCGCGCCGAGCGCGGAGTTTGCGCAGGGCGAGGCGCCTGCGCTGCTTCTTGATGCGATGCGCTACAGCCTGATGGCAGGCGGGAAGCGGCTGCGTCCGGTAATGCTGCTCGCAGCGTGCGAGCTGACGGGCGGAGACGCCGCTGCTGCGCTCGATTTTGCCTGCGCGCTCGAAATGATACACACTTATTCTCTGATCCACGACGACCTGCCGGGCATGGACGACGATACGCTGCGGCGCGGAAAACCTACGAACCACGTGGTATACGGTGTGGGTCAGGCGATACTTGCAGGCGACGGACTGCTCACGTACGCATTCGAAGTGATGCTGAAGGCCGCGCAGCGGTATCCTGAAAAGGCGCATTTGTGCCTGAGCGCGATGTCAGACATTGCGCGCGAAGCGGGCGTCACCGGCATGGTGGCGGGGCAGTGCGCGGATCTGTACTGCGAGAAGGAACGGATAACCGACGATAAACTGCTTAGCTATATACACGCGGGCAAAACGATGGCGATGTTCAGAGGCGCGGTGACCGCAGGTGCGCGCCTTGCGGGCGCTGCCGCGTCGGAGCTTGACGCGCTTGAAAAATATGCCCGTGCGTTCGGTATTCTGTTTCAGGTAACTGACGACATACTCGACGTCACTGCAGAGGCGGACGCCTTCGGCAAGACGAAGGGCAAGGACGCCGCGCAGTGCAAGCTCACGGCGGTCAGCGCGTATTCGCTCGAGGGTGCGCAGCTTAAAGCGCTTGAGCTTAAAAACGAAGCCCTCTCGGCGCTTGAAGGCTTCGGCAGCGACGCCGATTTCTTCAGAACGCTCGTCACAGACATGTACGAAAGAAACCATTGATGCTTGAACATATCGGTTCTCCCGCGGATATAAAGCAGCTTGACATAAGCCGCAAATACGCGCTCGCGGAAGAAATACGCGAAAAAATCATACAGACCGTTTCGCAAAACGGAGGTCATCTCGCGTCGAATTTAGGCTGTGTCGAGATGATTATCGCGATGCATGCGGTATTCGACGCGCCGCGCGACAAAATCGTGTTCGACGTGGGTCATCAGGCGTATGCGCACAAGCTGCTTACGGGCAGGTACGCCTGCTTTGACACGCTGAGACAGGCAGGAGGCATAAGCGGCTTTACCCGCGTAGGCGAGAGCGAATACGATACCGTGTGCTCCGGACATGCCTCGGACAGCCTTTCCATAGCCCTGGGCATGGCGCGCGCCCGCGACCTTAAGGGCGAAAAGCACGAGGTCGTGGCGTTTCTTGGCGACGGCGCGCTCACGGGCGGTATGTGCTACGAGGCGCTTAACGACGCGGGACAGAGCAAGGCGCGACTCATCATACTTCTTAACGACAACGAAATGAGCATTTCCCGCAACGTGGGAGCGATGAGCCGTCATCTGACCCATATGAGGCAGAGCAGCGTTTACCGCAGCATGAAGCAATTCGTGCGCGGAAAGCTGCAACGCCTGCCCAAGGGCGGCAAGGGGCCGGTCAGAGTGCTTTCGGGTCTCAAGGACGCGCTTAAAGCCCTGCTTGTAAACGACCTGTTCTTCGACAGTCTCGATATAGAGTATCTCGGTCCTATCGACGGGCACGATATTGCCGAAATGGAGCGCGTATTTAAGAACGCGCGAAATTACGACAGACCCGTCGTTATACACTGCGTCACGCGCAAGGGCAAAGGCTATGCTCCCGCGGAAAACGATCCCGCGCCGTTTCACGGTGTGGAGGCGTTCGACGTTAAAAGCGGTAAAAGCGTCGAGCCCTCTTTTCCGTCATGCGGAAAAGAGGCAAGCGCTTGGCTCGCAGATAAAGCGCGGCAGGACAAACGTATATGCGCAGTCTCGGCGGCGATGCTTTCCGGCACGGGGCTTTTGGGGTTTGCAGCAGAGTATCCCGACAGGTGCTTCGACGTGGGCATCGCCGAGGAGCACGCCTGCGCGCTGGCGGCGGGTATGGCGTTAAGCGGCATGAAGCCGTATCTCGCGCTGTATTCGACGTTTCTGCAAAGAGCCTGCGACCAGATAAACGTGAATATCTGCCTGAACAAAGCGCCTGTAACCCTGCTTATAGACCGCGCAGGCCTTACGGGAAGGGACGGAGAAACGCATCAGGGCGTGTTCGATTTAAGCTTTCTGCGCGCGCTGCCGAATTTGATTATCGGTTCTCCGGCAAATCTTTACGAGCTTAAGCGTATGCTCGAGTTAAGCCTGTGCGCGGACGCGCCTTTTGCGATCAGATACCCAAAGCAGCTGCCAGATTCTGACGCCGTATGCGCTTTCGGCATGGGCGAGTGGAGCGAGGTAAAAGCGGGCGGCGACGTGTGTCTGATAGCGTACGGCCAGATGCTTTTGGAGACTCAGGCGGCAGCTGCTTTCCTTGAGCAAAGAGGCATAAATGCAGCCGTCTTCAACGCGAGATTTTTAAAACCTCTTGACGAAGACACGCTTAAGCGTATTGCACATACGTATTCGCACGTATTCGTATTTGAGGACTGCGTGTGCGCCGGCAGTCTTGGGGAAGCCGTCTGCGCATATCTGCAGCGTATGCGCAGCGCCGCGAACGTTTATATAAAAACCGTGCCGGATATGTACCTGCCTGCCGGCAGCGTGCGGGAGCAGCTGAATATGTGCGGGCTTGACGCGGACGCGCTGGCGGCATACGTGCTCGAAAAAACGGAGACGTTCAAATGACGCTGCGGGCAGACGAAGCGCTCGTGCGCGCGAATCTTGCGGAGGATACGCGCCTGGCGGCGGCGCTCATTATGGAAGGGCGGGCGCTGTACGGCACGGAAAAAATACTTAAGCCATCCGATAAAATAAAGGATATTGCGCTACTGCGCATAAAGGGCGTGCTCGACGCGTACGTCAGCCGCGGCGCGTTCAAGCTGAAAAAGGCGTTCGAGGCGTTCGACATATCCGCTGAGGGCAAGGTCTGCATAGACGTCGGCGCTTCTACCGGCGGCTTTACCGATATAATGCTCAGACAGGGCGCAAGACGCGTATACAGCGTAGACGTGGGCTACAATCTGCTGGACTGGCGTCTGCGTTCGGACAGCAGGGTCGTCTGCATGGAACGCACCAACGCGCGCTTCCTGACGGGCGATATGTTTGAGGAGCGCCCGTCCTTCGGAGCGACAGACGTTTCGTTTATTTCCCTTAAGGCGGTGCTGCCTGCGGCGCTTTCTGTGCTCGAGCCTGACGGCGATTTCGTGGCGCTAATCAAACCGCAGTTTGAAGCTGAAAAAGAGAAGGTTGGAGAAAAGGGCGTCGTGCGCAGCAAGGATGTGCACTGCGAGGTGATAGAAGGCATCATAGAGTTCTGCGAGGAGAGCAAAATCGCAGTGCGCGCGCTTGACTATTCGCCTATACGCGGGCCGGAAGGGAATATCGAATTTTTGCTGCTGCTCAGAAACGCCCCGCCCGAAAGCGCGTTCGACCGTACCGTCATATATGAGGTCGTAGAGCGTGCAAATGTTAACTTTTGCCGTTAACGGTTTTATGCTTGTATATTCATGCATTTATGCATTATAATATACAAAAACGCAAGAACGGGGTATTCTTATGAAAAGCAAGCGGCATGCGCTGATATTTGAGATAATAGCTGCTAAGGACATAGAAACACAGGAGGAATTGGCCGACGAACTGCGCTTATGCGGCGTCGACGTTACGCAGGCCACTGTTTCGCGCGATATTAAGGAGCTGCGGCTGGTAAAGGTGCTCTCCGCAAACGGTACGTATAAATATGCTCCGGCAGACAGAAGCGACACGACGTCGAGCGACAGATACCTGCGCATATTTTCAGAGGCGGTGCTTTCGATACGCAGCGCGGGCAATCTCATTGTACTTAAAACGATGACCGCATCTGCCCAAACGGCGGCGGAGGTCATAGACAACCTTGACTGGCCGGAAATAATCGGCACGATCGCGGGCGACAACACCGTGCTCGTTATAGTGCAGAACATTGAGGACGTAGACGAAACGATACAAAAATTCCGCAATCTTACGGGAAAGCGTGCTTAAATGCTGGCAGAGCTCAATATAAAAAACATAGCCCTGATCGAAAGCCTCCGCATAGAATTTACGCGGGGGCTGAATGTGCTTACGGGTGAAACCGGCACAGGCAAATCGATCGTGGTAGACTGTGTAAACCTCGCCCTGGGGCAAAGGGGCGGACGCGAGCTGGTACGCACTGGCGAGGAAAAGGGCAGCGTGCGCGCACTGTTCGACATCGGCGAAAGTAAGGCCGCGCGCGCTTTTCTGGAAGGCATGCAGCTTGAGTACGACGACGGTTATGTCGAGGTCAGCCGCGAACTGACCAGCAGCGGGCGCGGCATCTGCCGTATAAACGGCTGCGTGGTACCGCTGGGCACGCTCAGGGAGTTCACATCGCTTATAGTAGACCTGCACGGTCAGCAGGAGCACCAGCGTCTGCTTGACGCCTCCTATCACCTTGCGTATCTCGATTCGTTCGGAGATAAAGACATCGCGCCTCTGAAAACCGAAATGCAGGCTGCATATACACAGTATTCACAGGCGCGGCGCGCGCTCGACAAGCTGAACGAGGACGAAAAGAATTTATCGCAGCGCTTCGACATACTTACGATGCAGTCGAAGGAAATCTCTGCGGCGAAGCTGAAGATCGGGGAGGAGGAAGAGCTTGAACGCAAAAACCGGCTGTACGAGAACGCGGAAAAGCTTTCCGACAACATGCGAACAGCTTACGAGCGCGTTTATCTGGGCAGCGGCAAGAGCTTGAGCGCGCAGGACAGCCTCAAGAAGGCCGCGGACGCGCTGGGCAGCGTTTCCGACGTGGACGAAACCTGCGCGTTGCTTGCCGAAAGGCTCGAAAGCCTTTTGTGCGAGGTCAAGGATATAGGTTACGAGATACAGTCGATTTACGAGGAGCTTTCGTTCGATCCTGCCGAGAAAGAGCGCGTGCAGGACAGGCTCGAAGAGATAAAGCGTCTGAAGCGCAAATACGGCCCTGAGCTTGCGGACGTGCTGGAATTCGGCAAAAGAGCTGCTCAGGAGCTTGAAACGCTTAAGAACATAGACAGCCGCAGGGAGGAGCTCGAAGAAGAGTACAACGCTGCGGAGAAGGTGCTGCGCGCCGCCGCCGCAAGGCTGACCGAAAAGCGCCGCGAATACGCGCGTCTGCTCGAAGGCGAGATCATGGAGCAGTTAAAGCAGCTTGGTATGGAGCGCACGCAGCTTAAATGCGAGTTCGAGCCGCGCCGCGAGATCGCCCCGGGCGGAGCCGAGGACGTGCAGTTCATGATATCGCCCAATCCCGGCGAGCCGCTGCGTCCGCTGACGGCGATAGCGTCCGGCGGCGAGATATCGCGCTTCATGCTGGCGCTCAAGGTCATACTTGCAAAAAACGACGGCATCGGCACAATGATATTCGATGAGATAGATACGGGAATCTCTGGACGCATGGCGGAGACGGTCGGCGAAAAAATGAGCGTGCTCGCCGCCGAAAGACAGGTCATCGCGGTCACGCATCTTGCGCAGATCGCCGCGCTCGCGGACACGCAGTTCCGTGTCGAAAAGACCGTAACGGACGGCCGCACCGGCTCGCACGTCGCGCAGCTGGACCACGCGGGCAGGATAAGCGAGCTTGCAAGGCTCGTGGGCGGCGCCGGAGGCGAGGACAGCGGGCTCAAGCACGCCGAGAGCATGCTTACAAGCGCGGAAGCAAAAAAGCGCGAGCTGCGCGCGGCTTTAAAGGAGTAGCATATGCTTACGATAGGTATCTGCGGCGCGAGCGGCTCGGGCAAATCCACGCTGGCGCTGGAGCTTCAGCAGAGACTGCGCGGCAGCACTCTGCTGCTCAATCAGGACGCGTATTACCGCGACCACGCGTATCTTCCGATGGAGGAGAGGCGCAAAATCAACTACGACGAGCCGGACGTGTTCGAGCACGACGAATTATTGTACGATCTGAAGTGTCTCAAGGCAGGCAAGCCGATCACGCGCAAGGCATACGATTATAAGCAGCACTGCAGGGCAGACATCGCAGGCGAGCTTATACAGCCGCCGGACACCGTGATAATCGAAGGGATACACGCATTTCACGACGAACGTCTGCGCGACGAAATGGATTTCAAAATCTATATCAGCGTCGATCCGGATATTTGCCTTCTGCGCCGCATTAAGCGCGACATACTCGAACGCGGCCGCGATATAAACGGTATCGCGGAGCAGTATATGGCCACAGTAAAGCCTATGTACGAAAAATATATACGCGCGTACGTAAATTACGCGGATATAATAGTAAACCGCGGCGGGCGCAACGCCCGTATCAGCGATATGCTGGCGTCATATATAAACGGAGGCTTCAAAGCCGAGTGAGAGGCGCCAAAGCAGGATTAAGGCTTCCGGCAGTTTAAACACAAGCTGCCGGAAGCCTGACGTTTTTGAGTATGTCAGTGCGATTTTGCGAAAATCAGCGCCTGTAAATATCTCCGCCGCGCAGGTCGAGCGCCGCAAATGCGGGGAAGTCGCATAGCGTAAGCTCGCGCACGGCCTCTGTGCCGAGGTCCTCATAACACACTGTGCGGCAGTTGGTTATATGGCGCGCAAGCAGCGCGGCTGCACCTCCCACACATACGAAATACATCGCGCGGTGCCTTGCGATCTCTTCTTTGACTATCTGACTGCGTTCGCCCTTGCCTATCATGCATTTCAGGCCCTGCGCCAGCAGCTGCGGCGTATACGCGTCCATACGGCCGGAGGTCGTGGGACCGCAGGGCCCTATCACGTGTCCCGGGGAAGCCGGGGCTGGCCCTGCGTAATATATGGAAGCGCCGCTTAAATCGAAGGGCAGGCGCTCTCCTTTTGCGAGCGCTTCAGCGATACGCTTGTGCGCTGCGTCGCGCGCCGTGTACGTTTTTCCGCTTAACAGCACACAGTCTCCTGCGTTAAGCCGGAGTATGTCCTCTTCCTTCAGCGGCAGCGTAAGCTTTATCGTATCCATTCAAATAACCGCCTCCGCGTGCCGCGACGCATGACAGCATACGTTTACCGCCGCAGGCAGCCCCGCGATGTGCGTGGGCAGCGCGTGTATGTTTACCTTGAGACAGGTGGTTTTGCCGCCGAGTCCGGCGGGACCGATGCCGAGGCTGTTTATACGTTCAAGCGCCGTGCGTTCGAGCTGCGCGTACCGCACATCCCCGTTCGCGCTGTCTACTCCGCGCGCGGTCATGAGCTTTGCGTAAAGCGCGGCCTGCTCGAACGTGCCGCCCACGCATACGCCCAGTATCATAGGCGGGCACGCGTTCGCGCCTGCCTTCGCAGCGGTATCAACGATAAAATCGAGCACGCCGGCTTCGCCCTCGGCGGGCTTCAGCATTTTTACGGCAGACATGTTTTCACTGCCGAAGCCCTTGCAGATCACGAGCAGGCGTATGCTTTCGCCGCCCACTATGCGGGCATGGATCACCGCGGGCGTGTTGTCGCGGGTATTCGTCCTGTCGTATAGGGGATCGCTTACCACGCTTTTGCGCAGATAAAACTCCCCGTACGCCTCGCTTACGGCGGAATTTATCGCCGCATCAAAACCGCCGCCCTCTATGTGCGCGTCCTGCCCGACTTCAGCAAATACGATGCACATGCCCGTATCCTGGCATACGGCTATACGTTCTTCGGCGGCGATTTTGTAATTCAGGCGTATCTGTTCAAGCGCGCTTACGGCTGCCGGCGACGTCTCCGCCAAAATGCCTGCGTCTATCGCCGCGGAGATGTCGCTGCTTATAAAGAAGTTCGCTTCGTATATCAGCCGCTTTACGGTTTGTTTTATTTGTTCTGCGTATATGACGCGCATGGTCAGAACTTAAAGTATTTTTCGGCGTTTTCGTAGCAGATGCCCTGCACGATTTCCTTAAGCGTATCGTAATCCTCGGGATACTCGCCGTTTTCGACCCACTGACCGATAATGTCGCAGAGTATGCGGCGGAAGTATTCGTGTCTTGGATAGCTCACGAAGGAACGCGAATCCGTGAGCATGCCCACGAACGCGCTTAACGCGCCCAGCGCCGCGAGCGTTTTCATCTGGTCGCGCATGCCGTCCAGCTGATCGCAGAACCACCAGGCCGAGCCGAACTGCATTTTTCCGTAAACGCCGCCGTGCGTCTGGAAATTGCCTATCGTGGTGCCCAATACGTAGTTTGCGGCGGGATTCAGTGAATACAGTATCGTGCGCGGCAGGCAGCCGTTTTTCTCCTGTGCGTCAAGCAGCTTGTTAAGCTGTTCGCTGATAGGCGCGTCGCTGATTGAGTCGAAGCCCACGTCGGCACCGTATTTTTTGAATATGTTCGTATTGTTGTTGCGCTGCGCGTTCATGTGGTACTGCTGCGCCCAGTCGAGCCGGTTGTAAATTTCGCCGAGCTTTATCATTACGTAGCCGCGGTAGTTGTCGGTCTCGGCCTCGGCGGGCACTTCGCCGCGCATCGCATTTTCAAACGCGGCGTTCACCAGCGCCATGTCGGTTTCGGCGCAGGGCACGGTATCCAGCGCGTGATCGGATATACGGCAGCCGCGCGCGGCGAAATACTCGGCGCGCACGCCAAGCGCCTTGACGACGTCCTCGGGAGAATTAATTGAAACGCCGGAGACCTGCGACAGCGTTTTGATATATTCGCTGAAGCCGGCAAGATTTACCTTGACCGCCTTATCGGGTCTGAAGGTGGGCAGCACCTTGACGGGGAAGCTCGCGTCCTTGCTAAGCGCCTCGTGATACTCCAGCGTATCCGCGGGGTCGTCGGTTGTGCAGACAACCTTGACGTTAAAGCGTTCTATCAGTCTGCGGGGCAGATAGTCGGGCGTCGCGAGCAGCTCGTTGCATTTTTCCCAGATCGCGGGAGCGCTTGCTTCCGTAAGAGGTTCGCTAATCCCGAATACCCGCTTGAGCTCCTGATGCGTCCAGTGGTACAGGGGGTTTCCGATCGCGCGCTGAATGCATTTTGCGTATTCGATGAATTTCAGGTATTCGTCGCCGTCGCCGCGTATGAATTTATCGTCCACGCCCATAGAAGCCATCAGTCGCCATTTGTAGTGGTCGCCGCCCAGAAACAGATGCGTGATGTTCCGGAAGGGCTTGTTTTCATATATCTCCTTAGGACTAAGGTGGCAGTGGTAATCGATTATCGGCATGCTTTCGGCATATTCGTGATACAGCTTTCGGGCCGTTTCGCTTGAGAGCAGGAAATCCTCGTCCATAAAACGCTTCATAAAAACCTCCGTATTGCTTGCGCGTGCCTGCGCGCAAATTCGTCAAGCATAAAATATCACTGTTTTGCGCTTATGTCAAGCTAAATTATACTGAGTGTTCATTTGTCAATGATGTGAGACCGAATTTACTGGACCACAGCAGCTCTGGCAGAGCCATCCCCCGAGGAGCCGAAGGGAGGGGCGGAGCCCCGACCGAAGGCACCTCGGGGCGCGCGGATCAAATGACCGTCGTCAGC
>JAFYFC010000036.1 GCA_017543905.1 Clostridia bacterium
ATGACGAAGATGATGAAGATTATGACGACGATGACGACGATGACGACGACGATGAAGACGTCAGCTTCGGTCAGAATCTGCTGATGGTCATAAAGGGTATCGTAATTGCCGTATTGATACTTGCCCTGGCAGTCGTAGTACTGCGTGCGGTGGAGGCCGGCAGCGGCGCCGACGGCTTCAACTGCAACTGGTTCCGCGAGCACTTAGGCGCGATAGGCCGCTTCCTGTTCGGCGAGAATCCCAAAGCCGTAACCATGTAAAACCGTTTAAAAGCTGTTATAAATACGGGCTGACGCGGAAATTGTCTGCGCCGGCCCGTGCTTTTTATGCAGCCGCGCCGCTTTGTTTTTCGGATTTTTGATGATATCGTTCGAACGCCGCATTGACAGCTGTGCCAAAGCGCTTGGCGTTAGCGTTGACGCGATGTGTCAGACGTGGACAGTAAAACCACGGCCTGAAGCTGCGCCTGGCCATGCTCGCGGGGCGTTTTGCTGGAAGCGTGAACGTGACGGGCTTTGCCGTCCGTTATCATGACCTGCCGCCGCAGATTAGGCGCTGCGGCAAAGTTACGTTCTCTCCGGCTCAGGCGCAGCCGAGGGCGCTCAGCGTGTACATGACGGCCATGCCCAGACCTGCGGAAAGTATTATCAGCTTTATGGGATGTACTTTTTTCAGACTCAGATACAGTATAAGCGCGAATATCAGCGCTGAAGCGGCCAAAGCTGCGCTCAGCACGAAGCCGCTTTGGAAAAACACGGTTTTGGCGATGCCGACTGCCGCTGCCGCCAGCAGCCCGACGACCGCGGGACGCAGACCGCTCATTATGCCTGCCACTACGCGGCTGCGGCGGAATTTTTCATAAATATGCGCGACCGCGAGTATAACGATGAAGCTGGGCAGCACTACGCCCAGAGTCGCGCATACGCTGCCTGCAAGGCCGGCCGTATGCAGGCCTACGTACGTCGCGATGTTTACCGCGAAGGGCCCGGGCGTGGACTCGCTGACCGCTACGAAGTTGGTAAGCTCCTCCGCGCTGAGCAGGCCGCGCCGGGTTATCTCCTCGCTGATCAGGGGCAGCATTGCGTAACCGCCGCCGAATGTGAACAGCCCGATCTTGAAGAACATGAAAAACAGCGAAACGAGCGTCATTTTTCTGTCCTCCCGAGGCTGTACAGGTACGTGAGCAGACCTATCCCCGCGCAGAGTGCCAGCACGGCTATCGAGCTTAAATGCGCGAACATGACCAGCGCGAACGCCGTGCACATCAGCGCGTAGGGCAAAGCGGCAAGAAACAGAGCTGCGCCTTTGCAGTTTAAAACGTCCGAAAGCCGCTGTTTGGGACATTTTTTGTACATGGAGATCAGCGCCCTTACGATCAGCGCGAGCACGCCTGCGCGTATGCCGAAAAACGCGTATTTTACGGGCGTGAGATCGCGGTACCTGTCGAGCAGCGCGCCCAGCAGAGCAATTATAAGGAACGAAGGCAGCACCACGCCCAGCGTGGCGCATATGCTGCCGGTCACGCCTGCAGCTTTGTAGCCGACAAACGTGGCGCAGTTTATCGCGATCGGCCCGGGCGTGCTCTCGGAGATGGCGAGTATGTCCGGCATGTCGCTTTCGCTTATCCAGCCCTTGCGCGCGGCGGCCTCCTCCTGAATAAGTGGCACCATCGCATAACCGCCGCCGAACGTGAACGCGCCGATTTTGAAAAACGTAATAAACAGATCCAGACGAATATTCATTGCACAAATTATACGGACATGCAAATCCGATACGCTGCAAAACGAAAGCCGCCGCCCCCGCCGGGCGGCGACATATGTTATACTATTTCGACAAACACGGGTTTTTCGTTTTTTACCGTGGCGGCCTTGACTACGGAACGGATAGATTTCGCTATCCGGCCCTGCTTGCCTATCACCTTGCCCATGTCGTCGGGATCCACGCGCAGCTCGATTATGACGGACTCGGGCCCGTCGACCTCGCGCACGTCAACAGCGTCGGGCTTGTCCACGAGCGAGCACGCGACAAACCTGACGAGAGAAGATACCTCCATTATTGCGCTCCTTTACAGAAGCCCGCTCTTCTTCAGAAGCCCGCGCACCGTATCGGTGGGCTGTGCGCCGGTGGAGAGCCAGTACTTTGCTCTGTCCTCGTCGAGCTTGATTACGGCGGGATCGCTCACGGGATTATAATAGCCGATTTCCTCTACGAAACGGCCGTCACGGGGAGAGCGGCTGTCGGATACTACCACGCGATAGAAGGGCTCCTTCTTCATGCCCATTCTCTTAAGACGAATCTTGACCATTGATGTTCCTCCTTGAATAATACGGAAAGTATAAGTTATATGGAATCCGGTGCTCCCGGCAATCCGCTATTTCATGCCCTTCATCATGCGGCGCATCATGGCGCCCTTGCCCTTGGAGGACATTACCTGCTTCATCATGTCCTTGGCCTGCTCGTACTGCTTGATAAGCAGGTTGACCTGCTGTACGGTAGTGCCGCTGCCCGCGGCGATGCGGCGGCGGCGCGAGGCGTTCAGTATGTCCGGATGGCGTCGCTCGGCCTTCGTCATGGCGAGTATGATCGCTTCGTTTTTGGCCTGCTCGCGCGCGACCTTGTCCTCGTCTATGTCGACGCTTGCGATCTTGGAGCCCAGCCCCGGCACCATTTTGAGTATATCTCTTACCGAGCCCATCTTTTTGATCTGCCTGAGCTGCGCGAGATAATCCTCCAGCGTGAACCTCTGAGCGCGCAGGTTTTTCTCAAGATCCTCTGCGGCCTTTTCGTCTATTATGTCCTGCGCTTTTTCGATAAGGGAGAGCACGTCGCCCATGCCCAGTATACGTCCCGCCATGCGGTCGGGGTGGAAGGGCTCTATATCGCCGAGCTTTTCGCCCACGCCGGCGAATTTTATGGGCTTGCCCGTGATCGCCTTTACGGAGATCGCCGCGCCGCCGCGCGTGTCGCCGTCGAGCTTAGTGAGTATCACGCCGTCCACGTTAAGCGCCTTGTTGAAGGTGTCCGCTACAGTCACCGCGTCCTGACCTGTCATCGCGTCTACTACCAGCAGGATCTCCTGCGGCTTGACGGCGTCTTTTATGTCTTTAAGCTCCTGCATGAGCTTTTCGTCTATGTGGAGACGTCCGGCGGTATCGATTATGACGGGATCGAAGCCGTAATATCTCGCGTGCTCCACGGCTTCCTTTGCGATCTGCACGGGATCGCCCTGCCCTTTTTCGAACACCTCGACGCCGGCCTGTCCGCCTACTATCTGCAGCTGCCTGATGGCGGCGGGGCGGTACACGTCGCACGCCGCAAGCAGCGGCTTTTTGCCTTCGCGGGCTATCATACGCCCGAGCTTCGCGCACATAGTGGTTTTGCCTGCGCCCTGCAGACCGCACATCATGTATATCGTGGGCACGCTCGGGGAGTGGGTGAGCTTGGCGTTCGTGCCGCCCATAAGCGCGGTCAGCTCTTCGTTTACTATCTTTATGACCTGCTGGGCAGGGGTCAGCGACTGCAGTATCTCGCTGCCCACGGCGCGCTCGGTCACCTTTTTGACGAAATCCTTTACCAGAGCGTAGTTTACGTCCGCCTCCAGCAGCGCCATGCGCACGTCGCGCATCGCTTCTTTTACGTCTGCCTCGGTAAGCTTGCCGCGGCCGCTCAGCTTTTTGAACGCGCCCTGTATTTTTTCGGATAGGTTTTCAAATGCCACGGCTTTCACTTCCTGTCAAATATTTTTGCTTTACGGATCTGCGGTGTGCGCACGCTTAGGCGTCCGAATCGGCTTCTATGCCGTTAAGCAGCGCTTCGGCCTTGCTAAGGGCGTCTTTTGCCGTTTCCAGCAGGCGCGTACATTCCGCAAGCCTTAGTTTCATATCTCTGAAGCGTCTAAGCAGCCCCAGCTTGTCCTCGTATTCGCTAAGCTGCTTTTCGCCGCGCGTCAGCGCGTCGTGCACTGCCTGACGGCTGATGCTCAGCGTGTCCGCGATCTCCTGCAGGGACATGTCCTCTTCCAGATACATGCGCAGTATTTCACGCGTGTGCTCCGTAAGCAGCGCTCCGTAGAAATCCAGCAAAAGGTTTGCTGCTACACGTCTCTCCACAGGCGCACATCTCCCTTCGTTCAGCTTAGGTATTATATCCCGAAATAAAATATCTGTCAAGTTAAATTACCTGACAGATTTAGCTTCGGTGCATATAAAAATCCGGCCCGTACTTTCGTACAGGCCGGATTTTTTGAAGCTTAGAATTTAAGGCTGTTCAGCTTGATGCCGGGGCCCATGGTGCTGGAAATGACGGCGCTCTTTATGTATGCGCCCTTCGCAGCGGAGGGCTTCGCCTTGATTATTGCCTCCATGAGTGCGCGCAGGTTCTCAGTCAGCTTTTCCTCGCTGAAGGAAGCCTTGCCGAGGGGGCAGTGGATGATAGCGGTCTTGTCCAGACGGTACTCGACCTTACCGGCTTTGGTTTCGGCTACGGCCTTCGCGACGTCCTGAGTGACGGTGCCGGTCTTGGGGTTCGGCATGAGGCCCTTGGGACCCAGTATTTTACCCAGACGGCCGACCAGACCCATCATGTCGGGAGTGGCGATACAAACGTCAAATCCGAACCAGCCGCCCTGAATCTTGGCGATCATGTCTTCGGCACCTACGAAATCCGCGCCTGCGGCAGCGGCTTCGTCAGCCTTGGGACCCTTGGTTATAACGAGCACGCTCTTGGTTTTGCCGGTGCCGTTGGGCAGCACGACGGTGCCGCGCACCTGCTGATCCGCGTGACGGGGGTCTACGCCCAAACGCACGGAAATCTCGATCGTCTCGTCGAATTTCGCCTTGGCAGTCTGCTTTACCAGAGAAATCGCCTCTTCGGGATCATACTGCTTGGTGCGATCGATCAGCTTGAAGCTGTCAGTGTATTTCTTTCCGCTTTTCATTCTTATTCCTCCCTGTGGTACAAACGGCGCTGTGTCCTCCCACGGTTTTGGTGTTGTGTCAGGCGTCCACGACAACGCCCATGGAACGTGCGGTGCCGGCGATCATGCTCATGGCGGCTTCGATGGAAGCGGCGTTCAGATCGGGCATCTTGAGTTCGGCGATCTCTCTGACCTGAGCCTGAGAGATATGGGCGACCTTGTCCTTGTTGGGACGGCCGGAAGCGTGCTCTATACCGCATGCCTTTTTAATCAGCACGGCGGCGGGCGGCGTCTTGGTGATGAACGTGAAGGAACGATCCTGATACACGGTAATGACGACCGGGATGATCAGACCGACCTGCTTCGCGGTGCGATCGTTGAATTCCTTGCAGAATCCGGGGATGTTCACGCCATGCTGACCGAGAGCCGGGCCGATAGGCGGCGCGGGGGTTGCTTTGCCGGCGTTGACCTGCAGCTTGATAAGCGCAGTAACTTTCTTCGCCATAGGGGTTTCCTCCTTAAAATAATGTGGTGTAAGCGGAGCGCTTTATACTCCTCCCACTTCCTGAAAGCCCGAGGGGCTTGCAAGCGTAGCTGTGCGGCGTCTGGGCGGTAAAACCGCTGACGAACGCCTGTGTCAGGCCTGAGTGCGCACCACGTCGTCGAGCTCCAGATCGACGTTCGTGGCGCGTCCCATCATCTCTACCACTACCGTCACGCGCTTGGCGGACGGATCGATGGCGGAGACGCGGCCGGTGAAGTTTTCGAAGATACCGTTCAGTATGCGCACTTCGTCGTTCAGCTGTACGTCCAGACGGGTCACGGGGATGCTCGCCATGAGATCCGCGTATTCCTCGTCTGAAAGGGGCGAGGGCTTGTTGCCTGCGCCGACAAAGCCGGTCACCCCGGTGGTGTTGCGCACGATGTACCAGGATTCGTTGGTCATCACCATGTGCACCAGCACGTAGCCGGGCATGCGCTTACGCTGTATAACGTGGCTTTTGCCGTTTCTGACCTCGAGCACCTCCTCGGTGGGTATGCATACCTCGCCGATGAGATCCTGCAGTCCGTTGTTTTCCACGGACTTTTCCAGATTGGCCTTTACCTTGTTTTCATAGCCCGAATATGTATGCGCTACATACCATTTCATCGCGGCATTATCTGCCATGTTGTTTCCCCCGTCAGCCGGTGATCAGCTTGATCACGGCGCTTGCGCCAAGGTCGAACACGCCGATTATCACGCCCATGACCACCAGGAACAGCAGCACAACTATGGAATAGTTGATAAGCGCGCTTTTGGTGGGCCAGGTAACCTTCTTCAGCTCGTGATACATGTTGTAGAAGGCCTTGCCGATTTTTTTGAAAAGCCTGCCGCACCAGGCGATAGGACCCTTCTTCGCGCCGTTATCGGCGGTTTTGGGTGTTTTCACGTCGTTAGCTGCCATGTTTCACACATCCTTTGCTTTGCCGCGGCAGATTACTTGGCTTCCTTGTGAGAGGTATGCTTTCTGCAGAAACGGCAATACTTGTTCATCTCAAGACGGTCGGGGTCGTTCTTCTTGTTCTTGATGGTATTGTAGTTTCGCTGCTTGCACTCGGAGCACGCCAGAACTACCTTTACTCTCTTATCCGATGCCATAATGACACCTCCTATATTAATCGTAGCGCCCGTATTCCGCAAGGGGGCGCCGGTCGAAAATAGACGACAAAAGCAACCCATACTCTTGGGCAGACTTGATTATTATAATCAAGTACTATAGTCAATGCAAGCGATATTCTGAAATTTTACAAAATTATTGCGTTCGCGCCGCCTCTCAGGGGAAATGGGAGAATAAATGGAGAAAAACGGCTTAAGCGGGCGCGTGGCAGATACCGCCGCTGCGTGATGAGGCATTCAGCTCGCGCGATAACGCTTGACTGTATCGCCGGGATTATGTATAATAAACACTAATCTGCAGTAAGGGAGTTATTCCTATGCGCGAATCCGGTGAAATGTATCTCGAAACGATTTTAGTTCTGGGCAGGAAGCAGCCTGTTGTGCGGGCGATAGACGTGGTCGAGGAGATGAGCTTTTCCCGCGCCTCGGTAAGCCGCGCGCTGTCGCGCCTGAGAGCGGACAACTGCGTGACGGTCGACAAGGCGGGGCATATCGCGCTCACGAACAAGGGCTACGAAATAGCCTCCAAAATCTATGAAAGGCATCAGGTGCTCTCGAAGGTTCTGATGGATCTGGGCGTGGACGAGCAAACCGCGCTCGACGACGCATGCCGCATAGAGCACGTGATAAGCGATAAATCCTTTGAAGTAATAAAAGACACCTGCCGCCGCGCCGCCGAAAAGGCTGCGGCGGAAAAATAAACAGGCACGGAGAGGAAGTATTATGCGTTCCATATATATACCAGAAGGCTATAAAAGCGTATTATCGGTTCAGCAGACCGAAAAGGCGATCAAATTCGTCAAGGACACCTTCGAACACACGTTCGCGGATTCCATGCAGCTTCTGCGCATAAGCGCGCCGCTTTTCGTCAGCGCGGATTCCGGTCTGAACGACAATCTGAACGGCGTGGAGCGGCCCGTCGCCTTCGGCATACGCGAGATACCCGAATCCGACATGGAAATAGTGCATTCGCTCGCCAAATGGAAGCGGCAGGCGCTGCGCGATTACGGCTTTGCGCTGCACGAGGGTCTGTACACGGACATGAACGCGATACGCCGCGACGAGGATATAGACAACCTGCATTCCATATACGTGGATCAGTGGGACTGGGAAAAGGTAATCTCCCGCGAGGACAGGACGCGCGAATACCTTGAAAACACCGTGCGCATAATCGTGCGCGCGCTCGCGGCGACGGAGCTTGCGGCCTGCGCGATGTTTCCGGCGCTGGAGCCCGCGATAAATCCCACCGTCACGTTCGTCACTTCTCAGGAGCTCGAGGACAAATACCCCGAGCTTACGCCGAAGCAGCGCGAGGACGAGGTGTGCCGCAGGTTCGGTACGGTGTTCATAGAGAACATCGGCGGCAAGCTGAGAAGCGGCGTGCCGCACGACGGGCGCGCGCCGGACTACGACGACTGGGAATTGAACGGCGACATAATCGTGTGGAACGACGTGCTCGGCCGCGCGTTCGAGGTGTCCTCCATGGGCATACGCGTGGACGAAAGCGCGATGCGCCGCCAGCTGGAGCTGTCCGGCCATACCGAGCGCGCGGAGCTGCCGTTCCACAAGGCGCTGCTCGAAGGCAATATGCCTCTGTCTATCGGCGGCGGCATCGGGCAGAGCCGCATCTGCATGCTCATACTCAAAAAATGCCACATAGGCGAGGTGCAGGTAAGCCGCTGGGATAAGGACACCCTGAGCGTCTGCGCCAAAAACGGCGTTTTCCTGCTGTAAACGAGGCGGAGCATGAACGTACGCTTTGCGAGAGAAGAGGAGCTTGAGCGCATAAACGAGCTGCGGGAGCAGGTAAACGCGCTGCACGTAGCCGGCAAACCTGATGTATTCAAGCCGGGCTTCAGTACAGAGCTTAGGAATTATATATATATACGGTCTGGAACGATCCCCGGCATAAGATAGTCGCTGCGGAGCGGGACGGGAGAATCTGCGGCTTTGCGCTGCTTAATCATATAACGAGACCGGAAAACCCGTATATGTACGAGCGGGATTACCTTGACATAGACGAGCTCTGCGTGGACGAAACGCAGAGCCGTACAGGCGTCGGCACTGCGATGATAGATTTCATAAAGACCTATGCCGCTGAGCAGGGCTTTTCACGTATTGAGCTGAATATGTGGGAATTCAATACAGACGCGCTTGAGTTTTACGAGGCAGCAGGCTTCAAAACCTGCAGAAGATACTTGGAGATGTATATTTAAATACCCTCCAAAATCATGACTTGAGATTAGGCATTGCCTAATTTATAATGCAGTTCGGATAATTTGGAGTGTCTACATGGGAATTGAACTTAATAAACAACTTGCGCTTGAAGCCGCTGTGCAGCAGCAGCACGACGAGCATACGAAATACTATGCCTATACTGAGGCTGATGCTTTTACATTTAATGGCGTTAAAGAGTTTTCGGTATTGGACTATTGGCGTTATACGTTTTGTCAACTGAAAAACCAGCAAGACACAATAGCTGAATATCTTGTAGCCCGGGCATTAGGAATCTCGAAAGCAGAAAATGTCAATTCCTGGACAGGATATGATATTTCTTACAAGTCAAAACGCATTGAAGTTAAATCCACGGCTTATGTTCATACATGGAACAAGAAAAAGGTATCTAAAGTGCGGACATTTAGCATTGCCCCTTCAAACAACTATTATTGGTTCGGTCGACTTGACAGGAATGGTAAGGAATTGGCGAGGCAAAATGAGCTCTATGTATTTTGCTTAAATTCCAACAAGGATATCTCAAACGCTGATCCTTTGGTAGTGGATGACTGGGACTTTTATGTAGTGCCTACCTTCAGGATTGATGCTTTATGCGAAAAGCGAGGCAATCCCGACCAAAAAACAATCAGTCTCAATATTGTAAGGAAAATTGCCTTTCGAGCGGTCAAATGGAATAAGCTTAGTGCTGCCATTCAAGACACCATAGAATTGATTGATCAACATGTGCTGGAGCTTGATGAAAAAGCTGACTCTTAAGCCGCGTGAAACTTTCCTGCGAATAGCGGACTTCCGTGATGGAATCCTGATAGCCAAGGCCGGATGGCATAATTTGACATCCGGCCTTGGCTATTGTTTTACCACAAATATGTTAAGTGCGTCCGCGCAGCGGACGTTCGTTTTACCATTTATTCCGCGGCCTCCGCGAGCTTTACGCTTACGAGCTTGCTTACGCCCTTTTCCTCCATCGCCACGCCGTACAGCGCGTCGCAGCGCGCCATCGTGCCCTTGCGGTGCGTGATCACCACGAACTGCGTATTTGACGAATAGGTTTTCAGATATTCCGCGAAATTGTCTATATTCGCGTCGTCCAGCGCCGCTTCGATCTCGTCGAGCAGGCAGAACGGAGTAGGCTTCAGCTTCAGCATCGCAAACAGTATCGCTATCGCCGTGAGCGCGCGCTCGCCGCCGGACAGCAGCGAGAGCAGCTGCAGCTTTTTGCCGGGCGGCTGCGCGACGATCTCTATGCCGCAGTTGAGCGCGTCGTGCGGGTCCTCGAGGCTTAAGCGCGCGTATCCGCCGCCGAACAGCTCAGTAAAGGTTTGAGAGAAGTACACGGCGAGTTGATCGAACTGTTCACGGAAGCGTTTTTCCATGTTTTTGGACAGCTCTTCGATTATGCCCAAAAGATCGTCCCGCGCCCTTTCGAGATCCTGCTTCTGAGCGGAAAGCTCCTCGTAGCGCGCGCTGACCTCGCGGTATTCGTCCATTGCCGCGACGTTCACGCTGCCGAGCGCCTTTATTTCGCTCTTTATGGAGTTTATGCGCTTCTCGCCCTCGCTCAGCTTGAACTCCGCGCTTCTGAAGCTCTCCGCGCCCTCGGCGGTAAGCTGGTAATCCTCCCATATGCGCGCGGTAAGGTTGTCGAACTCGCTGCGTACGCGCTGCTCGAGCATTTCGAGTCTGTGTATGCGCTCGCTCAGCTCCTCCGCCTGCTTCGTGGCGAGGTCGAGCTGTTCGTTTACGCTTTTCAGCTTTTCCTGAGCACTGATGCGCGCGGCGTCCGTGTGCTCAAACTCGCTGCGCGTGCTTTCGAGGCTCGCTCTGGCTATGCCCAGACGCGCCTCCTCCTGCGAAAGAGCCTCGGTATCGGCGGCGATTTTGCCTGTGAGCACGGAAAGGCTTTCCTCTGCGGCTTCGAGCATGCGGGTGGTGTTGCCCTTCTGCTCTGAGAGCCTGCTCAGCTCCTGCCGGCGCGACAGCGCGTCCTTCTCCGCGGCGGTCACGAGCACGCGCGCGTCTGCGGCGGCTTGCCTCAGCGCGTCCAGGCCGGGACGCGCCTCGTTTACCTCGTTTTGCAGCCGCGCGGCCTCCTCGCGCTTTTCGCGGGAGGCGTTTTCGCCGCTTTCCTTGCGGCGGTTGAGCGCAGCTTCGTTTTCGTTTATCTCGGCAAGCTGAGCGCGCAGGTTTTCTATTTCCTGCTTCAGCCGTTCCGCGCGCTTTGTGTTGGAATCGAGCTCCTCCGCCGCGCGGGACAGATGCGCCTCGGCGCGCGTGAGCGCGATTTCCTGCTGATGCAGCGCGTCGAACGCTTCCTGCCGTTCGAATTTCAGCTGGGCGCGCTTTGCGGAAAGCCCGGCAAGGCGCGTGCGCGACGCGTTCAGACGCGCGTTCATGTCCTTGAGCTTTTCGCCGGTTTCTTTTATCTCGCGCTCGCGGGAAAGCAGGCTCGTCATGCGGCTTTGAGTGCTGCCGCCGGTCATGGAGCCGCCCACGTTCATAACGTCGCCGTCCAGCGTAACCAGCCTGAAGGCGCGGTTGCCCGCGCGGTGTATGGGTATGCCGACCGTCAGGTTTTCCGCGATAACGGTGCGCCCCAGCAGGTTTTCCGCGATGCCGCGGTATCTTTCGTCGAACGTCACCATTTCGCTGGCGACACCGAGGCAGCCGCGCATATTTAGCACGCGCCGCTCGCCCGCCTCCAGCGTGCGTCCCCTTACCGCGCTCACGGGCAGGAAGGTAGCGCGTCCGTAGCGGCCTTCCTTCAGATAATCTATCATCGCGTGAGCGTCTTCCTCGGTGTCGGTGACGATGTTCTGCAGCGCCGCGCCGAGCGCGGTCTCTATCGCCTTTTCTATGCGCGCGTCCGCGTGGATTATGTTGGCGACTACGCCGTGCACGCCCGCGCCGCCTCTGCGCTCGGCTTCCTTTAATACCTGTTTTACGGACAGGTAATAGCCCTCGTAATCGCGCTGCATCTCGTCAAGCAGCTTCGCGCGGCTCGAAAGCGCCTGAATGTCCGCAAGCAGCGCGTTCGCGTCGCGTGTCACGCTTTCGAATTCCTCGCCCGCCAGACGCGTCTGTTCGCTTATCCGGCGCGCGTCCGCGTTCAGCGTGTCCAGACGCTGCTTTTCCTCGTCGTACTGAGACTGCGCGGCCTGCTTTGCGTTTATCAGGTCTGTATTGTCGTCCTGCCCTTCGGTGTAGGAGCTCGTGAGCTGTTTTATCTGTCTGTCTATCGCCTGTGAGAGCGCAAACAGCCGCGCCTGCTCGCTGCGTACGTCGCCAAGGTTGTTCATGGCGTTTATTACGTCTTCCTTGGCCTGCTCCGCCGCGTCCTCGAGTAAGCGCAGCTGCTGCTCGCCCTGCGCAAGCGCGGTATCCGTTTCGGCGCTTTTGGTCTTAAGCGCGTCAAGCTCCCGTTCCTTTTCGGAAAGCTCGCCGCTAAGCAGCGCGATGCGCGCGTCAAGTCCGCTTTCTCCCGAGCGCGCGGCCTCGGCCTCTGCGCTGAGGCGCTGCTTTTCCTTTGCGTAAGCGCTCAGACGCTCGCGCAGTACGCCCGCGCTGCCTTCGCCTGCCTCGACCTGCTTAATAAGCTCCTGCAGCGCTTCTCTGAGCCCGGCGCTCGCGCTTTCGCCCTGCTCGAGCTGCGTTTGCGTTTGCTCGCGCGTCTGCGCAAGCGCGAGGCGGCTGCTTTCGTTCTGATTTATGTCTTCCTTAAGATCGGCGCCTGTGCCTTCAAGCTCCGCAAGGCGCGATGTATAGCGCTCGCTTCTGAGCAGAAACGCGTTCAGCTCCAGTCCCTTAAGCTCGTCGCGCAGCGCGAGATACTTGCGGGCGTCCTCGCTTTGCAGCCGCAGCGGCTCTATGCGCTCCTCGAGGTTTTGCACTATGTCGCTTACGCGGTCAAGGTTCGCCTGTGTGTTTTCGAGCCGCTTTTCCGAGTCCTGCTTGCGCGTTTTGTATTTTACGATTCCCGCCGCCTCTTCAAATACCTGGCGGCGTTCGTCGGCCTTCTGCGAGAGTATTTCGTCTACGCGGCCCTGTCCGATTATGGAATAGCCGTCGCGCCCCGTGCCGGTGTCGCGGAACAGGTCCACTATGTCCTTCAGCCGGCAGGGGGTATTGTTGAGCAGATATTCGCTGTCGCCCGTGCGGAATACGCGCCGCGTTACCGAGACCTCCGTATAGTCTGTCGGCAGGGCGCGATCCTCGTTTTCAAATGTAAGCGTGACCTCGCAGTAGCCAAGACGGCGGCGCTTGTCAGTGCCGCCGAATATGACGTCTTCCATCTTCGAGCCGCGCAACTGCCTGGCGCTCTGCTCGCCGAGCACCCAGCGGATCGCGTCGCCTATGTTGCTCTTGCCGCAGCCGTTCGGGCCTACCACGCCCGTAACGCCGTGCTCGAAGGTTATTTCTACCTTGTCGGCGAAGGATTTGAATCCGTGCAAATAAAGCTTTTTAAGTCGCAAATCAAACTCCCATGGGGATAACGGCGGACGAAGCGCCGTATTATGCTTAAAACCGCCCGCAGGCGGTTTATGCTCCGGCCTTGCCGCCTATGCGGTCAAGCGCCTGCGCGGCTGCTTCGAGCTGCGCCGCCTGCTTTGAATGTCCGCTGCCCGTGCCGAGCACCTTGCCGGCTGCGGATTTTACCGCGTAGCTGAATACCGGAGCGTGCGCGGGACCGTCCGATGCGATCAGCTCGTATATGGGCATATCTCCCTCGGCCTGCAAAACAGACTGAAGTCTGCTTTTGCTGTCGAGATGATCGCTTCCGGGCGCGCTCAGGCGTATTACCTCGCCCAGCGCGCGCTCTATGAACGCGCCGGCCTCCTTGCTGCCGCCGTCCAGATACACCGCGCCGATCACGGCCTCAAGCACGTCGCACTGTATGGAGGGCTTGTCGCGTCCGCCGCTTTTCTCTTCGCCTACCGAAAGGCGGATGAAGGGGCTGAGCCCCAGCTCCTTAAACGCCTGAGACAGCGACCGCTCGCATACCAGATCCGCCCGCATGCGCGTAAGCTTGCCCTCGGGCAGAGAGGGGAACGCTCGGTACAGTGCTTCGCTTACGTACAATTCAAGCACTGCGTCGCCCAGAAACTCCAGCCTCTGGTAATGCGCCTCGTGATGGTCGCTGCCGTAGGACGGATGCGTAAGCGCCTGCGCAAGCAGCGCCTTGTCCCTGAACGCGTAGCCTATGCGCGCTTCCGCGGGATTCATTTTCCGTTTTCGGACAGGTATTTTACTATATCGTCCACGGTAGAGACCTTGGCGAGCATGTCGTTGTCCACCTGAATATCGAATTCGTTTTCGATGTCGCAGATGAGTATCATGATGTTCGCGCTGTCCGCTCCCAGATCCTCGACCAGCTTGCTCTCGGGCTTTATCTGATCCTTCGTTACGGGAAGCTGCATGAGAATGAGTTCGGATACCTTTTCAAAAACGCTGTTGTAATCCATGGTTCAAACCTCCGTATTGTTGTTTATTTCCCTGAGACCTTGCCTGAGCGTGTCCGTCATGCCGCTCGTCACCATGCGTTCGGCCTGCTCCAGCGCCTTAAAAAACGCGTAGCCGCCGGAGGAGCCGTGCGCCTTTACCACCGCGCCGTCGACGCCGAGCAGCGGCGCGCCGCCGTATTCGTCGGACGAGAGGCGTTTTTTTATGTTTGCAAACGAGCCCTTAAGCAGAAGGCCGCCAATCTTGCCCCGCAGGGAGGACATCATTTCGCCTTTTATGGTCTTGAGCATGAATTTTGCGAAGCCCTCGGTGTACTTGAGCACCACGTTGCCCGTGAAGCCGTCGCACACCGCGACCTGCACGTCGCCGTTCGGGATATCGCGCGCTTCGAGATTGCCCGCGAAGGCGTACTGCTTCTGCGCGCTCATAAGCGCGTGCGCTTCTTTATATAGCTTATTGCCCTTCTCGCTTTCGACGCCTATGTTTATAAGCCCGACCTTAGGCTTTTTGACGCCCTCCACGCGGTTCATGTATACGCTGCCCATAAGCCCGAACTGATTCAGATACCCGGGCTGACAGTCCGCGTTGGCGCCCGAATCGATCAGCAGGAAGCTGCCGTTAAGCCCGGGCAGGACCGGCGCGAGCGCGGGGCGCGACACGCCCTCAAGCAGCCTTAGCACGACCATGCCGCCCAGAAACAGCGCGCCGGTAGAGCCGGCGGACACGAACGCGTGAGACGCGCCCGCCTTTACGTCCTTAAGCCCCAGCACCAGCGAGGAATTCTGCTTTCTGCGCACGGCCAGCATGGGCTCGTCCTCCATGCCGATCACCTCCGGCGCGTCGCATACGCTCACGCGCGGGCGCAGCGCGCCGAATGAGCCGAGCAGCGGCTCGAGCGTCTGCGCGGGACCGAACAAGCGCACACAGCTTTGCGCGTGCGCTTCGAGATACATCTTTACGCCTTCGATCACGCAGCCGGGAGCGTTGTCGCCTCCCATCGCGTCGACGGCGAGTACTGTTTGAGCTGCCATGTTCCCTCCGGCTATGTCTGCATAAATCCTCATAAATTGATATTATACAATAAAGCACCCGGTTTTGCAACGCATTTCGGCTAACGGAATATGAAATTCAGCTTCAGCGCAGGTTGAATTTGTATTTGTGCCGAATTTTTAAACTTTATTGCATATTCCCGAAATAAATCAAATATAAATGATTGGTATAATAAACCTATCTTTAACCCGAAAGGCGGATACGATGTCAGACAAAACCAAACCCGTGCGGACCGACCGCAAAAAAACGCTCAGGCGCATATGGCGTAGAACATGTATAATGCACTGGCTGGGCAGGCTCCTGTCTGTCGTGCTCGTGCTCGCGCTGGCGCTTATGCTGCTTCTGCACAGGCTGTTTCTGGGTCCGTCCCCGTCGGTACGCAGCATGCTTACGATGAGCCTGCTGGAAAGTAGCGCGCTCAAGTTCGTGCCGTACATATACATGAGCCGTGAGGACGTGGACGAAATCGTAAGGAAAAGCACGGTGCAGGAGCCGGAGGCGCAGACGGACGCGTCCCTTATAAACATACCCGACCCCGACCAAAGCGCAGACCGCGGCGTATCAGGTACAGAGCCTATAGAGCTTATAGAGATAAAGGGCGCGACGTTTAAGGGCTATCTGCTTATAGTCGCAGACCCGTCGCGCGTGTTCGTGGGCGTCGCGGGAGACGGCTATACCGCGGGGCGGCATCTCGAATTCATAGTGAACAAATACGGCGCCGTGGGCGGCACGAACGCCAACGGCTTCGAGGACAAGGGCGGCATGGGCAACGGCGCGAACCCGCTGGGACTCGTTATCAGCGAGGGCAAGACCATGCACAACAATCAGCAGCAGTACGCCGTGGCGGGCTTCGATAAAAACAACGTGCTGCACGTGGGGCATTTTTCAAACGCGGAGATACAGCAGATGGAATTGCGCGACGCGGTCGCCTACGGCCCGGTGCTCATTGTAAACGGCGAGGCGGCGCACATAGAGTCCGACTCGACGGGGCTCAATCCCCGCACGGCGATAGGGCAGAGGGCGGACGGCGCGGTGCTGCTGCTGGTGCTCGACGGCAGACAGGCGGACAGTCTCGGCGCCAAATATCAGGACGAGATCGACATAATGCTGAAATACGGCGCGGTCAACGCGTGCAACCTCGACGGAGGCACCTCCTCGGCGATGTACTTCGAGGGCAGACGCGTAAACGGCACGGCCGCGATCACCGGCACGCGCGCGATACCCTGCGCGCTGCTTGTAAGGAGCGCGGAGAATGAAGATTAAAGCAATCTGCGCGCTGCTCGCCGCGGCGCTTGTGCTGTGCCTGAGCGCATCTGCAGAGACGGCGGACTATTCCGTATACGCCAACACCGTACTCGACACAGCACAGCTTGCGGCGAAGTATTTCGTGGGGCTTGCGGACAGCACGCGCCTGCTCGGCAAGTGCACGCAGGGCTCTGAGGCGTATTCTCTCATATACGAATTCAGCAAGTGGCATTCCGTGGCCGCCGCGCGCGGACGCTTTGAAAATCTCGAGGTCAGCGATTACGCCACCGAAGGGGACGGGCGCTTTTCCTGCCGCGTTACGGGCGATTTCGTCTGCTCGTACTATACGCGCGACGACGCTCCCTTCGCGCTGGATTACAAGCTGTATTTCGAGCTTGAGCGGGAAAAAATAAAGCTGTACGACATAAGCCTGCTTCCGAAGGACGCGGAAAGAATCAGAACAGACATCGAAACAGACGAGGACGGCATCACGCTGTACCTGCTGCGCCGCAAAACGTACAAGGCGTACGTAATGACGGTCGAGGACCCCTCGCGCCTGTACGTGGGCGTCACGAACGTGAATTTTTCGGGCGTGGGCAAAAAGCTGGAGCGCCTGATAGAGCAGTACGGCGCGATAGGCGGCATAAACGGCTGCGGCTTCGAGGACCCGAACGGAAAAGGCAACGGCGGGAATCCTTTGGGCCTGGTTATCGCGGACGGCCAGCTTCTGCGAAGGGCGAACCCGATGTACGCGGTGGTGGGCTTCGACGCGGACAACGTACTCAGAACAGGCTATATGACCAGCGACGAGGCTGTCGCGCTGGGACTCAGGGACGCGGTGTCCTGGGGACCGCCCCTGATAATAGACGGCAAGGCGCAGCCTATCACCCGCGATCCCACCGGGCTCAATCCGCGCTCTGTCATCGGACAGGCGGCGGACGGCAGCATAATGCTCGTTACCGTCGAAGGGCGCAGACCGGACAGCCCCGGCGCGTCGTACGAGGATCTGGTCAGCCTTATGGCCGATCTCGGGGCCGTGACCGCGTGCAATCTGGACGGCGGCCCGTCCTCGGCGATGTACCTGAACGGCAAACTCATAAACGGCGTCGAGCCGCTTACCGCAAAGCGCGGCATACCCTGCGCAATACTCATAAAGGGCAGATAAATCATGAAAAAACCGATCACTATGGACAGAATATACCGCCGGAGCATACGCTACCGCATAACGAACGCAGTTTTCGCGCTGGTGTGCGCGGGGCTGCTGGCGCTGCTTGTCGTATTTGCGGACAAATGGCTTAAGGAATACGAGCTTTCGCGTCCGATATACGCGGCGCGGGATTATGTAAGCAGCGTGCTCGCGGGCGACTGCCGGGATTTGTACGCTTCTGAAAAAGAAACGCTTTCCGCGCTCGATACCGAGGAAATGTACGATGCGTACGTCGCCGGACAGCTTGCCTCCGGGCTGCGCCTCGACGAAACGCCGCGCAAGCTGAGCGAGGACGAGTACGAATACACTGCCCGCGCGGAGAGCGGCGAAACGCTTACCTTCAGCGTGGTCAGGACAGGCAGCACGAGGCACAACTACCCGGTCTGGTCGATAAGGAATACCGCGGCGCACTTCGCTCCCTCGAATTCAGTGAGCGTAAGGGCGCCTGAAAGCTCGAGCGTTTACGCGGGAGAGGAATTGTACCCGCTTTCAAGTGCCGTCACGCGGGATTTGCCGGGGCCGTTCAGCGGCTATTATCCCGAGGGCGAAAGCGAGACGCGTGAATGCGTGTACGATATAACCTACAGCTTCGTCTGCCCGGAGATCAGCGTTTACGACAGGTTCGACCGCGTGCAGGAGCTCTGCGACGACGGGGGCGTGCTCACCGCGAAATACAATACCGACGAGGTATTGCTTTCTCAGTACGCCGACGCGTGCGCGGAGGCCTTCAAAACCATATTCGGCTATACGATAGGGCTCGAGGGCTATGAAAAGGCCAAAAAGTATCTGATCGAGAACTCCACTGCCGCGTATTACATAGGCGAGTATCAGAAGTGGCAGAGCGCCAAGGTGGGCAGCGGCGCGTTCACCAATCTGGAATGCCGGGAATTCTACGAGCTTGCCGAAGACGCCTTCTGCTGCCATATTTCAGCGGACCTGAACGCGGGCTTCAAGGACAGAAACGACACCGCCTACGCTCCGGATTACATAATGTTTTTCAGAATAACGGACGGAAAGCCGCTGGTGTACGACTTTTATCAGGTGTGAGGCCTTCCCGCAAACAAAAAACGAACGGTACGCGTGTCAGCGCGCGTACCGTTCGTTTATGCTCCTGTAGCCCGTATCGAAATCCACGCGGTTCAGCAGCGGCTCGTTTTTAAGGTACCTGCACAGGTTTTTCCGGCAGATGTCGATTATCGTTTCCTCGGTCGCGCGCAGATGCCCGAAGCTTCCGCCGCTGGCGTGCGGGGAGATTATCGCGTTTTCGCACCTCCACAGCGGATGGTCTTCCGGCAGCGGTTCGGGGTCGGTCACGTCCAGCGCCGCGCCGTATATGCGCCCTGCGTTTAACGCCTCCGCCAGCGCTGCGCAGTCTATCAGACTGCCACGTCCCACGTTCACGAGCACGGCCTCGCGCTTAAGCAGCGCGAGTCTGCGCGCGTCAAAAACCTGCTGCGTATCCCCGGTGCCGGGCAGCGCGCAGGCGATTATGTCCGCGTTCGGCAAAACGTCGTCGATGCCGCTCAGCGTCACGGCGCGCTCAAAGCCCTCGGGCAGCAGGGAGGCTTTGCGCCTGACGCCCGTCACGCGGCAGCCGAAGGGGCGGAATATCCGTTCGATTGAGCAGCCTATGTCTCCCATGCCGAGTATGAGCAGGTTTTTGCCGCGCGGGGAATACTGCCTGCCCGCGTCGCGCCATAGGGCGTTTTTCTGATTGTCGCGGAATACGTTCAGGTGCTTGTACAGGCTCAGCACCATCGCAAGCGTCCATTCGGATATGCTCTGGCCGAACGCGCCGGACGCGGTGGTCAGTATTACGCCGCGCTCGAACACGTCCCTGCGCTTTACGTATCCGTCCACGCCGGCGCTTGCGGACTGCACCCATTTGAGGCGCGGAAGCGAGAGTATCGTTTCGGGCGACGGCTGTCCGAATATGACTTCGGCGTCCAATGCGTCGCCGTATACGAATTCCGCGCCCGCGATATCCGAAAAACGCTTTACGGTATCCTGCGGGAACGGAGGCAAAACCGCGATTTTCGTCATAAGCCTGTGTCCTTCTCTGTCGTTTTCAGGTATAAAAAACCGGCGCGGGCATATGACCGCAGCCGGTTTTTTTATCAAATCACTTCGCCGTTTTGATACTTGTTAAGCAGGTTCACGATCCTGCCGAGGGGGTTTATCAGCTTGTCCAGCGAATGGTCGTGATTAAGCGTCGCGATAATGTAGGCCATGAACTTGCTCATATCCGCTTCAATGAACCACGGCGCGTTTTTGACCTCGGGAGGCAGGTAGCACAGGTTCGTGCCGATCACGCCGCCAAGAGAGCCTTTTTTGTAGGCTTCGTCAAACGCCTTGATGCCGTTTGTGAAGAAGCAGAACGTGGCGGCCATGAACACGCGCCTCGCCTTGCGGCGGCGCAGATCCTTTAAAAGATCCAGCATGCTCTCGCCGGAGGAGATTATGTCGTCGGCTACGAACACGTCTTTGTCCTTCACGCTGTCGCCCATGTATTCGTGCGCGATTATCTGGTTGCGGCCGTCCACGACCTTGGAGTAGTCGCGCCGCTTGTAGAACAGGCCCAGGTCCAGCCCCAGCACGGTGGAATAGTAGATGTTCCTCGTGATCGCGCCTTCGTCCGGGGAGATTATCATCATGTGCTGCTTGTCCAGAGTCAGGTCCTTGTGATTCCGGAGCAGGGCCTTGAGCACCTGATAGGTAGGCATGAAGTTTTCGAACCCTGTCAGCGGTATCGCGTTCTGCACGCGGGGATCGTGCGCGTCGAAGGTGATTATGTTTTCGACGCCCATGCTCGACAGCTCCTGCAGCATCAGCGCGCAGTCCATGCTCTCGCGGCTTACGCGGCGGTGCTGGCGGCTTTCGTACAGGAAGGGCATTATAACATTTATACGGTGCGCTTTGCCGCCGATTGCGGCGATCACGCGCTTGAGGTCCGCGTAGTGGTCGTCGGGCGACATCGGCACGGTCTGACCGTACATCTTGTAGGAAATCTGGCGGGCGGTGACGTCGCTTATTATATACACGTCGTAGCCGCGCACGGACTGATTGATAAGCGCCTTGCCCTCGCCGGTGCCGAAGCGCGGGCATTTGCTGCTGAGGAGGAAGGTATCGAGGTTGTAGCCGGGGAAGGATACGTATTCGTCGGTCTGTTCGCCTATGCCTACGCGCCAGTTTTTGAGATACTGGTCTATCTTTTCGCTTATTGCCTCGCAGCCTGCCATGGCGATGATGCCCAGCGGTGCGACGGGGCGTGTTTCAAAAGGTATCTTGCCTGCGCCGGATAGTATTTCACTCATGCTGACCGAGCTCCTTACCGTTTATTTCAAGGTAATTATAACACGCCGCCGTAAAGAATAAAGCACCGAAAGCGCGCTTCACGGCGCGCGAACGGTAAAGCTGTGTTAAACCTTGGCTAACAAATCCCTCCAAATACGCGAAAGACGTTTTTAACCCGCGTACGCGCGCGATACGCCGTTTTTGCTTGAATTTTAACTCTTATATGTCTACAATATAAGAATACGGTTATACGGAGGAAATAATGGCTAAGCTTGCAAAAGAATTATTCGATATGGTGCCTCTGCGCGGGATAGTGCCGTTTCCGGGCACTACCTTCCACTTCGACGCCGGACGCAGCGAGTCTTTAGCTGCGCTCGAGCACGCGATGGGCGTGCAGGGAGATATATTTATCGTATGTCAGAGAGACCCGGACACGGACGAGCCGGATAAAAAGGACCTGTTCGATATGGGCTGCGTCGCGCGCATAAAGCAGGTAATGCCGCTGCCGGACGGAACGCTGCGCGTGCTTGTAAACGTAAACGCGCGCGCAGTGTTAAAAAACGTGCACGAAAGCGGCGGCTACAAGACCGCGGAGATCGTGCGCGTGCCGGCTTATGCGGACGATTCGCCGCAGGGCCGGGCGGCGCTCATGATAGCTAAACAGGAATACGAGCGTTATCTTGACATAAAGGGCGAAACGGGCGGCGAGACGAAGCAGCTCCTTACAGCGATAACGGAGCCGGGGGAGTTTGCCGACAAGCTCGCCAATACCGTGATGGACTCGTTTATGAACAGGCAGCGCATACTCGAATGCGCGGACCCCGTGGAAAGGTGCATACTCGCGGGCGCGTATCTGCGCAGCGAATGCGCCAACATGAAGCTTGCCGCCGAGATACAGAAGGAAGTGCAGGCGCGGATGGACAAAAACAACCGCGAATACTTCCTGCACGAGCAGCAGCGGGTTATAGAGGAGGAGCTCGGCGAAGGCGACGACGAGGTCGGCACGTACGAAAAGAAGCTGAAGGCGCTCGAAATGAATGCCGAAGCGCGTGAGCGCACGGAAAAGGAAATAAAGCGGCTTAAGCGCGCGACGCCCCAATCGCCCGAGGCGGCGGTCATGGAAAACTACATAGAGTACATGCTGGAGCTTCCGTGGGGCAAATACACCAAAGAAAAAACAGACATACCGCGCGCGCGCAGGGTGCTTAACGAGGATCACTACGCGCTGGACGAGGTAAAAAAGCGCATACTCGAATTTCTCGCGGTAAGAAGCGTAAAGGAAAACCCCAAAAGCCCGATACTCTGTCTCGTGGGCGCGCCGGGCGTAGGCAAGACGTCCATAGCCAAAAGCATAGCGCGCGCTCTCAATAGGAAATTCTGTCAGGTGGCGCTGGGCGGCGTGCACGACGAGGCGGAGCTGCGCGGTCACAGACGCACGTACGTCGCGGCGATGCCCGGCCGCGTGATCTCGGCTATCAAGCAGTGCGGAGTCATGAACCCCGTGTTCCTGTTCGACGAGATAGACAAGATGGCGTCGGATATGCGCGGCGATCCCGCCAGCGCGATGCTGGAGGTGCTGGACCCGGAGCAGAACGCGCGCTTCCGCGATCATTACCTCGAGGCGCCGTTCGATTTGAGCCATGTGCTGTTCATAACCACCGCCAATACCGCCGAGGCGATACCTAAACCGCTCTACGACCGCATGGAGGTGATCGAGGTGCCCTCGTATACGCTGGAGGAAAAGCTTCAGATCGCGAAGCGCCACCTGTGGAAGAAGCAGCTCGAAGAAAACGGAATGCCCGACGCAGAGTTAAAAATCAGCGACGGCGCGATAAAGGACATAATCGAGGGCTATACCGCCGAAGCGGGCGTCAGGAACCTCGAACGCGTGCTCGGACGCATAATCAGAAAAGTCACCGTGGAGCGGCTCGAACAACCCGATAAGGACAGAACGCCGCTGCGCATAAAGCCGGATATGCTTGTAAAGTATCTGGGCGCGCCGAAGTATTCAAGACCTGAGACCGACAAGGCGCCGGAGGTGGGCGCGGTGAACGGGCTGGCGTGGACGAGCGTGGGCGGCGTGGTAATGCCCATCGAGGTCGCCGTTATGCCGGGCAGCGGCAATTTGGAGCTGACCGGCTCGCTGGGAGACGTGATGAAGGAATCCGCGCGCACCGCGCTTACATTCGTTCGCAAGCATATGGGCGAGGACGGCATAACCGAGGAATTCAGAAAGTCCCACGACATACACGTGCACGTACCGGAGGGAGCTACGCCGAAGGACGGCCCGAGCGCGGGCATCGCGATCGCGTGCGCGATCTATTCGGCGCTCACGGGGCTCGAAGCGCGGCAGGACGTGGCGATGACAGGCGAAATATCCCTGCGCGGCAAGGCGCTGCCCATAGGAGGAGTAAAGGAAAAGCTGCTCGCGGCGTACAGACTGGGCATAAAGAACGTGCTGCTGCCCAAGGACAATATAAAAGACCTTGAGAACATCCCGAAGGATATACTCGGCGATATGAACGTGGTGCCCGTGTCAGCCGCGATGGACGCGCTCAGGTACGTGCTCCCGGCAAAGAGGGCGTAAGCATGCGCATAACGAAGGCGGAATTTATAACCTCGCTGAATAAATACGGCGCTTTTCCGGGCCGCGGACAGCCAGAGATCGCGCTGGCGGGGCGTTCGAACGTAGGCAAGTCCTCGCTTATAAACGCCTTGTGCCGCAACAGCCGTCTTGCGCACACGTCGTCTGAGCCCGGCAAAACGCGCATGATAAACATATACCGCGTGCGGGCCGCCGGCGAAGGCGGGAGCGCGCGTACGGAAGAGTTTTTTCTGACGGATTTGCCCGGCTACGGCTTCGCGCGGGCGTCGGGCGACGAGAGACGGCGCTGGCAGGGGATGATAGAGGGATACCTCACGGGCAGCGACAAACTGGTATACGCGCTGCTGCTTGTGGACAGCCGGCACGAGCCCACTGACGACGACCGGCAGATGGCGGAATACCTGCGCGGGATCGGGCTGCCGTTCTGCGCGGTCGCCACTAAAACGGACAAGCTCAGCAAGGCGCAGCTTAGCAGAAGCCTGCCGCTTATATACAGAAAGCTCGTAATACAGCCCTGGCAGCTTGTCACATGGTCGAGCGAGACCGGTGCGGGCAGAGACAAGCTGCTCAGCACGCTCGAAAGCGTGCTGCATCCCGCCAAGGCGCAGGACGACGGCATAATACTGCCCGAGGGGCTTACGTTCGAGGACGGGCCCGTGACGGAAACGGAGGATTGAAGCAGATGCAGTATGGAAGCGCCCAAATAGTATCGTTCGGAGAGGGCGGCATATCCGCAAGCGCGGCGGCGTCCCGCATCAGTACGGGCGCGGGCACTGCGCTGGACGCCTTTTCAAAGAGCGTCAGCCGCGACAGGGATATCAAGCTGATAGGCAAGGTGCTCTCCTCCGGCCACAATACCGTGATAGAGCACGCGTACTTCACGGTGGCGTTCAACGATGTAAGCGTGCTTACCGAGCAGCTTATGATAGAGCACCGCCTCGCGGCGTATACGGTAAAATCGAGAAGATACGTCGATTTCACGGGCGCGGGCTACGTGATACCGGCTCTTGCGCCGGAAAAGGAAAGCGCGTACAGGACGCATATGGATTATCTCTTCGGCGTGTACACGAAGCTGCTCGAGCTCGGCGTGCCGCGCGAGGACGCCAGGTTCGTGCTGCCGTACTGCTTCCGCAGCAATTTCATAATGAGCGTGAACGCGCGGGAGCTCGCGCACATAATCCGCCAGATGACCGAAGGACGGCTGAGCCTGTATCCGGAGATAAAGCTGCTGGGCGAAGAGCTCGCCCGCCAGCTCGACGCGCTGTTCCCGGGTGTAAGCGGCGCGGACGTAAAACGCACGGGAGAGCCGGAAAAGCTGCCCGTTATAAAGCGGGTCGGCGCGCCCGTGCCCGCAAGGCAGGAAACGAGTATAGTGCACGCTCCCGCGGACGCGGAAAAGCTGCTTAAGACAGCGCTCGAATTCAGCGGCCGCGCAGACGTTAAATACAGTCAGCTTATAAGAAGCGAGCGGCCGCGCGAATTGGAAATGCTTAATTACGTATTCAGAGTAAAGGACGTGTCGCTGGCGTGCGTCACGCACTTTACGCGCCACCGCATCCAATCGCTGTACGTGCCCGCGCCTGTCTGCGCGCTTACGAAAAACGCTTACGTGCTGCCGGAAAGCATAAGCTCGAAGCCGGAGGCGCTCGCTCTGTACGCAGAGGCGTTCGAAAGCAACGCGCGCGCGGCGGCCGGATTTACAGACGACACTGCACTTTTGTCGTATTTCGCCCTTGCGGGTAACACGGTGGACATCATGTTCGGCATGAACGCGCGGGAGCTTCTGCACTTTTTAAGACTGCGCACCTGCACGCGCGCGCAGTGGGAGATACGGGACGCCTCAAATGATATGCTCAGGCTGCTCAGAGGCGATTTCCCAGCGCTGTTTGCCTGCTACGGGCCGAGCTGCGCGGTGCTCACCTACTGCCCGGAGGGCAGGCTGAGCTGCGGCCGCATACAGAAGACGGAGGACGCTCCAAATGGAAAATAAACCGCAGATAGGCGTCGTCGCCTCGCGGCGAGGCGAGAATGGCAGGCTTATAGTCAACCCGAATATCGCGCGCTTCATTACCGACAACGGGGGCGAGGTGAGAGCGTACGACTACGAGAAGCTTAAGCTTTACGAGCTGATAGGCGAGGTCGTACAGACGGACGGCTTCGTGTTTCCGGGCGGCGGAGACCTGAACCCCTCCTACTACGAGCAGGAAAAGCTGCCTGAATGCGCTGAGCCGGTGCGCGCGTGGGACGATCTCGAAATGAATCTGTTTCCGCTGCTTATGGCGCGCGGCCTGCCTATACTCGGCATCTGCCGCGGCTGTCAGGTGATAAACGTGGGCTTCGGCGGCACGCTCATACAGGACCTGCCTTCTCAGAAGGGCTTAAACCACAGACAGGACGATAAAAACGGCGCGTATTCGCATACGGTGCATATTACGCCCGGCACGCGGCTTTCAGCTGCCGTGGGAATGGACGAGCTGAACGTGAACAGCTATCACCATCAGGCCATCGACGAGGTCGCAGGCGGCTTCAGGGTGTGCGCGCGCGCACACGACGGCACGGTGGAGGGGATAGAAAGCGCCGCGCCCGCGCAGTTCATACTCGGCGTACAGTGGCATCCCGAGATGCTGCCGGACGATCCTGCGAGCAAGGCTGTATTCGCAGCCTTCATGGACGCGGTCAGAAAACACAAAAGCATTAAATGTTCCAAGGAGGATTAGGCATGAAAAACTTTGTCGTCGGAGCGCAGCTCTACTCGGTAAGACCCTTGATGCAGACCGAACAGGACATTGCCGCCACGTTTAAGGCGATACGTGAGATGGGCTATACCACCTGCCAGCTCTCAGGGCAGAACCGCAGCATTCCAAGCGAAAAAATAGCGGAACTGCTTAAGGAGGCGGGGCTTAAGTGCGTAGTTACGCATAACTCCATGAAGGACTTTGAAGAGGATATCGACGCGCTCATACAGCGCCATAAGACCTGGAACTGCGCGTATGCGGGGCTGGGCGCGATGCCTAAGGAGTATCACGAGGACATAGAGGGCTTCAGGAGCTTTGCCAAAAAGGCGAACGCGTTTGCGGAAAGGCTCGCGGACGACGGCATTACGTTCGTGTACCACAATCACGCTTTCGAGTTTGCGCGCTACGACGGCGTGCTGGGCATGGACGTGCTGTTTGACGAGTTCGGCCCCAAAACACAGTTCGAGCTCGATACCTACTGGGTGCAGGAGGGCGGCGCGAATCCCGCCAAGTGGATACGCCGCGTGGACGGCAGAATGGACGTGGGTCATTTCAAGGACATGGCGGGACAGAACAGCAACACCTCGCTCATGGTACCCTTCGGCTGCGGCAATCTCGATTGGGACGAAATCCGCCTCGCGTGCGAAGAAACTCACGTAAAGTATATGGAGATCGAGCAGGACAACGCCGCGGACAAGCCCGATCCGCTGGGCGAGATGCGTATGTCCGCCGACAATCTCAAAAAGCTCGGCTTCACGCTCTGATGAAATTCACGTCTTTTGACGAAAACTGCATGCGCCTTGCGTTAAACGAGGCGCATGCTGCATATGCCGCGGGCGAGATAGCTGTGGGCTGCGTTATTGCGGACGCCGAGGGCGTGATAAGCGGAGCGCATAACGAGTGTGAGGCTTCAGACGACGTTTGCGCGCACGCCGAGATACTCGCTCTGCGCCGGGCGGGCAGGCGCGCGCTCAGAGGCGCGACGCTGTATGTGACGCTCGAGCCCTGCCCGATGTGCGCGGGCGCGATCGCGCTGAGCGGCTTAAAGCGGGTGGTTTACGGCGCGGCAGACAAGAAATACGGCTGCTGCGGCAGCGTGTACCGTATAACCGAGGACCCCGCCTTTGGCGGCTTCTGCTTATCAGACGGAGGCTGTCTGGAAACGGAATGCGCCGAGCTGCTCGGCAAATGCTTTTCGGATATGCGCGCAGGCCGCACGTCGTCTGAAGCCCTGCTGAAATGAGCCTTAAGCCGGAACGAAACAAAAAAACGCCCGCATCGTAATATGCGAACGGGATTTTCGGTTTAAGCGCGAACGCGCCGCCGCGGCTTACTTTCCGTATACGAAGCTTATGAACGCTCTGCGGTTTGCCGCATAGTCCACGTCGTAAAACATGCTGCCGCTGTCGGTGTAGGTGCCGTTTACGGGGAGGCGCGTCTGATCTATGTGCTTTACGGCGCCGCTTATAAGCGCGTGCTCGGCCAAAGAAAGCAGCTGAGCGCGGGTGAGATTGGTCTGTATGCAGCCGATGCCCTTTGCCGCAAGCCGGATAAGCCTGATGGGATGCCTGAAATTCACGTTTTCAAGCGCGGCGGAAAC
Organism: Clostridia bacterium; assembly: GCA_017543905.1. Lineage (GTDB taxonomy): Bacteria > Bacillota > Clostridia > Christensenellales > Aristaeellaceae > RUG14130. The sequence goes on from JAFYFC010000036.1 coordinate 28,001, forward strand.
TACGCGGCGCTGCCTGTTCGTGCGGCCGTAGTCGCTGTCCGTTTTGCGTATGCGCGCGTAACCCAGCGCCTGCATGCCGTCAAGCTGCAGATCGCCGCCCGCGAACAGGTATTCCTGCCTGTAGAGCGCAAGCGCCTGATCGTATGTAAGCTCGCCTGAATTATAGCGTCTGCGCAGTATTTCGTGCACGTTTACGTTTATCTGCTCCGCTTCAGCGTTTGAGACGCCCTCTATGTAAACGCCGCCCATCAGATCTATGAGCGCGGGGAAGCTTTCGTAGTCCACAAGCGCGTATTTGCTTATATCCAGACCGAAATTTAGGTTTATCGTCTGCAGCAGCAGGCTTGTGCCGCCGTAGGCGTAGGCGGCGTTCAGGCGGTGCATGCCCGTATAGCCCGGAATGCTTACGCCGGTATCGCGCTGAAGGGATGTAAGGCAGATGCGGTCGCTGCCGAGAGACGCGATCATCATCGTATCGGAGCGGCTGGTGCCGGAGGAATCGAGGTCCGTGCCTATTAAAAGGATATGAGTGTATTCCTCTCCCAGCGCGGAGGGCGTATACGTGCCGAGCGCGGAGAGGGGGAGTACATACAGACCGGCGGGGACGAGCGCGAGCAGGACGAGCACGGCGAGCGCGATCGTCAGACGCCTTAACACGCGCTTTGCGCTGCGGGGCCTGTTGTGCGCGCGGGTCTTTGCTTTTAAGCGCTTGACGGGCGCGCGTTTTTTTACGGCGCGCGCAGACCCGGCCGGACGCGCTTTCCTGCGCGCGGGCTGTCTGATGCCGCTTATATGTTTTTCTTTATTCTTGTTTTTCTGAGGTCTGTCGTAATACAATTCGAGGCTCCTGATAAACGGGGGCTGCGGCGCAGCCCCCGTAAACGGAATTGAAATCAGACGGCGTTGTTTTTCTTAATGAAGTCAATTACCTCGTCGACCTTGCAGAACGCAAGGCAGATTACCGTGTCCGCGCCGCCGTAGTAGATAGCTATGCGGCCGGTGTCCGCGTCGGTAAGCGCGGCGCAGGGGAAGGTCACGTTCGGCACGTCGCCGATCTGCTCGTAAGGCATCTGCGGGGAAATGAGGTACGGCTCCGCGCGCGCGATCACCTTCCAGGGCTGCTCGAGATCGAGCAGGCAGGCGCCGAAGGAATACACGTAGCCGTTGCAGCTCGTGAGCACGCCGTGATAGAATAAGAGCCAGCCCTCGTCCGTTTTTATCGGGATGGGGCCCGCGCCGATCTTGGTGGACTGCCAGCCGCCGCGCGTGCCCATCACGTAACGATGCTTGCCCCAGTAGCACAGGTCGGGAGATTCGCTGTAGAAAATATCACCGAAGGGCGTGTGTCCGTTGTCGGAGGGGCGGGAGAGCATGGCGTAATTGCCGTTTATTTTTTCGGGGAACATGACGCCGTTTCTGTTAAAGGGCAGGAACGCGTTTTCCTTCTGATAGTAGACCCTGAAATCCGTGGTCGTGGCGACGCCGATGGTGGGGCCGTGGAACCAGTTGCACCAGGTCACTATGTATTCGTCGCCGATTTTGCAGCAGCGCGGGTCGTAGCCGTATCTGAAGCCGCCTACTTCCTTTGCGTTCGGGTTGAGCAGCACGAACGGCTCCGGATCTATATCCCAGTGTATCGCGTCCTTGCTGTGCGCGGAATGGATACGCATTTCACGGCGTCTGTCGTCCACACGGAAAACGCCCGCGAATTCGCCCTCGAAGGGCACGACGGCGCTGTTGAATATGGAGTTTGCGCAGGGCACGGCGTTTCTGGGCACGATGGGGTTCGCGCTGTAGCGCCATACGACCTCAGAGCAGCCTGCGGGTCTGTCCTCCCAGGGGATGTTGGGCAGGGAAGCGCCTATGATTTTAGCCATGGGATATCCTCCTTATAAATTGAAAACTTGGTTTACGCCTTGAGTATGTTCGCAATGAAGCCGTCCAGCCAGTCGCCCTCAAACAGCTCCAACATGCCTTTGTCGCAGGCGGCGGCGAGCTTGGGATTTATGGGCAGCAGGGCGGTGTTGTCGGTCTTCGCCAAAGCCGCGGCCTCTGCGATGCGGCTTTCGCCGAAGGGATAGATCCGCTTCAGACAATCGGGACACTCGATGTAGCTCATGTTTTCGACCAGACCGAGTATAGGGATATTCATCATCTCCGCCATGTTGACGGCCTTCTGCACCACCATGCCGACCAATTCCTGCGGGGAGGTGACTATGATTATTCCGTCGACGGGCAGCGACTGGAACACCGTCAGCGGCACGTCGCCCGTGCCCGGAGGCATATCTATGAACATGACGTCGTTGTCGCCCCAGTCGACGTCGGTCCAGAACTGCTTGACCGTGCCCGCGATAACGGGGCCGCGCCAGATGACGGGGTCAGTTTCGTTCTGCAAAAGCAGATTGACGCTCATGACCTTGATGCCGGTGGCGGTCAGCGCGGGGTACAGGGTGGTATCGTCCGCGTCCGCTGCCTTGGCGAACTTGAACATTTTGGGTATCGACGGGCCGGTCACGTCCGCGTCCAGCACGGCGGTTTTAAGATCCATGCGCCGTGCGAGCGTGGCCATCAGTCCGCAAACGAGACTTTTGCCCACGCCGCCCTTGCCGCTTACGACCGCGATCACCTTTTTTACCGAGGAATGCTCGTTCAGCTTTTCTTTCTGTATCGCGTTTTCGCGGCTCTCGCAGTTCGCGGAGCAGGTGGAACAATCGTGAGTGCACTGTTCAGACATATAACGCCTCCGAAGTTTATTTGAGCCAGTATAGCATTATTCGAAATGCCTTGCAAGCGTTTCAGTGAAAATAAAACGAATATCCGTATAAGGAAATATGAAGAGCCGGTATGCAAGTGAAGAAATCCGCTGAAGAGACGGACGGGGCCGTGCGCGCGGCCCCTGATGAGCGGCACGCTTCAGTACAGCGTGATATCGCGCAGATAAACCTTGTCGCGCGCACAGGTCACGGTTATCCAGATTTCGTTTACGTCTTCGGCAAATTCCGCCTGGCAGATTTTTTTGTGCCCGACGGTCGAGCCGCGGTACGCGCTGCCGGGGCCGGTCTTTATCTCGAAGGACTCTATGCGCTGTCCGTGCGTCAGGTCCTCGCGCAAAACGACGTATCTGGGACGCGCGGGAGCGCTTAAGCTGACGCGGATCACGCAGCGTCCGTCGGCGCTTTCTGCAACTGTTTCGCATGCGCAGGGCAGCTCGCGCCCGAACTCCGCGTCAAGCCTTTTACCGAACTGTCTTAGTGCCTCGACGTCCCGCGGATCGAATGTGCCGTCCGGACGCGGCGGGATATTCAGGTTCATGCAGGAATTGCCGCCGCACACGCGAAGGTAGCTGTCAAAAAGATTTTCCGCGCTGCGCGGCTCCTCCTGCGGGTGATAAAACCAGCCCGGGCGTATCGAAAAATCTGTCTCGCTGCCCACGAACGCAAGCCCCTTCGCGCCGATTATATTGCTGAGCGCGCCGATGTCGGGCTGAGTGTTGTATATCCCGCGCAGGGGAGAATCGACGAGCGGCGCGCGCGTCTGCTCCTCGGCGCGAAAGCACAGATCGCTCGGCACGACCGCCCATTCGGCAGTGCGCGTCTGCGCAGCTTCGTTCCCGCACCAGCGCACGTCGGGACCGAAGTCCATGAATATGCACGCGTTGGGCTGATACTTGCGCACGAGGGCGTTAAAGCGGTCAAAGTCGTACACCTGCTTTTTGCCGTTTGGGCCTTCGCCGCAGGCGCCGTCCTGCCATACCATGAACAGCTCGCCGTAACCGGTCAGCAGCTCCGTCAGCTGCGCGGCGTAATAGTCGTTGTAGGCGGGCGTGCCGTAGAGGGGGCTGTTTCTGTCCCAGGGCGACAGATACACGCCGAACTTTATTCCGCCCCGCGCGCACGCCTCGGCGGCCTCGCGCACGATGTCGCCCTTGCCGTTTTTATACGGCGAGTTTTTGACGGAATGCTCGGTATACTTTGAGGGCCACAGGCAAAAGCCGTCATGGTGCTTGCAGGTAAGCACCATGCCCTTCAGATGCGCGGCCTTTATCGCCTCGACCCATGCGTCGCAGTCGAGCCTGCAGGGGTTGAATATCGCCGGATCCTCGCTGCCGTCGCCCCACTCCCTACCCGTATAGGTGTTCACCGTAAAATGCACGAACGCGTACATCTCGGTATCGAACCATTCGAGCTGGCGTCTGGAGGGCACGACGCGGGCTGCGGCTTTCAGAAACGCGCTTAAGTCAGCCATACGCTCAGTTCTTTACCAGACGCAGTCCGGAAATATTTACGGTGTAGGGCGTGTCGCCCTCCTGCGCGCCGATATTGAACACCAGCGCGACGCGCTCGTCGGTGTTCGAGTCCATAGTGAAGGTCTGAGTTACGTGTACGGTCTGAGTATCCGCGTCCACGCTGCCGCCGGCGTATGCGCTGTAGGAGCCGTAGCTCTGCTGGAAATAGTAATCGAACGTGAGCGCGCGCGACGCGCTTACGTCGAATTCCACGCTGTAGTCTGCGCCCTTTTCAAGCGTGATATAGGAATACGTGGGCTGTACGTGCCACGGCGAAGCGCCGGGCTTCTGCACGGTTATGCTTACGACTCCGGAGTCGTAGTCTATGTCCGCCAGACCGCCCTGCGATTTGTCCACCCACAGGTTCCATTTGGTGTCGTCGGAGCAGAGGTTGGCGTCGTCTGCGCCGTCTCTGAGGGTCACCTCGACGTCCTCGCCCTGTGCGGTGCGCACCATCACGTCGATCAGATAGGGGAACGCCACCGTGCCGGAGCGGCGGTTCACAAGACGGAAGCCCGAGCCGTTGTCCCACCAGAGGCACTTAATGCCGAGGTCCAGCGCGGTCTTCACATAATACTTGGCCCAGGTTTCGCGTTCGTAATCGTTCTGCTTGTCCTCGGCGCCGAACTCGCCTGCCAGACAGGGGATGCCCTTGGATATGAACGCGTTATATACGTTTTTGAAATAAGTGTCTATGTCGTTTGGCTTCCAGCCGGTAGTGCGGGGATATTCGCCGGCGGTGAAATGATACGGCACGTACATATGCACGCCCGCGATCAGGCAGCCCTCCGCGCTGTCTGCAGGCAGCACGAAAGCGTTTACGGTGTTGGAGCTGCCGCCCGCGCAGTAGGTGTTGATAACGAGTATGCGCTCATCGTTATTGCCGCCCGTGGCGCGCACGGTGTCCACGAAAAGCTGGCTGAGCTCGTTCGTTATCGGTCCGGATACGGCGTTCGCGCCCGACCAGGAATTGAATTCGTCCAGTATTTCGTTGAAGTTTTCAAACATCAGCCTGTCGTCGTAATCGCGGAAGCTTTCGGCTATCTGCTGCCAGAGCAGCGTGAATATGCGCTTATTTTCCTCAAGACCGGTTTTCGAGGCGTGCAGCCAGCCCTTTTCGCCCGTGTCGTGATGTATGTTGAGTATCACGTACATATCGCATTCGAGCGCCATGTCCACTACCTCGTGCACGCGCGCCATCCAGGCGGGGTCGACGGTGTAGTTTTCGTCCATGTGCGTGTACCAGGTCACGGGTATGCGCACGGTGTCGAAGCCGAGACTTCTGAGCAGCTCGAACAGCGGCTTTTTGGTATAAGGATTGCCCCAAATTGTTTCGCTGCTCAGGCCGGCGGAGCCGAACTCGTTTTTGTCGAACGCGTCGAACGTGTTGCCGAGATTCCATCCTATCGTTATGTCGTTCATGCGCTGCCACGCAGGCGTGAGGGGTGCGTCCTCGCCTATCGCGCAGGGCAGAACGGACAGCGCCAGCAATAACGCCAGCAGAGCAGATACGAGCTTTTTCATGCATATACCTCCGATATAATAATATGAGCCGGCAGCGCAGCGCCGCCGACTCTGTGTATACGGTTATTTGCCTATGACCGCCTTGATCCTGCGCACGCCGGCGGAGGAGGATTCTTCCTTGAGGATCTTGAAGCTTACCAGCTCGCCCGTATGCCCGGCGTGTGGGCCGGCGCAGATCTCCTTTGAGAATTCGCCCATGGTGTAAACCTTCACGCGCTCACCGTATTTGCTTTCGAACAGTCCTATCGCGCCCTTGGCCTTGGCTTCGGGCACGGTCATCTCCTCGCAGGAGATCGGCGCGTCCGCCTGTATGTATTCGTTTACCAGACGTTCGGTTTCTTTTATCTCCTCGGGAGTCATTTTGCGGCCGAAGGAGAAGTCGAAGCGCAGGCGTTCGGTAGTGATGTTCGAGCCCTTCTGAGCTACCTCGTCGCCCAGCACCTTGCGCAGCGCCGCGTGCAGCAGATGCGTCGCGGTGTGCAGCTTGACCGTTTCCTCCTGATGATCGGCAAGACCACTCTTGAATTTCTGCTCCGCGCCCGCGTGGGAGTTTTCCTGGTGCTGCCTGAATCTCTCGGCGAAGCCCGCTTCGTCTACGGAAAGCCCCTTCTCGGCGGCGAGCTCCACGGTTATCTCTATCGGGAAACCGTAGGTATCGTACAGCTTGAACGCGCTGCGTCCGTCTATCACGCTAAGCGAGGTAAGGAAGCCCTCGCACGCCTGCTTAAGCGCCGGTACGTCGCCGGGCTCTTTGAGCAGGCTTATAAGCCCGAGATACTCGGGACGGGGCGGCAGCGCTTTCGCGGCGGCCGCGCACGGCGCGCTTATGTCGCTGCCCGCGTCGATCGCCTCGAGCACGGGCTTGACCGCGCCGGCCATGCGGTTTATGTTGAATATAAGCTTGTCGAATTCCTTCATGCCCTGCCTTAATGTCTTCTGGAAGCGCTCCTCCTCAAGCAGCAGCTGTTCGATTATGTGGTCTTCGTTGCGCTTGAGCTCCGGATAGACGTCCTCGTACTGCTTTACGACCACCTTCGCGATCTCGGCGGTCGCGCCTTCGGGCAGCTCCAGCTTCATGCCGTGGCGTACGCTGCGGCGGATAAGACGGCGCAGCACGTAGCCCTGATCGACGTTCGTGGGCGTTACGCCTCTGTCGTCGCCGATTATCACGGTGGCGGTGCGCATGTGATCCGCGATTATGCGGAAGGAGCGCGTGTATTCGTCGTTATCCTCGTACTTCTTGCCGGAAAGCTCCTCGATCTTGGCGATGATGCCGCGGAAGAGATCGGTTTCGTACACGGTCTTCGCGCCCAGCAGAACGCCTATCGTGCGCTCGAGTCCCATGCCGGTGTCCACGTTCTTGTGGTCCATGGGCAGATATCTGCCGTCCGCCTGCTTGTTGTACTGCATGAACACGTCGTTCCAGATTTCAAGATATCTGCCGCAGTCGCAGGCGGGGGAGCAGTCGGGGCCGCAGGGCGGCTGATCCTTGATTATGAACATTTCGGTGTCGGGGCCGCAGGGACCGGTCGTGCCCGCGGGACCCCACCAGTTGTGCTTGGCGTTCAAGTAGAATATGTGGTCGTTCTTGACGCCGCATTCCTTCCAGTAGCCGGCCGCTTCGTCGTCGCGCGGCGCCTTCTCGTCGCCCGCAAACACGGTAAATGCGAGCTTGTCCTTATCTATGCCCAGATATTCGGGAGACGTAAGGAATTCCCAGCTCCAGTGTATCGCTTCTTTTTTGAAATAGTCGCCCAGCGACCAGTTGCCCAGCATCTCAAAAAACGTGCAGTGGCTCGCGTCGCCGACCTCGTCGATGTCTCCGGTACGTATGCACTTCTGTACGTCCGTAAGCCGCGTGCCCATCGGGTGCTTTGCGCCCAGCAGGTAGGGTACCAGCGGATGCATGCCCGCCGTGGTGAACAGCACCGTGGGATCGTTTTCGGGGATGACAGAGGCGCTGGGTATGATCGCGTGGCCCTTGCTTTCAAAGAATTTCAGATACATACGGCGCAGATCGGCCGCCGATTTGATTGCCTGGTTCATAGTTCGTTTCCTTTCACAGCTCCCTGCGCCCCTTGAACGCGCGCATGAGCGTAATTTCGTCCGTATATTCAAGCTCGCCGCCCACGGGTACGCCGTGCGCGATACGCGTGACGGTTATGCCCATAGGCTTTATCAGACGCGACAGATACGCGGCGGTCGCCTCGCCCTCCACGTCCGGGTTCGTCGCGAGCACGACTTCTTTTATCTCTCCGCCCGCAAGCCGCGTAAGCAGCTCGCGTATGCGTATGTCGTCGGGGCCCACGTTGTCCATGGGGGAGATGACTCCGCCCAGCACGTGGTACAGCCCGTTGTACTCGCGTATGCGCTCCAGCGCGTTGACGTCCCGCGCGTCCCGGACCACGCACACTATATCGCGTCTGCGGGACGTATCAGAGCATACGCTGCATACGTCGCTGTCCGTATAATTTCCGCATACGGGACAGAAATGCACGTTTTTCTTGCCGTTGTATATCGCGACCGCAAGCTCGCGCACCTTGTCCTCCGGCATTCCCACTATATGGAAGGCCAGCCTCTGCGCGGTCTTTTTGCCAATGCCGGGCAGCCGGCTCAGCTCCAGCGACAGCTTGTCTATCGCTTCGACGCCCGCCATTTAAAACAGCCCGGGTATATTCAGCCCGCCGGTCAGATTGCCCATGGTGCTTTCAAGCGCCTGGTCGGCCTGCTTGAGCGCTTCGTTCACCGCAGCCACTATCATGTCCTGCAGCATTTCGACGTCCTCCGGATCGACCGCCTCGGGCTTTATCGTAAGGGACGTGAGCACCTTTTTGCCCGTGACCGCCGCACTCACCATGCCGCCGCCCGCAGTCGCCTCGAAGGTGCGGTTCTCAAGCTCCTCCTGCTTTTCCTGCATCTGCTGCTGGAGCTTCTGCGCCTGACGCGCAAGCTGCTGCATATTGCCCATGCCCATTCCGGGAAATCCGCCGTGCTTTGCCATATATCGTTCCTCCGTTCAGCCGTAATATTATTGTGCCATTATACACTTGCCCGGTTAAATAGTAAAGATGAATATGTGTATTTTAACGCTTAATGCGCTATTCGAGCACCAGAAAAGCGCTGGTCTGCCCGCGCGTGAGAGTAAGCCCGTTTATGCAGAACGAGGCGGACATTATCGCCTGAGAGGCCTCGCCCGCGCTGCAGTCAAGTTCTCTTGCAAGCTGCTTCGCGCTTGTCAGCTGCGAGCAAGTCAGGTTCGTCAGGTCGAGAGAGAGCAGGAGCGACCTGTCGAGGTCGTAAAGCACCACTCTGCCGCTTGGAAGCTGTCCCATCGGCTTCAGACGGCCGATTTCCTCGCCGAGCGTCACTCTGTTGAACAGGCCGGAGACTGAGAGCCGGAATAGCTCGTCCCGCGCGCGGGAGTATACGTACACGCCGTCGTACAGGCACGCGCTGCGGCTGAATACAAGCGTGTATACGTCGTCCTCCGGGCTCGTTATGGGGTTTACGCCGCTTGTATAAACCGTGTCCGGCATATTCTGGAACGTAAACGTACGGGCTGTTCCGACGGAGGCGGAGCCTTCATAAAAGCTCATGACGCTTATGTCGTAAGTCATGTCTTCGCCGGCCTTGACGGAGCGCATGAGCGCTGCGCCGGACAAATCCGCGTTCAGGCAAATCGCGCAAGGCACGCTTTCAGCGTCTGCGGGCAGAGAAAAGGAACTGCGCGAGCCGTCCCCGGGGGACACGAATTCCATAACGGAAGCGAAGCTGTTTTCGCGGCTTACGTACATATCTGTGCTATTCGGAACGTAAGAGCCTTCCAAATCCGCGATGTCCGCGCTTGCCGTGTCAAGATCCACATACACGTACACGCCGAAATCGGACGCGTACATCAGCCCGCCCGCATACGCCTTGCAGGCGTCGCGAAACAGCAGATAGCCGCGGCTGTTAAGCGCGGTCAGCAGCAGCCTGTTCGCGTCGTACGTCGCAAGCAGCTGCGCGAGCTCCTCGGCGGTTTTGCCGTTTTTGAATACCGGCCAGGTGCCGGCGAGCAGGCGGAGCATATCGGTGAGGCTTTCGGAATATGCAAGCGGCTGCGTCTTGCCGCTTTGAGTGTCGTACACCATGTACGCGGCGCTGCCGCTGAAATCTGCCAGCAGCAGCTTGTTTTCAAGCGCTCCGAGCACGCGCTTGCCCTCCGGCGCCTTGCGCAAAGCGACCTCCGCGCCTGCGCACGCGCTCATAAGCAGCGCGCATACCGTAAACAGACATATCAGCTTTTTCATTTACCGCACCTCCGATAATCCATGTGGTATGAGCTTTAAGATCATATCAGACCGCGAACTGAACCACCAGATACCCTGCGTACAGCGCCAGCAGCGTTATACCCTGCCAGCGGTACATGCGTCCCTTCAGCAGCGCGGGCAGCGTGAGCAGCCCCATTACGACGAACATGAGCGGAATGTCGAGCACGTAGCTTGCGTTCATTCCGAACAGCAGCTTGCTTGCGGGCACGTCGAAGGGACGTATCGTGGTCGCCAGACCGCTTACGAGCACGAGATTGAAGAGGTTTGCGCCTACTATGTTGCCCAGCGAGAGCGCGCCGTGTCCCTTTGCGAGGGACGTTATCGCGGTCACCAGCTCCGGCAGCGACGTGCCCAGCGCCACGAACGTGAGCGCGATCACGCTTTCGGGCACGCCCAGCTCCTGCGCGATTTTCGTGCCGTTGTCTACCAGCAGCCGCGCGCCGAAGGCGTTAAGCGCCGCGCCGACGACGAGCAGCAGAAGCTGGATTTTGAGCGGTTTTTCTTTTTCAGCGTTTTCGGAAGCGGCTTCCGCTTCGGCGGCGGGCTGCTTTTTCGCGCTCAGCACGCTGTAAACCATGTACGCGGCGAACATGCACAGCAGCACCACGCCGCTCAGGCGCGTGAACCTGCCGCCGATGCAGGCGACCAGCGCGTAAAACGCCGCCGCCGCGAAAAAGAAGGCGACCGGCACCGCGAAGCTGCTGCGGCCGATTTTGCCCGGCCTGACTGCGACGGTTATCGCGCTTATCAGCGCGGTATTGCAGATCACGGAGCCGATGGCGTTTCCGTAGGCGGTTTCGCTGTGACCTGACGCCGCGGCGATAGAGGATACCATCACCTCGGGCAGCGTGGTGCCGATCGACACCACCGTCGCGCCGATCAGCAGCTCGCTTATTCTAAAGCGTCTTGCCACGCCCACGGAGCCGTCCACAAACCAGTCGCCGCCCTTTATGAGCATCGCTAAGCCCAGTACGAACAAAAGATATTTAACCAACGCACGTTCCTCCTATAAGAAAGCTTCCAGCAGTATTTTAACGCCTATCGCGATAAGTATTATGCCGCCGACCGTCTGCGCTTTGCCGCCTGTGCGGGACGAAAAGCGTCTGCCGGCGAGCGCGCCGATCACGCAGATCACGAACGTGACCGCCGCGATTATCAGTGAAGCGGCCAGTGAGAGCATAAGGGAGTATTTATCCATCGCGAAGCCTGCGGACAGCGCGTCTATCGACGTAGCGACGCCCTGCGCGAGCAGCGCTCCGGCGCCGACGCCGCGAGCTTCTGCTTCTCTGCCATTCACGCCGTTGTAAATCATCCTGCCGCCCACGTACGCAAGCAGGGCGAAGGCGATATACGGGATGACGGACGTGACGAAAGCGAAGCTGCGCTCCGCCGCGTACAGTAATAGCCTTCCCGTCATCGGCATCAGCGCCTGAAAAAACGCGAATACCGACGCGATGAGCACGCCCTTGCGGCGCGGCATGCCGGGCTCGGCAAACGCGTCCGCAACTGACGCAGAAAACGCGTCCATCGCGAGACCCGTGCCGAGCAGGAGATTGGATAATATGAATTCCGCGTTCAAACACGCCAGCTCTTTTCGGCATAATAGGCTTGAAACGGCTTAATAAAGCCGCCCCATACCCCATAATATATTAGCACAAAAAAGAGCGCGTGTCAATTGCCGCGGCGTTAAGCTGCACACGCAAAAAAAATAGCCGCTTAGTTTAAGCCGGCTCGGTTTTCTGCAGCCGGGCAAGGCGCTTATATAAGGCGTTCGACCTTTGAAACGCCTGCAACGCGCACACGACGCCGCGAAACAAATTTGGAGGAGCCCAGCTCCTCCAAACCATCATTGGGCTGTTGCGCCTGTGGGACGGCCCGACGAAATATGCTTTTAAAGAATTTTTGACAGAAAATCCCTGGTCCTCTGGTTTTTCGGGTGCGTGAATATTTCCTCCGGCGTGCCCTCCTCGATAAGCCGTCCGCCGTCCATGAACAGCACGCGGTCGCCGACCTCGCGGGCAAAGCCCATCTCGTGCGTGACCACGGCCATCGTCATGCCGCTTTTTGCCAGCTCCTTCATAACGTCCAGCACTTCGCCCACCATCTCGGGATCGAGCGCGCTTGTGGGCTCGTCGAAGAGCATCACATCCGGCTCCATGCACAGCGCGCGCACTATCGCGACGCGCTGCTTCTGTCCGCCCGAAAGCTGCGCGGGATACGCCTCGGCGCGGTCGGCGAGGCCGACTCTTTCAAGCAGGGTACGCGCGCGCTGCTCCGCCTCCGCGGGCGGCAGCTTCAGCAGCTTGATCGGCGCGAGGGTCATGTTGCCCAGCACCGTCATGTGCGGAAACAGATTGAAGTGCTGAAACACCATGCCCATCTTCTGCCTGTGCAGGTTTATGTTTACGGAAGGGTCGGTTATGTCGGTGCCTTCGAATATCACCTTGCCCTCGGTCGGCATTTCGAGCAGGTTAAGGCATCTGAGGAAGGTACTTTTGCCACTGCCGGAGGGGCCGATTATAACCACCACCTCGCCGCGGCGGATGTCGGTGTCCACGCCGTTTAATGCGTGTATTCCCGCGCGCGCGAAATGCTTTTTAAGCCCGCGCACGGATATGATTATGCCTGAATTATCTGTGCCCACTTGCGCGCAGCCTCCTTTCGAGCAGCGATACCAGCTTTGTAAAGAACATGACCACCGCCAGATAAATGAGCGCGACCGCGATCAGCGGCATAAACGGGGAATACGTGACCGAGCGGATTATCTCGCCGCCCTTGTTCAGGTCCTTGACCGCCACGTAGCCGGATACCGAGGTTTCCTTCAGAAGCGCGATAAACTCGTTTGCGAGCGCGGGGAGCACGTCCCTGAGCACCTGCGGCAGTATTATGTACAGCATCGTTTTGAGATAGCCGAAGCCCAGCGAGCGTCCGGCCTCGAACTGTCCCTGATCTATGCTCATTATGCCGCCCCTGATTATCTCCGCCACGTACGCGCCCGAATTTATGCCGAAGGCTATGATCGCGGATACGGTGCCGTTTGAGCTTGAGGCGAATATGATAAGATACATGATGAGCAGCTGCACCATCACGGGCGTACCGCGGATCACGGTAAGATATATTCCGCAGAGCTTGTCCGTCCCGCGCAGCAGGGCCTTGCCTATGCCCGGGCGCATGTTTTCGTTGGTTTTGTCCCATGTGGTGCGTATGGCGGCGACTATCGCGCCGATCAGCACGCCCAGCGTGCCTGAAACGACTGTGATGAGCAGCGTCATCAGAAGGCCGTTCAAAAGATATGTCCAGCGGCTGTCGTCGATAAAGTTCTGCTTGAAATCCGCTGCGACGGAGCTTAACTGCTTGCCCGTGGTAATGCCGGAAACCATATTGAACAGCGCGATCCCGGCTTCGTTATCGTTGCTGCTTGCGGCAAGCTGCGCTTTGAGCGCGTCAAGCTCCTCGTTAGTAAGCAGCGCGCGCAGCTCCTGCGCCTTTTCAGCCTTGAGCTGCTTGAGCGCTGCGGCAGTCGCTGGGTTTTGCGTATCGCGCACGGTTTTGCCGGCAGAGGACGCAAGCAGCCGTGCAAGCAGCTGCCTGAGCAGCTCCTGCGCGTCCGGCTCTGCGACGTGAGCGTCCAGATACGCCTGCACCTCCTGCGCGCCCTTGCCGTTTGCCCACTCGTCCGCAAGATTTGCAAAATGCGCCTCCAGCAGTGCCTCTGCGTTGACCGCCGCCGTATTCGGGGTATAGTCCATCCGTATGCATATATATGCGTTTTCATACGGGGAGTTCAGCAGATAGTACGTGCTCTCGCCATCTGTTTTATACAGCGCGTCGTATTTTATGCCGCTTTTCGATTTTGCCTTGTTCGTGCCGTCGTCCGGATACCCGATCTGCGTCTCGGTATAGCCCTCTGCGGCAAGCTCCTCTTCGCTTGCAAGCAGGGCGTAAACCGTAAAATTCAGCGTGCCGGTCTTGGTATCGTTGCGCTTATAGGCGAACTGCGTGGTGAGCGGGTCGCCGTCTAAGTCAGCTGCGTCCTTGCGCACGGAATACTGGCTGGGCGCCGTGACGGAGGCCAGCTTGTAATAGCTGCCGTCCTCGAAGCGCGCGGTCAGGGTATTGTTCTTTATGCCGCGCAGACGGTATTTGAGCGTGTAAGCTGCGTCAAGCGAGGCTTCGCGCCCGCCGTCTGTATAGCCGACGCTCAATACGCCGTCGCCTGCGCGCAGGCTCAGCTTATAGCTTTCGCCGTTCAGCACAACGCTCTGCGCGGTGCTCGTAAGCTCTGAAAACGTATCCTCGTCCAGCGCGTACACCGCGGAATCGTACTCGATTTCGTAATACGCTTCCTTTACGAGCACGTCCGCGCCGCTAAAGAGCAGCTTGTAGCAAACGAACACGACCGCCGCGCAGACGACCGCCGCGCAGGCGAGCTTCAGCAGGAGTTTGCGGGTTTTATTCATTACATATACATTCCCTTGCATAAACATTCAAAATGAAGGAGCGTGTCGCGCCCCTTCATTTTGTCGGTGCTTTATTCCCGTTTATTCGTTGCCCTCGACGGGGATGTATTTGGCGAGTATGCTTTCCACGGTGCCGTTGTCGATAAGCGTCGCCAGGGCGTTGTTTATGTTCTCGAGCAGAGCGGTGTTTTCAAGCGCGATCGCGATTGCGTATTCTTCCTCGCTGTAGTCGGTGTCGAGCAGAACGAGCCCTTCGTTTGCCTCTACGAACGCTTTGGCGGGGTTGTTGTCGATGATCACGCAGTCAAGCTTGCCGGCTGCCAGCGCCGCTACCGCGTCCGCGCCGGTCTTGAACTTGGATACGTGCTCCTCGCCGAAATCGTCGGTGCAGTAAATGTCGCCGGTCGTGCCCTGCTGCACGCCGATCATGTAGGAAGCGCCTTCGGCGAACAGGTCGTCGACGCTCGTGATGGGGCTGCCCTCAGGCACTATAATGGACTGCACGCCTATCGCGTAGGTGATCGAGAAATTCACGTTTTCCTCGCGTTCGGGCGTCTTGGTCATGCCGGCCATGGCGAAATCGATTTTGCCGGTGGAGACGGCGGAGATAAGGTTGTCGAAGTCCATGTCGATGATGCTCAGGTCGCAGCCGAGTATCTCGCATATCGCGGCGGCGATCTCTGCGTCTATGCCGACGATGTCGCCTTCCTCATAAAACTCGTAGGGCGGGAACGCGGCGTTGGTGCCCATGGTCAGCGTGTCCGCGAACGCGGCGCACGAAAACGCCATCATAAGTGCAAGTATGAGAGCCAGTATTTTTTTCATAATCATTTCCTCCGTTTGTTTGATGAGCTGCATTATACAGCACTGTGAGTAAAAATACAATACATCAGCCGCATAATTAACAAAATATGCACAATACGGTATAATTATGCATGAATGGCTGTATAAAGCCCGTAGCTTGGATAGCGGAAACGCACCGCGGCTGCAAGAGGCGTGCGCCCGATGCAAAGCGCGGTTGAATTCGACATAAAAAAACCGCCGGGCTTTTTCGCTCCGGCGGGCGGGGTCTATTTGGCTTTATTCACATTCCTTCACGAATTCGGCTATCCTTCCGATGCCTACGATTATCTTTTCGCGCGTCGTGGCATAGGACAGGCGCACGTATCGGTCGTCGCCGAAGGCGCGGGCGGGAACCACGGCGACCAGCTTGCTTTCAAGCAGCGCGCCCGCGAAATCGTCGCTGCCGCGTATTTCCTTGCCGTTTACGGATTTGCCTATCAGGGAGGATATGTCCAGCATCATGTAAAACGCGCCTGCGGGCAGATGGCATTTAAGCCCGTCTATAGAGGTGAGCATGTCGTACATGAGATTGCGGCGCGCGTTGAACTCCATGAACGATTCGTGCATGAACTTTTCGCCGTCTGTGAGCGCCACTGCCGCGGCGTGCTGCGCGATGGAGTTCGCGTTCGAGGTGGTGTGGCTCTGGAATGAGGTCATCGCCTTTATCACGTTTTTCGGTCCTGCCGCGTAGCCTATCCTCCAGCCCGTCATGGCGTAGGACTTGCTCACGCCGTTTATCACTATCGTCTGCGCCTTTATGTCTTCGCCCAGAGAAGCTATGGACACGTGCCTGCCGCCGTCGTATATGAGCTTTTCGTATATTTCATCTGAAAGCACGAAGAATTCGTGCCTGACCGCGATGTCCGCGTAGGCGCGCAGTATCTGCCCGCTCAGCACGCTGCCGGTAGGATTGTTGGGGGAGTTCAGTATGAGCGCCTTGGTTTTGGGCGTTACGTGCGCTTCGAGCTCTGCCGGGGACACGACGAAATTCTCTTTCTCGTCGCCCTTTACCATTATCGGCACTCCGCCTGCCATCTGCACCATTTCGGGATAGCTTACCCAGCACGGCGCGGGTATGAGCACCTCGTCGCCCGGATCGAGTATCGCGCACAGCGCGTTGTACAGACACTGCTTCGCGCCTGTGCTTACGACTATGTCGGTAGGCTCGTATTCGAGGCGGTTGTCGCGCAGGAGCTTTGCCTGAATCTCGGTTCTGAGCTCCACCGTGCCCGCGACCGGGGTATACTTCGTAAGCCCCGCGTCCAGCGCGTCCTTCGCGGCGTCCTTTATATATTTGGGCGTGTCGAAATCAGGCTCGCCCGCTCCGAAGCCGATAACGTCAAGCCCCATCGCGCGCAGCTGCTTTGCGCGGGAATCGATGGCGAGGGTGACGGACGGCTGTATATTTCTGCATCTTTGGGATACGGACAGTGACATATTAAGGTTCCTCCGGCGTTAAATATGAATTATCGCTCTGCGCGTCTGTTCGCCGCGAGCAGTGAGATTATGCCACATACGGCAGAAAAATGCAATAGAGAAAGCGTCCATTATGCAAATTTTACCGAATATGACTTAATTTGATCCGATATACGCATCTAACCGCGCCGTCAACATTCATATTCGCTGCGGCCCGCGTTTTGCTGCGAAGACGGATTTTGCAGGAGAAATATTAAGTTTATTCGGATTTACAAAGTGTTTCGTTGACAAGCCGGCGCGGGGAGTATAAAATATGATAGATTATTTGTTTCCATAAGCAAATATCTTTTGGAATCATCGGTGAAAGCCGTATTTCAATTAAATCAAAAAAGGAGGAAGGTGCGCAGGTAAAGTGAGCGTGTTGATACCAATCGTAACCGCCGTCGCCGGTATAGCTGCGGGCGGAACTTTCGGCTATATATACCGCAGAAACGCCATCGAAAAGCGCATTGGCCGCAGCGAGCAGTTCGCGGAGGAGCAACTCGAAGAGGCGAAGCGCAAGGCGGAAAAGGTCAGACAGGACGCCGACGAGTGGAGCAAGGAAAAGATCCTTGCCACGAAAGAAGAAATACTTTCCCTTAAGGACGAGCTTGACAAGGAAGTCAAGGACCGCAGAAGCGAGGTTTCCCGCCTCGAAAGGCGCGTAAATCAGCGTGAGGAAGCGCTGGACAAGAAATACGACGCGGTCGAGGCGCGCGAGGAAGCCCTGAACGAAAAGTACAAGGCTGCGGAAAAGCTCGAGGCGGACGCCAAGGCGCTGCACGAGAGGCAGGCGGGCGAGCTCGAACGCATTTCCAACATGACCATGGACGAAGCGCGTCACATAATCATGGAGCGTGTGCAGAAGGACGCCTATCACGACGCGGCGGTCATGGTGCGCGACATAGAGGCGATGGCGCGGGACGAAGCGGACAAGAAGGCCCGAAACATCATTTCCCTGGCTATACAAAGGTGCGCCGCGGATCACGTGGCGGAGACCACGGTGAGCGTGGTCGCGCTGCCGAACGACGACATGAAGGGGCGCATAATCGGCCGCGAGGGCAGGAATATCCGCGCCCTTGAGACCGCGACGGGCGTAGACCTCATAATCGACGATACGCCGGAGGCGGTGATCATTTCCGGCTTCGACCCGGTAAGGCGCGAGATCGCGCGTCTGGCGCTCGAAAAGCTCATAATGGACGGGCGCATACATCCCGCGCGCATAGAGGAGCTTGTGGAAAAGGCGCGCCGCGAGGTGGACGCACAGATCCGCGAGGCGGGCGAAAACGCTGTGTTCGAGACGAATCAGCATTCCCTGCACAGGGAGCTGGTAATGCTGCTGGGCAGGCTCAGATACCGCACGAGCTACGGTCAGAACGTACTGAAGCATTCCATCGAGGTCAGCCATCTGGCGGGCGCGATGGCGGCGGAGCTGGGCGCGGACGTGCAGCTTGCAAAGCGCGGCGGTCTTCTGCACGACATAGGCAAGGCCATCGACCACGAGGTCGAGGGTACGCACGTGACCATAGGCGGCGAGCTCGCGCGCAAGTATCACGAAAGCGAAGCGGTCATTAACTGCATTCTCGCACATCACGGCGACGTAGAGGCCGCGAGCGTGGAGGCAGTGCTCGTGCAGGCGGCGGACGCCATATCGGCAGCGCGTCCCGGCGCGCGGCGCGAGAGCATCGAAAACTACATCAAGCGCCTTGAAAAGCTCGAGGAGATCGCAGACTCCTTCCAGGGCGTCGAAAAATCCTACGCCATACAGTCCGGCCGCGAGGTGCGCGTGATCGTAAAGCCCGAGGACGTGAACGACGCAGGCACGCTCGTGCTCGCAAAGGAGATCTGCAAGCGCATAGAAGCCGAAATGGAATATCCCGGCCAGATAAAGGTCAGCGTGATCAGAGAGACCCGCGCCGTGGAGATGGCGAAATAATCCAGATTAAACGACGGGCAGTTCCGCACAGGAGCTGCCTTTTGTTAATTCACGCGGATCGATCAAAAGGCTTTGACTTT
Organism: Clostridia bacterium; assembly: GCA_017543905.1. Taxonomy (GTDB): domain Bacteria; phylum Bacillota; class Clostridia; order Christensenellales; family Aristaeellaceae; genus RUG14130. The sequence continues at coordinate 46,894 of JAFYFC010000036.1, forward strand.
GAAAATCCGCTGTGGTAAAATAGCGTCGATCCTGCCGATAAGGCTTTATACGGAGGTAAAGTATGAGCGATAAGGTATTGAATCAGTTTACGCAGGCGTTTCAGGAAGAAAAAAAGACCCCGACCCGCCGGCTCAAGGTGGGCATTATCGGCTGCGGCTGGATAGCCGAAAGCCATGTCGAGAGCTATAAGCAGATGGACGACGTGGACATCGTAGCCGCGGCGGACCTCATCCCGGGCAAGGCAGAGGCGTTCATGAAGCGCTACGGCGTGGAGGGCGTACGCTTTTATCCGGACCACAAAGCGCTTATAGACAACGAGGAGCTTGACGCGGTCAGCGTGTGCACCTACAACACTCAGCATGCCGCGCCAACCATTTACGCGCTTGAGCACGGCGTGAACGTGCTGCTCGAAAAACCGTTTACCGTTACGCTGGACGAGGCGGTGGAGGTCTGCCGCGCCGAAAAGAAGAGCGGAAAGCTGCTTTCCATCGGCTTCCAGCCGAGGTGCGACGTGAATATGCAGATGATAAAGAAAATCGTGCAGAGCGGCGCGCTGGGCAAGGTCTATTACATCCAGACGGGCGGCGGACGCCGCCGCGGCATCCCCAACAGCACCTTCATCGAGAAGGACACTGCGGGCATAGGCGCGCTGGGCGACATCGGCTGCTATTCGCTGGACATGGTGCTTAACGCTATCGGCTATCCGCGCCCGCTGACCGCCACCGGCTACAAGAGCGCGTTCTTCGGCACTAATCCCGAATATCAGGTTCCGGACCGTTTCCATACCGCAGAGGAAAACGCGGCGCGCTTCAGCGTGGACGATTTCGCCGCCGGCTTCATCCGCCTCGAGGGCGACATTATCCTTGACTTCAGGATCGCATGGGCGATGCATCTGGACACCCCCGGCGACACGATTATACTTGGCACCAAGGCGGGTCTGCGCATACCCTCGACCGGATGCTGGAACGGCAGCGTGGGCGGCGAGATGACCATTTACCACGATTTGGCCGGCGTATGCATGGAGGAGAAGGTGCCGATACTCAAGGACGACGGCAAGGGTCTGTTCTATAAGAAGATCCGCGGCTTCCTCGACGCTGTGATAAACGGCGATCCGGCCCCCGTTCCGTCCAGCCAGATTCTCTACAACCAGGCGATAATCGACGGCATCTGCAAGAGCGCCGAGCTTGGCAAGGAAATTGAGATAAATATCCCTGAGATCTGACGTATAAGGCTGACTGGAAATAACCTGCGCCGCTGCGTGACAACGCGGCGGCGTGTTTTATGCGCGTTTCGGCCTCTGTCGGAGCCGAATACGCCTCCTCGCCTTAATTGAATCCCGGATGAATTCTGTACATATATCAAGTATTTGGCGCTCCGCGCCGTTTGCGAACCAAGCGCGCGGCGCAGAGAAGCCGCGTTATTCTGCCGCACCGGCGTCGCTTTCGTGATTTTTTACTGATTTTATATCGCCGTTTTCAAAAAAACAATTGCATGTTCGCATAAAATATGATAATATGTATACTGAATAAGTGTGAATAAAAGCAGCGTCTGCCTGCCGTCGCCGCGCGCTGCGGGACGGAAAGAGACGCGAATACAGCTCGGTTTCAGGCTGCATATCAGTGCGGCCTGCGGAGCTGTATACGCTGCCGGATTTACGCGCTGCATCGTGAGTATTACCGGAACGGTAAATCGAAGAATTTGCAAGCAGTAGGCGGCGAAAAAGGCGCCGCCGGATTAATCAGGGATCCGTTGGATAAACGCTGAGCATGCGCTCCGGCGTGCGCCCTGAATACCCCTAACGCCCTGATATCACAGCCTGCAAACACGGCTCTGCACGCAGAGCAGCCCGTTTGATTATTATCATACCGCAACGCTCAGAGCCGGAGCATACAGTTTTCTGACAGAAGCCTGCCGGGACAAACGCAAGCGGCAGGACCAAGACGGAATTTTGAAAGCACAGAGGATTTTAAATGGCGCAGGAACTGATAAAAACCAACCGAATAAGAAATTTCTTGAGGCGCAATAAAAGTTCGGCATAACAAGATAAATTCGCAAGTAGATTGCGAAATTAGCTTTGTGCAGTATAAACAGACTACGAGCGTGATTCCGGGGAAGACTGCTTTCAGACAGGTGAAAAGGGAATTTGAACTGTGAACTGAACGAACAACCGGGTAGAACACTAAAAGACAGGACGTAAAAATCCACGTACCAGTTGTTAGTGCTCTCAAAAGTGATGAAGCAAATCTCACGTCCGGGTTGTTAGTGTGAAAGAGCCCTATGTAGCGGTTTAAAAAGCTGTCAGCGGACAAAAAAAGAGCCGCCCCAAACGGAGCGGTATAAGTGGAAGATTAAACTCGGACGGTAGTAAGGATTGTTTTGAAAGGTCGTTTCTCCGGATAGCTGATAGAAGTAATAATGTACTCATCAGGGTCGTCAACAGGAAGAACCTTAAAGCCGGGCTTAATCGTGAAATTGTTATGAGCAAACCAACCGCGAGTTTGTTCAAGTATGAAGATGATTTCGTGGGCATCCGAGGCACGGCGAGTTCCCCAACATTCTCTGTCCTTAATCTTGTAGTCGGTGCGGTTGGAACGGATGATGAGATCATGATAGTTAACCATTGTTATCCTCCTGAGAAGTTAGAATTGCTTAGTAGAGGCGTTTTCAAGCATGGCCAATCGCATAGTCCTGTTTGCAGGTTGCAAATGCAGATAGTATTGAATTGCCGCCCGAAAGGAGTCGCAAGTCGGAGGTCAAAGCCGGACGGTTTTTAGAATTGTTTTATAGGGTCGTTTATCGTGGTAGCTTACTGAGGTCACGACATATTCGTACGAATCCCCCTCAGGGAGAACTTTGAAACCCGGTTTGAGACTGAAGTGATCTCTTGCAAACCAGTTACGTGTTTGGTCAAGCTCGAAGATGACTTCATTGTATCCGACAGATTGGCGAGTTCCAGAGCATAAACGGTCCTTAATCTTATAGTCGGTGCGGTTGGAACGAATGGTCAAGTCGTAAGTAGTTTTCATGTTAAGCCTCCTATTTGCGATGCAATTCGTAATCAAGTTGCATGTTAGCACAAGAGACGCAAAATGTCAAGGGCTTAATACGATAAAAAGCGCAATTAAATTACGAAATTGCTTTGAAATAGTACAAAGCTAGATTAAAGCAAAGAAAATGCGAATGAATAGGGTACTATGAACTCAGCTATTCAAAGGGAACATAACGAGCAAAGAAATAGAACAAATGATGAGTACAGAATCAGCGACACAGAAGGTAGCAAATAATAGAAAGTTTGCTACGTTGAACGTAGCAGATATTTTGTTCTTTCAAACGGACAAAACCTTAGTAGAAATAAACAGAAATCGGCATGAGACAGTGCCGTTTCTTTATGTAGATTGAACAAAAATTCACACCTATAAAGATTCCAGCGCACTTCAGACAGGTAAAATCGCGCAATTTGCCATCGAACTGCATGAACAACCGGGTAGAACACTAAAAGACCGGACGTGAAAATCCAGGTACCATCTGTTAGTGCTCTCAATAGTGATGAAACAAACGTCCATGTCCGGGTTGTTAGTGTGAAAGCAATTGAATAACACTTTTAAACGAAATTGAGCTGCGATATAGAGGCAATTGAAAGATGAAGGAAAAACACTTTGTTCTGAACAGAATTCGGAATTTTCTGCATTATAATGCGTGGATTCTTGCATTAGATATCCTTGCATTTAGTCTGTCTTATCTTCTTGCATTGTATATTCGCTTTTACTCCAGTGGTGCATTACATCTTGGACAACAGTATATAGATGCTTACTGGCACTTTATTCCATTTACTACTGTTGCATCGGTTTTAGTGTTTTTCGCATTAAGACTATACGGTGGAATGTGGCAGTTTGCAGGCTTGCGTGATTTCAACCGAATAATTACTACTAATCTAATAACAATCATTCTGCATGTTTGCATTTCTTTACTACTTATAGCGTTACTTCCTGATTATGAGGATTTTTCGGGGCGTATGCCGATATCCTATTATGTAATCGGCTCAATCATACAGATCTTTGTGACGTGCATAACGCGCTTCTTAAACCGCTTTGTTGTTGAGGAGAAGCGAAGACTAAGCAGAAAAATAGCTGTTAATGTTATGCTGGTTGGAACAGGTGAAACGGCGAGAATCGTTAGAAGGCAGCTAGAAGATGAAGTCGAGAGCGCTACAAATATTTCCTGTATCTTTTCGTACAAAAACACCGAAATTGGGTCTTTGATGAATGGAATTCCTGTTGTTGGAAACCTCAATAACCTCCACGATTATTTCACCAACTATCAGATCAAGCGCGTGATCCTCGCTGACTCGATCATGCCTATGTCTGTGCGCGAGAAGATCAGAAGTATATGCCAGAAAGACGATATCGAATTACAGGACTTTTCAGGCTTTCTGAGGTATGACAATATCGGACTTTCCTTCCAAAGGCTGATGACTTGTCTTGATGGTAAGGTTACAGTACTTAAGGACGGAAAGGCAACGCTCTATGAAGACGGCGAGCAGGCTTTGATGTCGGTAACCGGGAAGCGGGAAGTCAAATCCGTCTTCGTGCGTGATAATAGCTTGTTTGTAGAGCTTATGAGTTACAGAGTTGACCCTCTGATACTCTTCTTTCAAACGGACAAAACCCCAGTAGAATTCAACAAGTTTAAGCACCAGACAGTACCAAATCTTTGTGCAGCTTGAACAAAAAAACACGCTGGAAACGATCCCAGCGCACTTCAGACAGGTAAAAACAACCGCTTTGCCCTCGAACTGAATGTACAACCGGCATGAACACTAACAGACCGGACGTGAAAATCCAGGTACCAGCTGTTAGTGATCTCAATAGTGAAGATGCGAAAAGGCACGTCCGGGTTGTTAGTGTGTAAGTGACTGTGTAATTGAGTTATAAAGACTGCTTAAAAGGTACAATAACGAGAAAGCAATGGAAAGAGTTAAGCAATTTCTTCGTCATAACGCTTGGGTCGTTGTTTTAGACATTTTGGCTTTCGTGTTTTCTTACTTGCTAGCCATATATATCCGTTTCTATTCAAATGGCCAGATTCGTCTTGGACAACAGTATATAGACTATTACTGGACATTTATACCGTTTTGTGCTATTGCTTCGGTCATAGTATTTGCAATCTGCCGTCTGTACGGTGGTATGTGGCAGTATGCTGGCATGCACGATCTAAACAGAATAATCGGAGCAAACATTATTACCTCAGTATTGCATGTTGGAATATCTATGCTTGTAATCTCTCTAATTCCAACCTATAGGGATTATTCTAACCGCATGCCAGTTTCCTATTATGTCTTAGGGGGTATTATCCAGTTTATAATAACTGCTTCTATTCGTTTTATCAATCGCTTTTTCCAAGAAGAGCTTCGTCGTCTTACCCGAAAGAGTGCTGTAAACGTTATGCTTGTTGGCACAGGTGAGACAGCGAGAATTGTAAGAAGGCAAATCGAAGATGATCCGAAAAGCGCGGCACAAATTGTTAGCATTTTTACATATCATGATTCAGAAATCGGAACACTAATAAACGGCATTCCTGTTGTTGGCAATTTGAATCGGATCAAAGAGCTTATTGCGACGTATAAAATCCAGCGTGTCATTTTGGCAGATTCAATTATGCCTTTCTCTGTTAGAGAAAGCATTAAAGCTACGTGTCAGGAGGCTGGAATAGAACTTCAGGATTTTTCTGGATACTTACGCTACGACAATAGTGGGCTACCACTTCAAAAGTTCTTAGAATGCGTTACTGGAAGAGTTGCAATTCTGCAAGATGGGCAAGTAATTGAATATGATAATGGCGAACAAGCCCTGATGAGAGCAACTGGAAAGTTAGATATTAAAAGCATAAGCATAAAGGATAACACCTTCTTTATCGAGTTATTCAGTTATAAAGTTAAACCGCTTATTGTTTTTTACATCACAAATAGGCCAGATGTTGCGCTCGTGGCAGAAAAGTACGGTGTAGACAGGATATGGATAGATCTTGAGACGCGAGGGAAAGAAGAACGGCAGCATAATCTGAACACTGTAAAATCAAAACACAGCATTTCCGATATTGCGCAAATCAAGCCGCTACTAAATAGGGCGGAGATGATGGTGCGTGTGAATTCATGGTATGAGGGCTCTCAGGCGGAGATAGATGCAGTGATCAAGGCAGGCGCAGACATCGTCATGCTGCCGTACTGGAAGACTGCTGATGAGGTCAATTCATTTATCAATTCGGTGCACAGGCGCTGTAAAACGTCGCTCCTGCTGGAGACTAAAGAAGCAGTTGAGTGCATTGACGAAGTGCTTAAACTGGATGGAATTGACGAAATCCACATTGGGCTCAACGACCTGCATCTCTCTTATGGAATGTCCTTTATGTTTGAACCTTTGGCAAACGGTACTGTTGAAATGCTCTGTAACAAGTTCAAGCAGGCAGGTATACCATACGGTTTCGGTGGTATCGCCCGGCTTGGTGATGGTGCACTGCCTGCGGAGAAGGTAATCATGGAGCATTACCGTCTTGGCTCAACACGTGCTATTCTGTCCAGATCCTTCTGCGATACTTCAAAAGTCGATAGTATCGAAGAGATCGATCGGATATTCCGCGAGAACATGGAAAAACTCAGGGAATATGAGCTATCCATGGCGAGTGTAACACAGGAAGAGTTTGTGCGTAACAAAGTAGAAGTATCAAAGAAAGTGGACGAGATCGCTGAAAAGATTGCACTGGCGCGCAGTCAGGGTTTGTAAGCGATTCCAAAGAGCAAAACGGACGAAAAGGCGGGGCAACGATATCGGATACATCAAGAATAGCTTGGCAATATCATGGTGGTATTATGCCATAGCCGTAGTGTTGCTGCTACTGTTTGTATGGAGAAAGAACCCCCGTTTTGGCGCATTATGCGCATGCATTTTTCTTGTGTTGGCATCGACGGTTCTTGGCAGGACACGCTCAAATATGTACAGTTACGGTTTTACGCCGTTCCGTTTTCTTGGGAGCCGCGATAAATGGTTGCAATTCCTTTCAAATGTAATCATGTTCGTGCCGATCGGGCTTCTCTCTGCTGAACACGGTTGGAAGGGGACGATTCTGACAGGGGTTGCTTTCTCCATTGGTATTGAGGCGGCACAGTTCCTGCTGAAAAACGGCTTTAGTGAGCTGGATGACGTGATTGCAAATACGGCGGGAACGGCTGTCGGATACTTCACAATAAAGCTTGGAGGCAAATACAGAGTGTATAAACGCTTTTTGAAACGGTTTTTGGATATTTGCATTTCGACTGTAGCATTGATCGCATTTTCGCCCCTGATGGCAATTGTTGCCATTGTGATTATGCTCACTTCGCCTGGTCCGACTATTTTCAAACAGATACGCCTTGGCCGCGGGGGTAAGGAATTCCAAATTCTCAAATTCCGCTCGATGGTTGTCGGTGCTGAACACACGGGCAGCGGCGTCTACAGCGGCACGGGCGATGCGCGCGTCACAAAGATCGGCAGGATCATCCGTGCGACATCCATCGACGAGCTGCCGCAGCTGATCAACATCCTGAAAGGCGATATGTCTCTGATCGGCCCCAGACCTCCGCTGACCTACCACCCCTGGACGATCGATAAATACACGAAGGATCAACTGCGGATGTTCGAAGTCCGCCCCGGCATTACGGGCTGGGCGCAGGTGCACGGCCGCAAGGACGTGGAGTGGCACGAGCGCATCCGCCTGAACGTGTGGTATGTGGATCACGTTTCCTTTACGCTGGACGTCAAAATCTTCTTCATGACCATCTTTAAGGTGCTCTCCAATGCCGATAATGAGAATAAAGGCGAGACGGTGAAGAAATGAATATGTAAATAACTGAGCTATGGTGCAAAGTCGGAAGTAGTATTCTCTTATAATTCAAAACATTGAAAGGGTGATCACATGACAGACTTTAAAACAATGATAGCGAATCGTCCGGATCTACAATCGTATGCGTTCAGACGTGGTTTCCTTTTGACAGATGCTTTAATAAATACGGATGCATTCCCATTCTATGGACACTGGAACGCGGTAAAGGCAGGGAAATATACTGCATATACACACGAGCTCCAAAAAGCAACAGTTTATGAAACTAACGGAAAACAGTTTCTTTTGCTGGGGCATGCTTTTAATCCGTTTACTATGACAGTCATGGAAACGGAGGTTCTTGCCAGAATTGCGGAGTCTTACGGAACAGGTGAATATTGGTCTCGTCTCAGCGAGATTACCGGTGTATATGTATATTGTGTCATAGATGGTGACAAGGTTGAATTCATTGTTGACCCATCTGGTATGCAGTCGGCGTATTATGGAGTAATCAATGGGAAATTCTATATCACGTCTCATAGCCAGATCATTGGTGATCTTTGCGGTCTTGAGATGAACGAACTAACTAAAGAGCTAATCAATTATAAGTGGTACCACCGCGTTATGGGCGACTATCTGCCTGCAGATATGACTCAATTTGATTCGGTAAAGCGAATCGTTCCGAGCATTGCTTTTTCTTTCGATGGGCATAATGTGACACATAAACGTTTCTGGCCGACAAAAGAGATTACTGTTGCGGATACTGATGCAGAGTATCAGAAAGTCATAAATGATGCTGCTGAAATCCTTAAGAACAATATGCAGCTGATTGCCCGGAAGTGGCAACATCCCGCTATTTCATTGACAGGTGGAATTGACAGCAATACGACATTTGCTTCGGCAAATGGTATCTATGACAAGTTTACAGCATTCAGTTATGTTTCTGCAGAGAAGGAGATTATCGATGCTGAAGCAGCACAAAAGATAGCAGGGCATTTCGGCGTTAAATGGCAAAAGTTCGATATACCTGCAACGTCAGAAGCATTGCGGGATTTCAAAGAAATCGTGCAGATTATTGAGCACAACAACGGGTACATAATCAGGAGAAATGACAACGAGTACCGCAAACGTGTTTATCTTATGCAGAACCTTGACTGTGATGTGGAAGTCAAGTCATGGGTTTCAGAGACAATACGGGCATATTGGTATAAACACTATGGAAGAAAGGCGTTTCCCAAATTAAGTCCTAAACTCTTCAGAAATTTCTATAAGATATTCATTTTAAACCGCAGGCTTGCGCATAAGGTAGATAAGGTATTTGAACAATATATAAAAGACTTCGAATATGAATCCATTCCATCGTCATACCCGATTGCAGATATGAACTATAACGAAGTAACATGGGGAAGCTGGGGCGGCCCCAATATTTCGGAAATGAAGATGTATGCAGATATAACATTTGTTTACAATAATCGCAGGTTCTTTGACTTGATGTTCAGAGTACCGCTGGAAAAGAGGATCAGCGATCAGCACCATTTGGATTTAAAGAAGGTGCTTAACAAGGAACTCTATGATATGAACATCCGTGTTGTGAATCTGAAAGAGACGGACATGCGAGCAAGATTGCTCAATGTCATTTTCGCAATCAATTCTTGGCTTCCGTTTTGATAGGCACTAGATATGAGTGAAAGAAAATTCATCCTGATTTCTCCCAAAAACCGCACAGTATACAACTTCCGCGGCGATCTGATCAAAGAGATCATTGCCAAAGGCTACGAAGTTGTCGTTACCGGGCCGGACAAGACGGACGTTGACAAAATCGAAGCGCTTGGCGCGCGCTTTGTCGAGATTCCCATGAACAAAACAGGCACAAGCGTGGTTGGCGATCTCAAATACTGCCATGCGCTGACGAAACTGCTTAAAACTGAAAAGCCTGACGCAACGCTGGGATACACGGTCAAGCCTTGTGTCTACGGCGCGATAGCGGCAAAAAGAGCGAAGGTCAAAAGCATAAATAGCCTTGTAACCGGTGGCGGTTATACATTTACCGCGACTTCCTTCAAAGCGCGCGTGCTTGGTTTGATCGTACGAACATTGTATCGCTATGGCTTCAGCAAGGCCGACCATGTGATATTTCAAAACAGCGACGATTTGAACGAGTTCACCGAGAAAGGTCTCGTCAACAGAGAGAAATGCTCCTTTGTCAATGGTTCGGGCGTTAATATGAATCAATTTGAGCTAGCTCCGCTTCCTGAGACGATAACCTTCTTTATGCTGTCGCGCCTTCTGAAAAGCAAAGGCGTACAGGAGTATCTGGAAGCGGCAAAGCAAGTCAAACAGCAGCATCCCAAAGTGCGCTTTTGCCTGCTCGGTAAATACGAGATGGCCATGCAGGATGCACTAGATAAGGAGTACGTTGAAAGCTTCATTCGCGACGGCGTCATAGAGCGCTTTGAAGAGACAAGCGACGTGCGACCCTACTACGCCATGTGCAGCGTGTATGTGCTCCCGTCTTATCGTGAAGGCACACCGCGTACAGTGCTGGAGGCGATGGCGATGGGGCGTCCGATCATTACCACGGACACACAAGGTTGCCGCGAGACAGTAAAAGACGGTATAAATGGTTTCCTTGTACCAATAAAGGACAGCGAGTCGGTTGCGGACAAGATGGACTGGTTCATTGAAAATCCTGAAAGAATTACACAAATGGGTTCTGCAAGCCGCGATTATTGCGCTGAAAAGTTCGATGTTAATAAAGTCGACGCGGATATGATCCGCATCATGAAACTATAGTAAGGAGCAAATTGATGGAACTTTACAATAAGCTTGTTGCAAAAGAAGAGAAACTCTCCCTAGTCGGTCTCGGTTATGTGGGCATGCCGATCGCTGTTGCTTTCGCACGGAAAATCAACGTCATCGGTTTCGATATAAACAGCAGTAAGATAGAATTATATAAAAACGGTATCGATCCCACACATGAGGTGGGAGACGAGGCAATCAGCAAAACGACAGTTGATTTTACATCGGATGAGAGCCGCTTGCGCGAGGCGAAATTCCACATTGTCGCTGTGCCCACGCCGGTAAACGATGACCATACGCCTGACCTGAGACCGGTTGAAGGCGCAAGCCATGTGCTGGGCAGGAACCTGACGAAAGGTTCCGTGGTCGTATTCGAGTCCACCGTTTATCCGGGCGTGACCGAGGAAGTATGTGTTCCGATCCTAGAAAAGGAAAGCGGCTTAAAGTGCGGAGAGGATTTCAAAATCGGTTACAGCCCGGAGCGTATCAACCCCGGCGACAAGGTGCACAGGCTCGAAACCATTACCAAGATCGTCTCCGGCATGGACGAAGAGACGCTGGACTGCGTGGCGAAGGTCTATGAGCTGGTCGTTGAGGCGGGCGTACACCGCGCCGAAAGCATCAAGGTTGCCGAGGCCGCCAAGGTCATCGAAAACAGCCAGCGCGACATAAACATAGCCTTTATGAACGAGCTAAGCATCATCTTCAATAAAATGGGCATCGATACCTGCGCGGTGCTGGAGGCGGCGGGTACCAAATGGAACTTCCTCAAGTTCACACCCGGTTTGGTGGGTGGTCATTGTATTGGCGTAGATCCATATTATTTGACCTACAAGGCCGAGATGTTGGGCTACCATAGTCAGGTTATCCTCGCTGGACGTCGCATCAATGACGATATGGGCAAATACGTTGCTGAAAACTGCGTCAAGAAGTTAATTGCAGCGGATAAGGCAGTCAAAGGCGCAAAAGTCGCCATCCTTGGCTTCACCTTCAAGGAGAATTGCCCTGACACCCGCAACACCAAGGTTATCGATATCGTCCACGAGCTTAAAGAGTATGGCATCACACCAATCATCGCCGATCCACAGGCCGATGCAGAAGAGGCAAAGAGGCTGTACGGTATAGATTTCGTGGATATGGGACAGATCAAAAGCGTGGATGCGTTGATCCTCGCGGTAGCACATAAGGAGTTCAGCGCGTTCACCATGGAAAAGATCGACGCCATGTTCGGGGAGGGCAAAAAAGTGCTGCTAGATGTCAAGGGACTCCTGAACCGGAAAGAGTATGAGAAGGCCCGGTTTGAGTATTGGAGACTGTAAACTGAATAAAGGTATGCTTATATGATAAACTTGAAAAAGCTATTGTCGCGTAATACACGCGGAAGACTCATGTATGCGCTTAAATTCTTGCCGGATGAACTGTATATCAAACTGTTTTATTTCAGCATAAGCGGGAAGTGGTTAAACCTAAAGAATCCCAAAGGCTTCAACGAGAAGCAAAATTGGCTTAAACTGCATGACAGGCACGATGAATACAGCGAGCTTGTCGATAAGTACACTGTCCGGAGGCATATTGATGAAGCGCTTGGCGAAGGACATATATTTACGCTGTTAGCGAAATGGGAATCGGCGCAGGATATCGATATATCGGGACTGCCGAACGCGTTTGTCCTGAAATGCAACCACGATTCTGGCAGTACAAGAATAATACGAGATAAGACAAAGCTTACAGAAAAAGATATAACGGAGCTAAAAAAGTATTATAGACGCCGGTTGAAAGAAGACTCTTTCTATGCTGGTCGTGAGTATCCCTATAAAGGCATCAAAAAGCGATATGTTCTTGCTGAAGCATTGATGGTTGATGATTCACATCCTGATAAGAGCGTGGAGGACTACAAATTCTTTTGCTTTGATGGTATTCCTAAATTGATGTTTATCGCCACTGATAGAAGCTCAGATTGTCGCTTTGATTTCTTTGATATGGATTTCAATCATTTAGACATAGAAAACTTACATCCACATGCCGACATGCCATTAGTCAAACCAGAAATGTTTGATGAAATGAAAGCGATTGCTGCGAAGCTTTCAAAAGGAATAAAGTTTGTAAGAATTGATCTCTATCAGATTAACGGCACTATCTATTTTGGCGAGTATACTTTCTATCATGGCGGAGCATTTGCACCGTTTAAACCAGATGAGTGGGAGAATAAGCTCGGAGATTGGATTTCTTTGTGAGGTAATCGATTTGAGTATAGTTGAACCTATTCACGTATTGTGCGTTTTTTCTACACTTGACCGTGGTGGAGCTGAATCGATGTGTATGAACCTTTACCGTCATATTGACCGGAAAAAGGTTCAATTTGACTTTGTTAAGCATACCGAAAAGAAAGGAGAATTTGAAGATGAAATAGCTTCGTTGGGTGGGCAAGTCTTCGTAGCTCCGCATTACAAATTGTATAATATAATTAGTTATCGTGCATGGTGGAGAGCTTTCTTAAAAAAACATCCAGAACACAGAATCATTCATGGTCACTTTTTTACGATATCGGCTGTGTATTTTGCAATCGCAAAAAAAGAGCAACGTATCACTGTTGGTCATATTCATGCGTCGGGCACGAAAAATCGTATCAAACGATTCTTTGTAAAACAGATAAGAAAGTATACTGATTATCCACTAGCTTGTTCAAAACAAGCTGGTGAATGGGCTTATAGAGATCACCATTTCACAGTAATTAAAAATGCATTAGATGCTGAGTTGTTTCGCTACTCACCCGAGATTCGAATGGAAATGAGGCGGACGCTTGGATTAGATAATGAACTTACACTAGGAACAGTGGCTAATTTCTCGCCACTAAAGAATCCCATGGGATTAATCGACATCTTTCTATCAGTTAAACAACAATGCCAAAATGCAAAGCTATTATGGATTGGAGATGGAGGGGAAAGAGAAAGAATTGAAACGCGTATACGGCAAGATGAAAATCTCAGAGACAGTGTGATGCTGCTAGGTACACGTAATGATGTGTCACAACTTCTACAAGCTATGGATGTTTTTTTGCTGCCATCCCTTAGTGAAGGTTTACCTGTATCTGTGATTGAAGCTCAAGCGTCCGGATTAAAGTGTTATATCAGTGACCGGGTTACAAATGAAGTAGATATTACTGGAAGATGTCGATTCTTACCAATTGCCAATCATAAACTATGGGCAAATACTATTCTTGCAGACAATATATCGCATGTGGATACTTATCAATTGGTTGTCGATTCCGGATATGATATCCATACAACTGCTAAATGGTTGGAGAGGTTTTATATGCAGATTATCTCAAAAGGCGGAGTGAGATTCTAAGATAGGGGAATGAGATGTTTGCAATTATCACACTTATCATTGAATTATTACTGCTTGCACTAATTACATCACTCGGAACGATGGATGTCGGGAATACCCTTGCATCGGTGTTTATTCTTTTGTTTTCCGTTACTCTAATACCTTCAGTGCAAGGTAGTAAAAACATGGGTAAGTATTCTACTCAAATTTTACTGGGGTATATTTTGAGATTAACCATCTTATTTTTCGATATTTTTGGCCAATCGATATATGTTTTACCGCAGGCGGATTCAGATGCCCGAATGTTTTACCGCACTTCGCGTGAATTGGTGTTGTATGGAAGAACGGACGGCAGGGGATATTTCATTTCGCTGATGTATACAGTTCTACGATATATCGGTGTGAACCGTTTGTATGGTCAGTTCCTACTTATGCTTTTGTCTATTCTTGCATTGATTATTTACTTGAAAACAATCGATGGACTTTGTTGGAATCAGATGGCTAAAGATAAATCGGCGTGGATTATGTGTCTACTACCGAATTTTGCACTGCTTTCCTCAATGTTTTTGCGTGAATCTTTAGTCATGCTTCTTATTACAATAAGTGGTTGTTGTATGGTTAAGTGGATGAAGAATGCTGGCCGTTTTCCATTAATTATGGCGTTTTTCACTTCAATTATTGCCTGCCTCTTTCATTCGGGAAGTATTGGTATTACAATTGGTTGTATTTTTTGCATGCTGATTTTTGATCGACATAATCAACGAATTCATGTGACACCTGGCAGCTTCGTCATCTCAGTGTTTTTCGCAGGTGCCACAACTTTTCTTTTCCTTCAATACGGCAAGACGCTTATGGCAAAATTTTTGAAAATTGACAGCTTGGAAGACATAGCTAATGTCAGTTCTTTGGGTGGATCAAACTATTCGCGTTATGTAGGAAACAGTAGCAATCCACTTAATATGATTATATACACTATACCACGCATTGTATATTTCCTTTTTTCTCCCTTCCCTTGGCAATGGCGTGGATTGAGTGATATTATTGCTTTTTTCTTCTCAGGTCTTTTTTATCTAATTACGATTATAAATTCCATAACGTATCTGAGAAGATGCGATCAACATCACCGAAGTATAGTAATCGGGCTGATTTCAATTGTCTTTTTCTGTACCTTTATTTTTTCATGGGGTACCAGTAATACAGGAACAGCAACTCGACATCGTGACAAGATGGTTCTTCTTTATGGCTTGTTATACTGCCTAACTTTGCATTCTAATAAAACAAACCCTTCTGAAAACAAAGGTGGTAGCATCAAGAATAAGTATATAAAGGTTTAGAAGCATAAACAATACAGGAGTAATACCTCTGATGAAGCATTGGCTGTCAAGAATTGTTTGCACAAATAATCGTAGTAAGGTTAATCTCTTCTCGGGCCTCAGCTATCAGTTTATAAGCGTTTGCATGGGGCTGGTTCTTCCTCATTTGTTTATTGTCAATTTAGGTTCAGAATCGAATGGCTTAATCAGTTCAATAGGACAAATCTATGTATGTCTCGGATTACTGGAAGCAGGTGTTTCTACAACCACTATTCAAGCATTATACAAACCTGTTGCTAATAATGATCACACTTCCATTAATGCTATACTTGCTGCGACTCATAAGTATTATAGAAAAGCGGGTCTTTGGTACGCTATTGGCATAGTTGTTTTGACAATTGTATATCCTAGATTTGTTGATAGCGCGTTGCCTGATACGACAATTCGTCGAGTTATTGCATTACAGGGAATGGGCGCTGTTGTCTCATTCTTATTTCAATCCAAGTATACACTTTTGTTAAGGGCAGAGGGTAAAAACTATATCCAAACGCTTCTATCACTACTATTGCTTATTGTAAGAAATGCAGGCAAAATAATAGCAATACAACTCGGCTACGATATTGTCACTGTTCAGGCAATTCATTTTGTGACCATCATTATTGAAGCATTTGTGATTTTGTTTTACATCAAACACCATTATCCATGGCTTACCGTGAAGGGCAAACCTGATTTCGATTCAATTTCACAAAAGGGATCGGTATTTGTCCAATATGTTGCTTGGACAGTATTCAACCATACTGATATACTCGTTTTGACGATCATCACTCGTAATCTTGCTTTGGTTAGTGTTTACTCGGTGTACTCACTAGTATTTGATGCTGCACAGAACATTATGAATGAAATACGTTCTGCATTCCAGTACAAAATTGGATACAAAGCTCAACAAGGGAGTGTGCAATTAGATGAGTACTTTAGTAAATATAACCCGATTGTTATTTCTCTTACTTTTATAGTCTTTTCAGCTGTTTACCTTATTACAAAACCATTTATCATTCTATATACTCAAGGGATAACTGATATAAATTATTTGGTAGGTGGTGTCGCAGAACTCTTTTTCACTTTAAAAGTATTATATGGTTTGCGTGCACTTAACAAACAGGTTATTGATGCAAATGGTCATTTTAAACAGACAAGAAGGATCCCGATCATCGAGGCAATATCAAATATCGGTGTGTCGATTCTTTTGGTTTTCTATTTCGGTTTATGTGGTGTATTGATTGGAACTGTATGCTCGCTCTTGATTGGTTTTGCTCTTTATGTACATTATATTATGAATAATGTCGCACCAAAGGCGATGAAAGCACAGCTAGGTTTGATAATGATATCGTTTCCAATAGTTTTGGCTACCATTTTTTTAGAGAATTATATGCACTATATGCCTACGTCATGGTGGCAATTTGTTGTGTTCTCACTAATTGTTGCCGTTTCTTCGGCTGTGAGCTATGCTTTAGTATATCTTTTTTTCTACAGAATTCAACATCGATATGGGAGGTAACTTCATATGCTCGCTATCAAGTATAGATCTCATGGTATTAGGCTTGGCCATGCTTGTTTCTTAACGAAGAATGATATAGAATCTAAAAAGTACAAAAAAATGAAAGCAGATCTTATATGGCTGTATGGACTCCAAGATCATCCATTAGATGGTAAGTATCTTAGAACACAGCATACAGTAATTAAGGATATAAAACCAAACGAAGATGATTTGTTCTCTTCTTTAGGCAAAAAACTCAGAAGCCATATACGAAAAAGTCAACGCGAACCAAATGTCAGAATCATAATTTATGATTCTGAGACAATTCAAAATGATGCGTCCATTTTGCAAGAGTCGAAAAGCCTTTTTGAGAAAATGTATGCATCAAAAGGCAAACATGTTGTGTTCAACATGAAAATGGCAAAAGCACTATGCCAGGCAGGAAATCTCTGCATTTGTTTGGCATATTATCAAGATGAACCAATTGGATTTGATGCCATACTGATGGAAGGCAATAACGCGCGTCTTTGGTTGGCAGCTTTTGTTTTTCGCGATAATCCCGATGAAGCCCAAATTTATAGTGATGCGCATAAAAGGATGGATTGGGAAGCCATAGTATGGTGCAAGAAGATGGGAATCGATTATTTCGACTTTGGTGGCATTAACAGTTTTGAGGAACCAAACGGAATTGCCCGTTTTAAAATGGATTTTGAGAATAATAACAAAGTGGATTATATGAACTATCTTGTTGCAAATTCACTTATAGGAAAGATAGCCTTACTCTTTTTGAGGAGCAAATAATAATGATGGCGAAAAATAAGTGTAAAGAAATACTAGTATTTGGGCTTAGTTCTAACCGTGGTGGAATAGAAACATATTTATATAAGATTGCTTCACACATTAACCGTGAACAGTATCACTTGAGTTTCATAAATATGGTTGGGAAAGATAAGAGCCCATGCTTCTATAAAGAACTACAGGATTTAGGATGTAGTTTTTTTCGTGTGACGCCCCGTAGTGATTCAATAAGAAAAAACAAGCAAGATCTCGAAGATTTGTTTGCTCAGTACCATTTTGATATACTTCACTACAATGCCAACACGTTGAGTTATATCAAACCTATCATTGCTGCTTTGCGTCATGGATGCAAAGTGATTATTCATAGCAGATCATCTGGCATGACAAGCCGATTCATCACAGAAGCCTTGCACCATATAAACAAATTTCGAGTTAGGCATATGGACGTAAAACGTATTGCAGTTTCAACACAAGCGGGCAAATGGCTGTTTGGCAATTCTAATTTTGATTTATTTCACAACGGTGTTGATACAAAAAAATTTACTTTTTCATCTAATGCAAGAAAAGCAATTCGCATTGATAATATGCTTTCTGACGAATTGGTTATAGGACACATCGGAGCATTCCTACCTGTTAAGAACCATATATTTGTTGTTGATTTATTCAAGGAGTTTTATAAAAGACACCCTGATACGAGATTATGGTTAATTGGCGAAGGTTATCTTAAGGAAAACATACAGAATCTGGTCAGAGAAGAAGGAATGTCTGAGGTTGTTTCCTTCTTTGGCAATTATGAAGATATGTCTTCGGTTTATGCAGGTATGGACGTACTCCTCTTGCCTTCCTTGTTTGAGGGCTTTCCCAATGTAGTCTTGGAGGCGCAGTCAGAGGGATTGCCATGTCTATTATCGGACAGAATTACTGACGAAGTTGTTTTGTTTGATTCAGCCAAACGCCTGAGCTTAGATGACACAAAACAAGTGTGGCTTGATGAGTTGGAAAGTGTTTATCAAAAACGTTCCTTCATGCGTGAAGATGCAGCTGCGGTGGTAGATAGAAAAGGATATTCCGTTAATGTCGAAGTGAAACGAATTGAGAAGCTGTACTCAAGCCTAGCTTCTGACAAAACAATGAGGTAGTATATGTGTATGTATAAAGTCTTACATTTTGTTTATGACATTTTGGGTCATATGTTAGCATTTTTTGCTAACATATACTTTTCTATTCGCGACAGAATTAAACCACCAAATGAAACAAGTATTCTATTTGTTGCTCATCCTGATGATGACGCATTATTCTTCCATAATTATATCACATTGAATAAACCATATGTTGTCTTGCTAACGACAGGAGGAATAATAAACCGCTTTTTACCTTTTTGTCGAGCTATGCGAGAATATGGTGTGCGTTATAGGGCATTTGACATGAAATCACGTGCTGTTGATCGTGAAGATAGTATTTGTAAGAATATCAAAACATGTCTGCATAATGGGTGTTTTAGCGTCTGTGCAACCCATAATGAAGAAGGAGAGTACGGCCATATTATGCATCAATGCATACATCGCTGTGTAAAAAGAGTATGGCAAGGAGATGAACTACTTGTCCCTTGCAATAAACAACTCATCATGGAACATAAACTCTCAGATTATGAAATTGATTGTAAACGTTTGTTTTTGCAAACTTTCTATTCTAGAGAGTATCCAACATTACAGACTTTTGAAACATGGATTACACATGAGTGTCTTATTACTATTAATTGCAAAAAAGACGAGATGCCTATACATGATAGATTTCTGGTAAAGAAAAATGGTGAATTTTTGGCTGATTAAACCAATAATGAAGGCTTATGAAGATGGTCGAATAGTTCTAATATTGAAAAACTACATGCCCAGAGAAATGTTGCTTGCAGAATAGTAGATATTGCAGTATGCAGATTGTCACCGTAACGGGCCAGCTGGGCCATAAATGCCGGCCAGCGAGAGACACAATACTCGGCCAGAAGTTGTCATAATACCCGGCCAGAAACGTGCTATTCCTTTATAATGGAAGTACCTCTTTTTCGGAAGAGGAATCCATTATGAGGAGGTCCGTGTATGGACTACAAGAGAGTGCTCATTCTTCATTACACCAATGGAATGAGCAGTCGGGAAATCGCAGAGGCCACAGGTACTGGTAAGACTACGATCAACGAGTTCCTGAAGCGCTTCAGGGAATGCGAGGAACTGTCATATCCTCTCCCCGCAGAGGTCACCAATGAGTTCATCGGAGACTGCCTGTATAAGAAAGCAGGAAATCTGGTAAACTCTGACCTCTACAGGGACTTCAATGCCTCGCAAGTATCTCAAGAAAACGCTTGAGATCCGCGCCGGGGCCAAGAAGATTTATCTGTACAACGAGCATGGTGATCTTGTGCGCACCCATGAACGGAGTTATACGCCGAAAAGCTGGGTGGTCATTCCATCCGACATGCCCAAGGAATACAGCGATTATGGCTACTGGAATAAGCCGTATTTCCTTGCCAAGGCAGAAAACATTGGTCCTGATACGAAAAATCTCATTCAGCGCGTGATTGTGAAGTTTGAGTATCCCGTCCAGTCTTTCCGCAGCTGCTTCGGCATATTGCGATATGCAGAGAAATACGGAAAGATCGCTTTGGAGGAATGCTGTCATGATGCTATCCTCCAAGGAAAATGCAACTACACTTACATCGCCAACACCATTTCCATGTATGCCAAGCCTGCCGCAGAACCGCCAGTAGACAGGATGAGCAGCACGCTGAAGCCTGCCGCAACGGATACTGTGGTTACGGGTATTTACAAGGATGATGACTCGAAATACTCGCTGGAAAACCTCCTCAAGCGCCAGGGAGAAGGTGATCTGCATTGAGCGTAAAGAGTGTAGATATTGCCACCATGCTGGATGAACTCAACCTGCCCCTGGCTGCGGCGCGCTGGAATGAAATCTGGGATGCCCCTGAAATAGCTGACTTTCCCCCTGGGCAGCTGTTCCGGGAGGTTCTGGAGCCTCAATACCTTGAGACTATGAACAACCGGTACAAGACCAACCTGCGTCTCAGCAGGCTCATTGACAAGGGCGCGCTCGCGGAAAACTTGGTGACCAGCAGTAAGCGTCGTTACAATGATGCCGTTGTCCAGCAACTCCTTTCGTTCCGTTTCGCTGAGGATCGCTTGAATGTTGGCATCTACGGCATTACGGAGGCTGGCAAGTCCTACTTCCTGTCGGCGTTTTGCAATGAAGCTTGTCACCGGAACTACCGCTGCATGTTTGTGGACTATTGTGACCTGCTCGACGAACTGCTTGTTCTGAGCCGACGTGACGATCTTGACAAATACCGGAAAAGGCTGAAGTATTATGCCCGGATTCAGATCCTCTTCATTGACGATTTTGCCATTAGCCGGTATTCGGAAGACGGAATAAAGATCCTGTACCATCTGATTAAGACAAGGACGGATCTGAAAACATCCACTATGTTTACCAGTCAGTACGCGCCATCCGAATGGGGCAAGTACTTGAGCGACGAGGAAAATTGCTACGGCAAGCTGGATGGGATTCGGCGACGGCTAACCACTGGATACACCGTTCACATTGAAAAGCTATGATTCGTAGCAGGCATACTTCCATGTGATAAAGTGCGATAATAATTCCTAGGCCCGCTCTTGGGGGAAGGACGTTCCATCTTTCCCCCGCCGCGGGAGCACCCCCTTTTCTCCCTGTCATGCGAGGCGGATGCTACTTGCCTATCTACGGATTGAGCAAAGCGATGGGCCAGTTTGCTTGCGTTTGGCTGTGCTTTCTATGTCGGTTCAAGACTGGCCGCTAATTATGGCCCTGACTGGCCGGGAATTATGGCCTTGTTGGCCAGAAATTACGTCCATGTGCACAGTAGGATAAAGTCCGCTTTTTCCTAATGAGCAAACAACAGGATGTAAACAACGCACTTTTATCATTATCAATTAAAACATAAAGCGAAAGCTTTATGAGTGAAATGGGTTGAATAAGATGGTTTCAATTATTGTTGCGGTTTACAACTTAGAACGGTATATCAAGCGATGCCTTTCAACAATTAAGGACCAAACATATGATGATATAGAGGTTCTAGTCATCAATGATGGCTCCACTGACAACAGCCTATCAGTAATTCAAGAATCCATCAAAGGCGATAAGCGATTTCAAATAATTGATATACCAAATGGAGGTGTATCTAATGCAAGAAACATAGGCTTACAGGAATCAAGGGGAGAGTATATTGCTTTCATAGATGGAGATGACATTATTTCTAAGAGTTATATATACTCGCTTATGGCAGTCATGGATGAGGACGTTGTTTTGTCAATGTGTAATAGCGAGTCACTTCAGGAATCTCAAGTATTTTCCGAAGATCGGTGTTTATTTTCCGATGAACCGAAACCAAACACCATGATAGAAGCGAAACAATGTGCCGAATGGCTGCTTGGCGGCCAATTTGCAACTCGCGTGTGGGGAGCCATTTTTCGCAGACAAGCAATCGGAGATCTGAGATTTAACAATGAATTAAAAAATGCAGAAGACAAATTGTTTCTGTTTTCTTTTCTTGTAAGAAACGCTAATAAAAGTGTAGCTTACTCAAAGGCGAAACTATATGGGTATGTAGTTAATCGACCGA
The DNA here is from genome assembly GCA_017543905.1 of Clostridia bacterium. Lineage (GTDB taxonomy): Bacteria > Bacillota > Clostridia > Christensenellales > Aristaeellaceae > RUG14130. Next base: position 69,177 of record JAFYFC010000036.1, read on the forward strand.
CCTCGGCAACTAATAGAGCATGGAATGGTCGAACAGATGCAGTGATAGCATCAGATCTGATGGACAACCTAGTCAAAACGCATTTTCCGTCTTGGAAGGATGTATCGGATCAAAACAGGATTGTATCACGTCTTGATATTTTGAAGAGTATTATTAGGGCAAACAACAAGACTATGGAAGCACAAGAAGTTTTTGAAAGAATACGAACCGAATTGAAAAGTATTAGTAGACCAGGCTGCCTCTCATTTAGAACAAAAACAGAACTGATATGTTTGACTATCGGTAGATTAGCTTACAAAATACTAATCAAGCTTTTTTACTTAATTATGAATGATGCGGCTAGAAACAGAACAAAAGAAAAAAGAAAGATTATCATTTGCCGACAATGAATGATAGGGGTTAAACAATGGAAAGAGATTATTCTGTATCCTTAACGCGTGTTGTTGCAACGCTATTTATTGTGATTTGTCATTTGGGAAGTCATTTTAATTCAATACTTGTCGGACAGTTCTTTAACGTTGGTGTTCCGATTTTTTTCTTGATTTCTGGCTACCTATATGGAGATAAAAAGATCAACAATGCTGGCGATTTTCTTTTTAAACGTTATGTTCGTCTTGAAATTCCTGCACTACTTTGGCTTTCTATCACATGCATTTCTTCGTTTGCACAGAAGCAGAGCTTTCCAAACACACATGAAGTGGTTTTTTTGCTCCTTAATCTCCAAGGCTTGGGATTTATTTTTACTAGGATGCAAAACCTATTTATAGGTCCATGGTTCTTTACTTGCATTATGTTTTGTTATGTATTATTGGTGATACTTAGAAGAATTGAATTAAAGCATTCCAACATTCAAATTGTCACGAACAAAGGCGGTCTGTTATTCTTACTCGTTTTCTGTATGCTTGGTCTAATACATATAAATATTAGTGGTGCACTCGGCTTTTTTATTGGACTTGCTCTCAAACACTATCATTTAATTGATTGCCCAAAGAAAAAGAGTATTTTCAACTACATTCTCTTTTTTCTGTTTGCAGTCTCTATCCGATTATTAACAAAGAGGATGCTCGATGGTTCAGTGTTCTATGATGAAATCATCGTCCCATTAACCCATATTATTTTGGCAGTAGCGTTATTTGCAAGTATAAAATGGATGTTTGAAATCACTCCTCGAATAATGAATAGAATTGCTTCCAGCAAGATCCTACAGCATTTGGATCGCATCTCAGTTTATGCCTATATATCTCATGATATGCTTATATCGGGGGTGCTTCTATCTTTATTTCAATTATCCATATCGATATACTTAAGCATACCGCTATATTTTGTTGCTGTTGTTATCCTTGCTACGGCTCTATGCTTCATAGGTGAATTCTTAACAGATGTGATAGATAAGACAAAGATATGGCTAATAGGATAATGAAAGCCAATATTAATTGTAAATCAAACATATGTGAGTAAAATGCTATGGAACAAAAAGAAATAACACTTCGCAAGAACAATAATAATCCTAATGAGATTGCAACTCAAAGAATCATTTATCTAGACTGTGCAAGAGCCCTGTGTATGCTTTATATAATTGCAGTACATCATATCGAAGAGTATTTACAAAACCCCATTTTTTCCACAGATAACGGATTAAGGTGGGATGCATCTATTACAACTGTTGTTTTGGGAACTTTTTCGTTCTTATCTGGCTTTTTTTTACTGAATGGAAGAATCAAGAACAAAACAGATATGTATTCGTTTATCAAGAAAAGAGTGCTACGAATTTACCCACTGTTTTTGATTTCTACAATTACGCTGACAGTAATTAGCCTTCTGTTAGGAGAGGAAGTGTCTATTTTGAAATTTCTTCTAACACTATTAGGGGTAGTATGCTATGTAATGCCCCCACCAATGACGATATGGTATGTCAGCATGATTATTTCATTTTATATATTTAGCATGTTCTTGCTAACGCTGGGAAATAAGTACAGGTGGCTATTATCTATTGCAATTTACCTGCTGTTCATAATAGTACGACAGTTTGAAATACTAAACATTGATGACAGAATACTAGTATACTGGCCAGTATATAATATGGGAGGTATAGTAGCAAGCAAAAAACGGTTGCTTCTGAAAATCAAAAAACTAAGGTTTATATTGATCCCTACAGTTTTGATGCTAATTGGTATCATTTTTTTCGATTACTATAGCATAATCAAGGATACTCTGCTTGCTGCTCTGGGTGTTCCGATTGTTTTGTTTGTAGCAATTCAGCTCGAAAAGGTATTATATCTAGGAAGTGTTTTGACGAAAGTAAGCTATGCTAGTTTTGTTGCATATTTATTTCATAGGCAGTATTTTGCTGCGTTACATGGGTTGTTAGGGAAAATTTCGCTTACATGTGCTCTGTTTGTATGGGTTCCAATACTTCTATTGATTTCGTATTATGTTCAAAAAGTATATGATGTGGTTATACATAAGCTACTTGAAGTGTCTTGAGCAGCAGGAAAACTCATCAATTGTATCTATGTTAGCCAAGCTCCTTACGAAATGCGACGGCAGGCTCGGACATCTGCTTCGAAAAAATGAATCGCATATACCTCAGCGCATGAAGACGCTGCTTCAGCGCTTTAAAAAGAACGACTGACAGGACAAATATCTGCCTATGCCACTACCCACTCCCCTCTTCGACATCTTAATATCCGCCCTCTGGCACGGCGCCCCAATTTCCGCCCCCGTGCCGGACGACGTGTTGCGCGAATTACAGGCTCAGGCCGTTGACGGCCTTGCCCTGGCGGTGCTTCCTGGCAGGAGCACGGAGAAGTACGCTTGGGTCGCGCAGTTTGTGCAGATGGCTTCTGTGCAGACGGCGGCGCTGCGCGTGCTGGCGGACGCGCACATCCCCGCTGTGGTCATCAAGGGCACGGCCACGGGCGTGTATTATCCCGTGCCGTACCTGCGCCGCTACGGGGACATCGACATCCTCGTGCACCCGGACAACTACCGCGCGGCAATTGCGTCGCTGGCCGGGCAGGGCTTCGTGCAGGAGGGCGACGTCGGCGCAGACGAAACGCATCTGTATAAGGACGGCTGGTTGGTGGAGCTGCACCAGAACCCGCCGGGGCTGGAGCGTGTGCAGGAGGGCGCGGATATCCTAAAATACCTGCTGGCGGGGCTTGACGACATACAGCAGGCGGAGATTTCGCAGCCGCACTGCCGCTTTCCGGTGCTGCCGTGGAAGCAGCATGGGCTCGAGCTCATCTGGCACATTCGCGAGCACATGTACAACGGCCTCGGCCTCAGGCAGATAATCGACTGGATGCTCTTCGCGCATCGTCACCTGCGGGACGCAGCCGCGTTCGCGGAGTTCCGTCCCGTGCTGGAAATGGCGGGCCTATACAATCTGGCGCAGACGGTCACGCGCATGTGCCAGATTTACCTCGGCCTTCCGGACGAGTTCCCCTGGTGCGCGGACGCGGAGGACAGCCTGTGCGAGGAGCTTATGGAGTTCGTGCTCGAGCAGGGCAATTTCGGCGTCAAGCGCAGCGACGACAAGCTGGCCAAGGTGCTCACCCGCTATCACAGCCCGCTAAAATTCCTCAGGGGCATGCAGCGCTTCGGCAGGGAAAACTGGCCTGCCGCGCGCAGGCATCCCGCGCTGCGCCCCTTCGCGTGGGCTTATACCGCTGCGGTCGGCGCGCGCAATCTGTTTAATAAAGAAGGGCGCGCCCGCATATCCGCCGGAATCGGCGAGAGCCGTCAGCGCCGGGATTTGTTCACGCGCCTGTACGGCGGAGACGCGCCGCGGGTCGTCGTTACGCCGAAGCCCAAAAAACAGCCGCAGCCGCAGCCGCGCGCGCGTTCGCTGCCGCTTAAGCAGCGCGTCCGTGCGCTGTACGAGCACGTCGCCCGTTCGCCCCTGCGCGCGCCGCTGTATTATCTGGAAAACCTGTATTTTACCCTGCGTTACCCGCTGTTCGGCAAACCGAAGATTTCGGCAGCGGAGCGCGAGAACGTCGAACGGAACGTCACCTTCATATATAAATCCTTCAACCGCCAGAAGCTTGCGAAGCGCTGCTATAAGGTAATCAAACGGTACTATCCTAACGCGCGCGTGGTCGTCGCGGACGACAGCGCGCAGCCGCTGCAGATACCCAGCCTCGCGCAGGGCGACCTTATACTGCACCTGCCCTTCAACAGCGGCCTGAGCCAGGGCCTTATCGCCGCGCTGGCGGAGGTGAAGACGCCCTATACTATGCGGCTTGACGACGACGAGCTGCTCACTCCGGCCAGCAATATCCACGGGCAGCTTGCATTCCTGCAGAAGCATAACGAGGTCGATCTGGTCGGTTTACAAGCAAAACACATCCGTCCCGAGCGCGGTGCGGCGGGGTACAGCCGCATCCGTATGAACAGGAGCCTGATAATCCCCGCGGGAACGCTTATCGACGGGCGCGAGGTCGTGTACAAGACCGCAGACCTGTTCCTTGTCCGCACTGCAAGCTACCGCAAGGTCGGCTACGATCCCAACATCCGCATGACCATCCATCAGGAGTTCTTCTACCGCGCAGCTGGGCAGATCATCTGTGTGCAGGACACGCATGCGTTCATACTGCACTGCCATAACCATTTCGCAAAAAAGAACTACGCCAAATACCGCGCGGATTATTCGGGCGACGTGGCGTATATTGCAAAGAAGCATGGCGGGGGCTACCGCTGATATCGCATGGAAAACGAGCTTATTTCCGTTATCGTGCCCATGTACAACGTGGAGCGCTATATCGAGGGCTGTCTGCGCTCGGTTCTGGGCGGGAAGTATAAAAAAATAGAGCTTATCTGCGTAGACGACGGCAGTACGGACGGCACAGTTGCCGCCGCCGCGCGTGTGCGTGACGGGGACGCCCGCGTCCGCATTATCAAGCAGCCCAATCAGGGCGTATCCGCTGCGCGGAATACCGGCTTACGTGCAGCATCCGGCGCGTATATCGCGTTTGCGGATGCGGACGACTGGGTTTCGCAGGACTACCTTTCCACACTGTATGAAATCGCACAGCAGAAGTACGCGGATATCGTAAGATGCGCGTTTTTCAGCACAGTCAGATATGCTCCATTTTCGCCGTTTCCGGAGGATGCTGTATTTGAGGTGACGCAGGTTCCGGAGCAGAAAAAGGGGCGTGACCTTGTGCGCCCGGTGTGGTGTGCGCTCTATAGAAGGGAAATCTGCCCGTCCTTCGACGTGGGCGTGCAGATCGGCGAGGATCTGCTGTACAATATCCGCATACTCAGCGCACACGCGGAGCTGACTGCGTGGCTGTGCAGCAAGCGCTTATACGCACATTATTGCCGGGCGGCGTCTATTATAAACGCAGCGGGCGTAGAGGAGCATTGTTCCGCGTTCAACGCGATCACTGCCAGCCTGCCCACACTGCCGGTGAAAAAATACGCGGTCGTGTGCGCGGTAAAGCAAGCGCTCGCGTTCCGGGAGCATATCAACATGCTGGGCAAGACGGAATACCGTCCGCGCGCGCGTGTGCTGCTGCGGCAGGCATTCAGCCTGCTGCTCAAATGCCGGGAGCTTCCGTTTTACGAGAAAACCAAGTATGTACCGTTTATCTGCTCTGCAAAGCTGTATGAAATGTACAGGCGGAGCAGGTGAGAGGTACTTTTATCTGTGCAGCTGTGAAAATCTGCGTTTCAGATGGTTTCTTGCTCGCAGTATGAGCATGCGCAAGGGATAGCAGTCACACCATATATGGGTATAAAGCTTGTATTTGAAGTCTGTCGGATAGATAGATTTGCCGCCACGGATCATGCGAGTCATTACGCCTAAAATCATTTCGTCGGTCACGTCGCGCTCGACGAACGTGTTGTTGTCGCCGGCGATCAGATAGCCGTGGGGGAGTACCTTCAGTATGCGGTGCAATATATACATATCGCTGCGTTTATACAGCACCACGTCGTACTTTTTGAAGCGCGGCGTGGTTTTTTTATGTATTTCGATTATATCTCGGCGCTGGCGCAGCAGGGGCAGCATGCTTACGCCTACGTTTGTATATGCCAGATAGCCCTTCTCAGCGAGCATTTCCTCAAAGGTATAGGCTTTTACTTCAAGCATCGTCGTTTTTCGGCTTCGCCGTCTCGTAGGCTAAGCGCACGGATTCGGCGGTGGGATGGCTGCGGAATTTGAAGAATTTCACCTTGCCATCCATTGCCTTCAAAAGCTGTATCGTTTTGCGCATCGCGTCCGGATCGGCGGGACGGTAGGTCTGCTGTAATAGAAACGGAAACGCCTTGCCCAAACTGACCTCTTCAATGCTGTCTGGCATGCCTTCATTCGCGCGCTCTAACAGGAAGATTGCTCGAAGCGGAACCATAGTGTTAGTGTTCAAGCCCTCCCTGCCGCTCCACGGGGTACCGCAGGCTAGCGCTTCTGTATCTGTTATTTTAATAAGTGGCTTGTCGCCGTTTACAAAAAACGTGTTGGGATATTCTTCTTGCCATAAAAGCGCACGTGTTGTTTTTCCAACTCCGCTGGCGGCAGTGAGCATATATGCACAACCCTGAGTAGCGATTACCGCGCCGTGCATGAGGAAAGTATTATAATCGATCACTTTTTTCGCAATTTTTTCATACAAAATCAATGGTTCAGTGTGATCATCTGCATAACACACAGCTACACCCGGGATACTTTTTTGCGCCTCTGGTATTTCATCACGTGCAGCGATAATTTCCTCAATCGATGCTCTCACCACAATATCAGGTGTGGCAAACTGTGCAAGATACTTATGGCACAGGTTTAGTATATACCTGAAATTGCATTCGACTTCGATATTCAGCCCTGCTAGTTTTATCTTGAAATACTCAATATCATTATTCATTTTCTTTCTTTCCTTTATACCGGAAAAAGCCTGCTTCTGCCAGTTTTCTTGTGCGCTCGCAGATTTCTTGATTGCAGTGCCCTTTCGGTGCATCTTTATGCAGACCTTGACAATGTATACATACATGGAAATACGAACATCTGCTGCATTCTCCAGGTATAGGGTAATTGATGGCCAGTGCATGCAGCTTCTCCCATGCTCTATTGAAACCGAGTTCTGAAATTGGCAATTTATACTCATCCAGTGAATTGCACAGCATCATATAGCCGTCATAACTTACAGCGAAAGAACTCATACCCGCTCCGCATAATAAGCCTTTGTCATTACGTCTCTCACGGTTTGTCATTGGCAACTCCTCTGGCGTATTTGGTATTAGTTCCATATTGACTTTTTCGGCTCTTAATCGGTATATCTCCACATATTGGTCCAGTGTCATATCTTCTAAGTTTCTGCCTGTGTTTTTACGAGGCGTAGTCAATTTGCAGTTTACTTCGTAGGGCAAATTTAGCGAATGCACGAAATCTATCAGTCGATGCATATCTTCATACATATACTTGTTGGGAGTGATGGCAATCTGTAAGCGTAATCCTGCATCTTTAATGGCACATATGTTTGTGAAGACTTTTTCAAATACACGATGACCGGTAACTTTTTCGTATGATTTTTCATCGCTACCGTACAGTGATAACTGAATATTGGCAGGCTTGTATTTCTTAAAAAAATCAATACGCTTCTCATCTAGAAATACACCGTTTGTCATAACGGTTACACTTATATTGTGCTTTATAAGATACAGATATACACTATCGAAATCCCCATATGTCAAACATTCTCCACCGGTTAGAGTAGCTTTTCTCATGCCTGCGTTACGTGCCTGATCTACGATGTCTATCCATTTTTCAGAGGACAACAACCTATTAGCGTCAAAATCCTTACCGCTTAGGTGTATATAACACATCTTGCAATCCAAATTACACAGAGGTGTAAGTTCGAAGCACCCGTGTATGGGGATTCCGCGCTCACGTGCTTTACCCTCCAAAAAAAAACTTATACGCCTTCGCTTTTCCTTATCATTTAAATCGAGTGTGTTCAGATAGCGAACATAATCGACAAAACTCTCATGTTGGCTTTCTTCTAACATATTCTCTCTGAAAACCTCCTGACTAATCGAACGAAAAAGATATTTAAAGCGACTTAAATAGCATTATCCTGTAACTGTTTAGGAAATAAAACAAACGGCAACAGCAATCTATTGCCGTTGCCTGCTTATACCATTTTAAACTACGCATTTAAAATACCTATTTCAAGTAACTGGCTTACAAATCTCTCTACATCTGCTTTGGCAATGGCTTTATCTACATCATATTCAGTGGTGAGATAATCCACTAGTTCCATAGTCGTTTTAGGTGTATCCATGCACTTAAGCAAAAAAGCAGCTGCTTCGCTTAAAGCAACAATCCCGTTAAATGATGTTGCAGCATCACCCACGGGGATTGCCATATATTCACCTGATACTTCTACTATTTCATAGGAATCATTAACAGTCATAATGAAACCACCAATTATCAACTACTCGAAGTTCTGAATAAGTATCAGTTAGGGCTCCACTAAGGAATTAAATATCCATCATATGAAGTATAGTCGAAATCGAGGTCTTCATATGGGTCACTATACCAGCACTGTCCCCACATCATTGGTTTGCCTTCTTCATCTTCAGTGTAAAAAGTCACAGCGCCAAGTTTACAGCCAGAGTAAAGTATGTGAGTGAGCGTAGATATATTACTATCACCAAAAGATACTACTTCAGCTGATAATCCTTTATAGACCTTTTTCTTCATAATTGTAAGCCTCCTGATGGTATTTCTGCAGAGTTCAAACAAACCCATATTCCGCCTAAGCGATTAACCTAGGCGGAATAACCATTGATAGACGAACTCCCAAAACTCAACTTCAATTCAACATTCAACCTTGATATGGAGTGAAATAACCTTCTTCCACTAACACGTTTACATAATCAGCGCCAGTCCAACCATCGAGTTTGTGTTCAAGTTTTAATGCAATATAACGATCCTTAGCAGTTGTTGTGACACTAAAATCACCAACGCCATCTACATGGCATTTCTTTGCTCCCTGCGAATCATAGGACCAATGAAATGCACCACCAACGACTTCTTCCATATCCTGCTCGTTCAGTTCAACGCGTGCCATATTCTTATCCTCCTTATTCATCATTCTCATAGCCTCCTCGGCTAACTGTGTCATAATCACTTTGCAATAATCTATGCTTGTGATTATTCCATACAATTGCACAAACTAATTATACTTCAAGTCGTTTCTTGTGTCAATACCGTTTCGGAAATTTTCTCGCTGCGCACGTTAAGTTTCTTTGACGGTATCCTGTTGTGTCACGCAGTCTGAGGTTGGCCCGGCCTCAGCTTCACCAAACGGTGCTCACTTGTTTATACGCGGCGTTCGGAGCGATGGCAGTAAGGTCTGAAAACTTTTTTGAGAAATTTTCGATCTCCCGCGCACCCTGTGCCCCTCCCGCGCACCGTTTCGTGCTTTCACTCTTTTATACGCAGGGCAGAAGGAGACGGCAGTTTATGTATGTTAATATAAGGTTAATGTGCAAGTACGCGCGCTGTTTTTATTGCCTTGCATTAGCCTGACAAATGTGGTATATTATAAATGGAGATTTTCGCAAATGCGTTTTTGGTGCATACAAGAGGAAACTGATGAATAAAATACGTATGCTATTAAAAAAACTCAAAAGCCCCGCGCTGAAGGCCATATTCGTATGGTCGAAACCCGTGCGATGGAGCGTGGTGGGCGTGAGCGTGGTTTCCGTGCTCACGTCGCTGCTCTCGCTGTGGCAGACGCTGGTTACAAAGTCGCTGGTCGACAGCGCGACGGGGCGCAATCTGAGCGCGCTGTGGAAATACGGCGCGCTGATGGTGGGGCTGTTCGCGCTGCAGCGGGGCGTCGGCATAGCCATGTCGTACGTGCAGATAAAGCTTTCCGCTAAACTCCAGCGCCACCTGCAGGGGCTGGTCACCAAGGCGATACTCGGCAAGGAGTACGAAAGCCTGAAGCCCTTCCACAGCGGCGAGCTGGTAAACCGCGTGTTTTCGGACGTGGGCGTGGTAAAGGGCGGCGTGATGAGCATGCTGCCCACGCTGCTTTCGACGGCGGTGTCGTTTATCGGCGCGGCGGTGATACTTATCACCTGGGACTGGCGCTTCGTGCCGGTGATGATCGCGGCAGCGCTGATCGGCTCCGGAGTGATGCTCGCGTTCCGCGAGCCGATGAAGCGCCGCCACAAGCGTATGCAGGCGGCGGAGGACGCGCTGCACGCCAGCACGCAGGAGACGCTCGAAAACATCCGCGTGGTAAAGGCGAGCGTAAGCGAGGAGCGCGCGATCAGCAATATGGACGGCGACCGCGAGCAGCTGCTGTCCGAGCAGCTCAGAAACGGCCGGCTCTCCATCGCCCTGCGCAGCGGCATGGGCGCGATGTTCGACGTAAGCCGCCTGATCTGCTATATCTGGGGCTGCGTGAAGATATACAACAGAACCTTCACCTACGGCTCGCTCGCGGCGATGATCTCGCTGGTGGGACGCATACAGGGCCCGATCGCAAACGGCATGAACCTTGCAAGCCAGGCCTACGGCGTGATCGCCAGCGCGGAACGCCTGCTGGACGTGATCGGCCTGCCGGACGAGGATCAGGGCACGAAGCTTAATTCGTTTGACGAAATCCGGCTGGAGCACGTAAGCTTCCAGTACGCGGACGGCGCGGACGACGTGCTGATAGACGTAAGCGCGCGCATACGGCGCGGAGATTTCGCGGCGCTCACGGGCATTTCCGGCGGCGGCAAAACGAGCCTGTTCCAGCTGCTGCTGGGCATGTACAGGCCCACGAGCGGAACGGTGGAGTTTATTTCGGAGGGAAAAGCCGTGCCCGCCGCGCGCGGCACACGCGCACTGTTCGCCTACGTGCCGCAGGGCAACACGCTGATGAGCGGCACGCTGCGCGACAACATAACCATGTTTACAGACGGCGCGGACGATACGCAGATAGCACAGGCCGTGCGCGCAGCCTGCCTTGACGGGCTGGTTAATGAAATCGGCCTTGACGCGAAGCTCGGCGAGCGCGGCATCGGCCTCTCCGAAGGCCAGGCGCAGCGCGTAGCGATCGCAAGAGCGCTGCTGACCGGCGCGCCTATCCTGCTGCTGGACGATGCCACCAGCGCGCTGGATGAGCAGACCGAAGCGAAGCTCTTAGAAAACATAAGCGCGATGCGGGACAAGACCGTGATAATCGTAACTCACCGCTCTGCCGCCCTCGCAATCTGCGACTACCGCCTGCATATAGAAAACGGGCGGCTTACGAGAGTACAGTAAAAGCGCCCGCGGGGCTGCGGACGCTTCTTCCAAGACTGCCCTTCAGTACAAAACGGACGAGCCGCTGGACGCGCTGAATATCTGCGCGCCGTGCTCGTAGCCGTATTTATCGTAATATTTCCGGTTGACAGCATCGATGATGCTGTCAGCTTTGTTTTTGTCGATCAGCGCGATCACGCAGCCGCCCAGACCCGCGCCCACCAGCTCACTGCCGAGCACGCCCGCCTGCGCGTTCAGAAGGTCGCTGAGCTCGTCTATCTGCTGGGTGGAGCAGCCGTACGCGCCGTATTCGAGCGAGATGTCGGCGTCGGCCTTGATAAGCTTGTCGAGATATTCATCGGAAACGTCGTACTCGGCGATCCTGTCGCCGTCGTGGCTAAGCTTCATCATCTGCCCGATCTCCTCGTAAGCTCCGCTTTCGAGCAGGGAGATGAACTTCTCCGAGCGCACGCATTCGGATATGCCGTACAGCGTGACCGCGCGCAGCTCGTATATCGTCGGGTCGGCGTGCGTGGCGAACAGACGGTTAAGCTCCGCTTCGTATTCAGGCAGCAAGGCTTTTATGCCGCTGCGCGTCATGGTCTCCGGCAGGCTTTTGAGCATGGTGTAGATTTTGGAGTACGGACGGATCGCGGCAAGCTCGCGGAACACCTCGAGCCCCAGCCCGGGGAAGAGGCGCTTAAGTATCATAAAGGACACTTCGTAAGCGGTCACCTTGGCGTTGAACTTGTCCTTGCTGCCTTCGGACTTTTTGGCCTTTATCATGCTGTTTGCCACGATCACGGCGTATTTGTCCGAGAACGGCGCAGTTTCGCCGATCACGAACGGCTTGAAGCCTAAGTGGATTATGCTGCCGGGCTTTGCGCATTTCATCGCGGCGTGATCGCCCGCGCCGCCGCGCGAGCCCACGAACCATTCGCCTTCGCCGCACAGGTTTACGAACTCGCTGTCTGTATAGTTCATGCAGTTGAGCGCGGTGACCGCCTCCATAACCGCCACCACAATGCTGCTCGAGGAGGACAGCCCTGCCGCCACGGGGACGTTGCCGTCCGCCAGCATGTCCATGCCGCACAGCGGGACGTCGGTCTCGTACTGCACCCGCGCGACGGCGGACTTTACGTAATTCGCCCAGTCTCCGCGGCTGTCCTTAAGCGCCGCCACGACGTCCGGCGCGGCAAGATAGTCAAGCCACGTGGTAAAGCTTTTATCCACTCCGAGCGAGCCGATGGTGAACGTGCGGTCCGGATACGCGCCGTCCATGTTGGAAAGACGTATCGTATCGTCCTCGCGGGGCGATACCACGAACACCGTATCCCGGTCGATCGCCATCACGTTTATGCCGCCGCCGCGGTGGTCGATGTGCCTGCCCATCAGGTTGACGCGGCCCGGCGCGCGGGTCAAAAGCACCTTTTTATCGCCGTATATTTCGGTGAAGCGCTCAAGCAGGGCGATATAGCGCTGCTTCTGATTGGTATTTCCGTAAAGAGCGGTGAATACGCTGTCGTAGCGTCCGGCGTCCATGTCGGCGGCGAGCGCGGAGGCGGTCTTCATGAAATGCAGGGACATCCGGCGCAGCTCGGGCTTCGTGCTGAAGGTCAGCATATCCTCGGCTGATTTTACTTCGTAGATCGCCACGCTGTCGTTCGACGCGAACCATTCCAGCGCGTCGGTCAGATAGATTTCGCCCTGCGCGTTCTGGGGCGTGCAGGAGTTGAGCGCTGTGATCGCTTTATCCACGTTCAGGCAATACAGACCCGCGTTCGCGTAGGGGCTGTCTAAAATCTCCTTTGCCGAGAATACCGTTCCCGAGAGCCGTTTTGAGCTGTTCGGCTTGCGCTGCGCGGCGGATTTCAGTATCTTCGCGGCCTTTTTCTCGTTCAGACGGTACTTGCTTATTTCTTCCTTATACTCCGATTCGTCTTTCCCGGCCAGCGACATAAGCACCGCGTCGGGCAGCTCCACGACGCCGCAGGGCTTGCCGTCCTTCACGACCACGCGTCCGCCGTGATAATTGTTCTGTACAGGCTGCACGCCCCACACGGCGCCTTCGGGACGGGCAATGAGGTCCCGTATCACGTTAGGCGCGATTATCTTGTCGCCCATCGAGATGACCGCGGAGCCTGTGTAGCCTATGTCCTTAAGCGCCTTCAGCCCGCACAGCGCCGCGTGCCCGGTACCTTTCTGCTCCTTCTGATAGGTATAAACGATGCCGGGCTCGCCGTCCAGGCAGCCCATGACCGTCTCGGACAAATGCCCCACGACGAGCACGAACAGGGATATGCCGCCCTGGCGCATGTTATTTATTATGCGCTTTATGACCGGCACGCCCGCGCAGTCGAAGCAGACCTTGTTTTTGGAATCGTCGTTCATTCGCGTGCCTTTCCCGGCACAAAGTATTATAGCGGCTTTATTCATAATTCATTCCTCGGTAGCATTCTCTGATGTTAAGAGTTCTTTTCAATCGGTTTTTTGGTGTACTATAGAGGAACCCTAAAACCCTGTCCAGCTGTCCACCTTGTCCACCTCAACCAAGCTTCCAACAAGGTATGTTGTGTTCATCATAAAACAGCACTGCGCCTATCTGAGCTCTAGCCCGTTGTGTTGTTTTGGCTCCGATGCCTTCTTCTTCCATGAGTTCATTAATCTCGGATACTGGCATTGATCCATCGGCCAGTAATGATTCAAGAAGGTAAGATGCCCGATCAATTTTCGTTTCTACAGAAGGGGCATCTTGAAGATTAACCTCTTTGAAAGATAGCCTGCGCAGATCGTCAAATACCAACTGAATGGGACTGTAGTCGGACTCGTCAAAATTGCTTTTAATGGCGCGCACGAAGCGATTTCTGTGCTTGTCTATCTCAACCATTAGAATACTGCGTACACTCGCTGCGATATCGGCACTGCCAAAGCCGCGATGAATATCTTTGCTGCCTTCATTTTTGTTCAGGTGGCCGACAAGCACAATGGCTGCACCAGTGGACTTAGCCACATTCGCTAGCATCGTGAAAATGCTTCGCATACGGGTGATGCTGCCAAAATTGGTTCCTTCTGGTAAGAAGGATTGAAATGGATCTATGATGACCAGGCGCGCGGCAGTTGCAGAAATGACGTCTCGCAGCTCGTCTTCTTTGAGAGTCATATGATACTCCAGTTCGCCGCTGAAAGCAAAACGAGTCATATCCCCACCAGCACGATTGAACCGTTTCAGGCTGGAATCAGAGATTTCATCTTCGTTAGTGAGATAGAAGGTCGTGCAAGGCTCGATAGGCTCTGCGTCGTATAGATGGCCATCCTGAAGCGTAGGTGGACGCTGACCATTTGAAAGCATAGCAGCGACAGTCAGGATCATAGTGGTCTTGCCGTCGCCGCCATCGCCCTCCACAATAGTCACTTTGCCGAAGGGAATATACGGTTTCCAAAGCCAGTCAATGTCGGTGATTGGGGTTTCGTGTCCCCAACGGATAATGGCCATTTTCTCACTCCTTTATTGTGATATTATAGCACAATGGAGTGGAAAAGTACAGTAGGAAAAGGGAAAAAGCAAGCGGCCCAAAATGATCGAATGATTAAATGACCAGGCTCTCTTGTGGAGACTGGGCCTGAAAAATAGTGGAATCATCCTGCAAAGGCAGAAACACTTATCATATCCTGTTCAGTTAGCGCACGGGTAATGTCTTCTTCTGCAATGGTCCTGTTCGAGCAGATTCCCTTAATGCGTCCAGTACATTTCCAAAAGCGTCGCAAACTGCCATTCCGTTCCTTATAAGTCACACGACGGAAGGGAAGCCCGCAGACAGAGCAAATAACTCTGCCATAGAAAGCGTTAGTTCCAGAGCGTGTACGGATACCAACTGCCCGTTTCTGTTCCTCGCTCTCCAGTCTTTCCTGTACGGCATCCCAGAGTGGCCGCTCGATGATGGCCGTATGGTCATTCTGAATTGTCTTGCTCTGGTAAGGCTCCTGTAGGTCGGGCTTTTTCGTGAGATAGTTTGTGTGCGGTGTTTTCTGCAGGGTGCGATCTCCGGTATACGTATTGTTTTTCAGAATCGCCATAATCTGGCCGTAGCTGAAGGAATCGTGACCGCGGAGCGTATGCGCGCCAATGGAAGCAAGCGCCATAATGATTTGTGAAATGGCATCACCCGCAGCGTATTTCTCAAAGATCAAATGAACAGTGGATGCACTTTCGTTTGGCATCAGCTTCCCGTCAATTTCATCATACCCCAGGATCCGGTTGCTTCCCAGATGACGTATCCCTTGCTCAGCTTTTCTTTTATATGCCCACTTGACGTTTTCAGATATGGAGCGGCTTTCTTCCTGAGCTACGGCGGCCATCGTGGAGAACAGCAGATCTGAGCCGCTGTCGAATGTGCTTATACCTTCTTTTTCAAATCGCACCTCTATGCCGATACCTTTGAGCATATGCACAAACTTTTGCGCTTCCGCAAAATTACGAGAGAAGCGCGACACGCTTTTGCAGAGAATAATGTCTAACTGCCCTTCGAGATTGATACAAAGAAATGCTCAAAATGCCCAAAAATAAGGGCTTTTTGGCCCCTAAAATCGTGATATTTGGCAGTGCTCTTGAAAAGGCAAAAATGGCTCAGAAAAAAAGTTGCACAAACAAACGAAACCCTTAGTAACGTTTGTTTGTGCACACTTTCAAACGTTACTGGGACTTTCGTTTGAAGGTGGTTAGTAACGTTTGAAGGTGCATATTTTACCTGCCGATACAGGTTCATTTCAATTCAACACGCCAGAGCAGACAGCATTGCGAAATGATAATCGGGAGTTGCTTAACAATCATTTTTCTTGACAGGATGAGGCGATGAGGGTAAAATGTATTCATTCAAGCAGGGCGCAAGGGCGTGCCGACGGGGTTTTCCCGCGACGCGCCCTTGCGTTTTGTTTTTGGAAAAACCAACAGAAAGGACTGTGAGACCATGAAATTTTCCGCTGTGAATACGATCTGGGTGCTGCTGGGCGCGGCGCTGGTGTTCTTCATGCAGGCGGGCTTCGCCATGTGTGAGGCGGGCTTTACGCGCGCCAAAAACACGGGCAACATCCTGATGAAGAACCTGATGGATTTCTGCATCGGCACGCCCCTGTACTGGCTGTTTGGCTTCGGCATCATGTTCGGCGCGGGTAAGGCCCTCTTTGGCTGGATCGACCCGTTCATCATGAAGAACTACACCGAGGCCCTGCCCGAGGGCGTTCCGCTCTGGGCGTTCGCGATCTTCCAGACGGTGTTTTGCGCAACGTCCGCCACCATCGTCTCCGGCGCGATGGCCGAGCGCACGAAGTTCTCGGCCTACTGCGTGCATTCCGCCGCGATCTCGCTGTTCATCTATCCCGTCTCCGGCCACTGGATCTGGGGCGGCGGCTGGCTGGCAGACTTGGGCTTTCACGACTTCGCGGGCTCCACGGCCGTTCACATGGTCGGCGGCGTGTGCGCGCTGATCGGCGCGAAGATTTTGGGGCCGCGCATCGGAAAATACGACAAAGACGGAAAACCCCGCGCGATTTTAGGGCACAACCTCTCCATCGCGGCGCTGGGTGTGTTCATCCTCTGGTTCTGCTGGTTCGGCTTCAACGGCGCGTCCACCGTGGGCATGGACAGCGATGAGGTGATCGTGCGCGCGGGCCTTGTGTTTTTTAACACCAACCTCGCCGCCGCCGTTGCGACGCTGGCTGCGATGCTGGCCTTGATCTTCTTTGAGACATCCCGGCAATACCATTCGTTAATGATATTCCGAAACGGAGTGAAATCATTCCCCGCATCGTCATCACTGTCTACGCCATCGCTTACGGCAATAAAGCGAATCCCCATCTCCGGAAAACGGATCTCTGTGTAAAGCCCAACGTTCAGATAGTCTCTGCCAAAGCGCGACATGTCCTTACATATGACGGTGCTGATTAGTCCAGACTCTGCATCAGCGATCATCCGTTTGAAGCCAGGCCTGTCGAAGTTCGCACCGCTGAAACCATCGTCAACGTAGTATTGAACGTTTGCAAAACCGTGTTCCGCGGCATATTTCCCCAGAATGAGTTTTTGCGTTCCGATGCTGTTAGATTCCGCGTCGGAGCCATCATCACGTGAAAGTCGGCAGTACAACGCTGTAATTTTGCCGCCGGTTACCAATTGTTTCTTCACAAGAAGCACCTCCCTTTCACGCGGCATATTAGCTCTGATTTTCTGTTATAGCAAGCGTTTTTTCTGATTCAGGCGGATCAAAAGCATGAAGCAGTATCAGTTTCCGGGCCTTGTCTATCGCAGTATCCGACGTGGAATCACTGAAAATGGAGCACACTGTGATTTTCAGTTTGCCGATTTGAAGTTCTGTATTCTCAACCTGATTTGCGGAACAATTGTGTTTTCGGTCCGTCATATCTTGCCTCCATTCAGAGGGCTAACAAT
>JAFYFC010000037.1 GCA_017543905.1 Clostridia bacterium
AATTCTATTTGAGCCAAAGCGTCCCGCATAGCGGGATCAACTTGCCAGCAGGCAAGTTGACCTCGTACGGTGCGAGGACGCGATTTTTGCGCAGGGAGCGAAGACGACCGGAGCAAATAATCGCTTCCTTACAGTTTTTGCGCCCGGAAAATCCCGCAGGATTTTCAGCAAAAACTGCTTTCCTGCCTCAGCGCTTACCGAAAGTCTGCCGTTTTATCCAAGAACCTTACTAAGCTACAGAAAACCCCACCCGATCGAAATGAAGCGCAGCTTCATTTCGATCGAAACTTTGCGTCAGCAAATCGGATAATCCTTCAAATACTTGTCCTCCAGCCCGCACTCGCTTATCAGCTTGAACAGCGTATAGCGGGTGCGGTAATCCTTTGCGCAGCGCATGGAGAGGTTGAGAAGCGGCGTATCTATTCCCAGCTCCGCGGGCGTCATCGGCGCGCCGAGCCGCTTCATCGCGTCCTCGAGCCGTGACACGGGCGGCATCTCGTCTATGCAGCGCCTGATTTCGGAAAACCTTGCTTCAGCGCGCGTTATGCGGCGCTTTTGCTCCTCCCAGCTAAGGAAGTCGCCCTCGTTTTCTTCCATGATCGCGTCCGCGGCGGGCCCGTAGGCCTTTTTCATCCATACGGTACGTGCCGCGCGGTCAGGCGCGTTTTTGCGTATGGCTTCGTAATCGAGGGCAGATAAGTCCTCGTTCGCAAAGCGCTTGAATATCGGCCATACCAGAAGCGTGGAAACGCCTACCGACGCGCCGTGACCCGGCGCAGGCTTGCCGGCGAACATCTGCATCATTTCCCAGTAATGGGCGATATTGTGCTCCACCGACGCCACCGCGCGGGTATGTCCGATTATCATTATGGTCATGCCGGAAAGCAGCAGCGCCTCCGTAAGCAGCCTTATGCCCTTTTCGCTGCGCGCTTTGATTTCGTCTATATTGTTCAAAAGCCGCTCGAGCGCGTCCGTGACTATTTCGCCGCACACGTCGCAGTAGACCTCGTCGTTGATTATGCGCCCTATCTTCCAGTCCGCCTTGGCTATGTATTTGCCCAGCACGTCTCCGACGCCCGCGCACACCATGTCCATCGGCGCGGTTTTCAGTATGTCCGTGTCACACACGATTATCTCCGGACATTTGCCGGGGCGATGAATCTTTACGCCGCGGTACGTGAGCGGACAGATAGAGGAGGTATAGCCGTCCATGGAGGGCGCGGTTCCCACGCACACCTGCGGCAGATTGACCCGTGCCGCGACCACGCGCACTGTGTCCGTTATCGAGCCCGAGCCCACGGATACCAGAAAGTCCGTGTCTGGCTGCAGCGCCAGAAACACCTCGCCTACGGCGGTTTCGTCCGGCTCGAGCCGTCCATTGCGCCTGAGTATGCACTCGCTCACCGCGTATCCGGCGGACCTCAGATGCGCGCTCAAACGCGCGCCCGCGATGTCCCAGGTGATATTGTCCGCCACCAGCACGCAGTGCGCGCCGTAATTGCGCTTTTTTATGTAAGCAGCAGTTTTGTCTATTATCCCGCTGCCCACGTAGATATCCTGCGTAGGCTCGTTGTGCTGCGAACCGCACGCGCATTCGATGCCCGAGATTATCAGCCGACCGTCCTCGTCGTAGCTCATTTTGTAAGACATGCAGCAAGCCCCCTGTATAAAGCATAAGCGTTAGCCGTATTTTGGAACCAAGCTCATTATACCCCCAAACCGAGGAATAATCAACCGGAAGACCAAAAAACGCTGTGCGCGCCGCGATTGCGCCGGTGCGGCGTAACTGCCTCACCTGCACATCCCTCTTAATAAGTCCATAGAAAAAGGAACTGCGAAGAGTGCAGTCCCTTTTATAGGTTTTTACAGCCCGGTCATCAAAGCTTTGCTTTATCGAAGCCCTCGTCCCAGAAGCCGTCCGGATAGGGGTATTTGTGCTTCATCTGCAGGGCGAGGATGTTGCGCTTGAATTTGTCCATGTGCTCCGGAGAATCGCAGCTGTAGGGATTAAAGCGTATCCAGCCTATATCCTTGAAGTGATACGCCTCCATGCTGCCGTAGCCGCAATGGAACGCGTCCGGCACGGGTACGCCCGCTGTAAGCGCCTGTTTGAACTCGTCAAGGTATTTTTCATAAACGTCCCTTGGATAGGCCGAGTGTCTGCGGCAGACGGTCGCGGCAAGCCCCGCGACCTCGCCCAGCGCGCCCAGCGTCCTCATAACGCGGATCGCCGAGAACGCGACGCGGCTCGTCGAAATCACCCTGCCGCCCAAAAACAGGTTTTTGGCGTCCCGCGCGTACAGACAGCGATACGGCACGGGATACGGATACGGGTATCCGCGGTGATACGCAAAGGAGCGGAACGCCTCGCCGAAGCGGTTCTCGTTGTCGGGCTCCGGGAAATGCAGGTCTATCGACCAGGTCATGCAGGCAGTCGCGTCTTCGTAAATCGTGGGCGTTTCGATGTCCTGCTCGGTCAGGACGTGGTCGCCCACCACGCGGTAGCTTTCACGCTTTCCGCCCAGCGCGGATATCCATTTGAGCGCGCAGGCAGCGTATTCCTCCCGCCGCACGGAGAGATTCTTCTGATAATTCCAGTTGGAGAAAATCGCGCGCAGGCCGTAATCGCGGATATATTCCGTCTCCTCCGCCATGTCGCGTCTGAAGCCCGTCTCCTGCTCCCAGTCGCCGTTCAGCACGTGATAGCACGTGTCCTCCGTGAACGGGATGCCCCAGTCTATCTGCGGGAAGGGCTGCGCGGTATCCTTCTTTTCACTGTACCAGCGCAGAGAATGTCCCATTACGAGCTTCTGATACTCGTTGCCCGCCAGGTCCTCGCCGAAGGCGTCCCGTCCCTCGCGTCCGTACATAACCGCGCAGCCCGCGCGCCGCGCGATCACGGCGTCGCCGGAGCAGTCCGCAAACAGCGTGCCGCGGTAGCGCCTGCGCTTGCCTGTGTGGATGTCGACTGTCGTAACGCTCCTTATCAGCCCGTCCGCGACGTCTATATCTATAACGTGCTCGCCCAGCGCCAGCGTATACGGTGCGTTTTCGCCTCCGGTAAAGCTGTCGCACCAAACCTCGAACGCCTGCTTTTTGCGGTCGTCCTCGTAGTACTGCCCGCCGAAAATCTGCGGCGAGCCCATTATGGGCGCGATCTGCTTTACCACGCTGCCTATCTTTTCGTACGGCGGCAGGTTGATCATGCCGCCCATGCATACTCTGATTTCGGACGAATTGCAGCCGCCCAGCACGTCTCTGTCGTTTATGAGCAGCGTTTTCGTGCCCGTGCGCTTCGCGGCCAGCGCCATGCATACGCCGGCTACGCCGCCGCCCACGATCACGAGGTCGTATTTATCCGCTATGTCCTCCACCTCGCCCCAGCTCAGCTTCTGCCGGAAGGCTTCCAGCTCCGCGCTTTCGTCAGGCGGCGTAAACGCGGGATCGTTCGACAATACCAGCGCGTCGCAGCGACCGTTAAAGCCGGTCAGGTCGCGCAGGCGCAGCTCGTGCGTTCCGCTGTTCAGGCGCACCGCGCCCGCAAGCTGCCACTTCCAGTCCGGGCCGTTCGTGCCCAGCACGTTTTCCAGCGGATAGCCGTCCACCAGCGCAATAAAGCGTCCCGCCGAGGAGGGCGCGTTCCATACCGCCGTCCAGTCGCGCGTGCGCGCCCAGAGCCTGTACAGCCCCTCCTCTTCCACGCAGATTTGCGTATGCGCGTCCTCCACCGGCACGCCCATGCCGTGCGCCATAATGTAGGCCGAGCCCATCTGGTCGATGGACTGCTGGTCGATCACCCAGCCGCCCAGCGCAGAAAACGATTCCGCCTCGATAAACCTTGTAGTCATAGCCTTTGCTCCTCCGGATATCTCTTATCCCTTTACGCTGCCCATCACGATGCCCTTGGTGAAGTGCTTCTGCAAAAACGGATACACGCACAGTATAGGTATCATCGCAAGGAACATCTGTGCGGAGCGTGTGGACGACTGCGCGGCCTTCAGCGCGAGCATTTCGGGATCCATGTACTCTATATCCGTCTTAGACCAGTCGATTATCTGCGTCTGCAGATAGGTCTGCAGCGGATAATCCTTGTAGCTCTGCATATATATGCTGCCCGCGAACCAGTCGTTCCAGTGTCCGACCATTACGAACAGCGAAATCGCCGCAAGCGACGGCTTGCATAACGGCAGTATCACCTGCGTGAGCGTGCGCCAGTGCCCCGCGCCGTCTATGAACGCGGCCTCGCTTATCTCGTCAGGCAGCGCCTTCATGAAATTCTGAAGCAGTATTATATTGCTGACCTGCACCGCGCCGGGCAGTATGAGCGCCCAGATCGTATTGAGCAGACCGGTGTTTGCAACGATCAGGTACGTGGGTATCAGGCCTGCGCCGAAGAGCATGGAGAAAATGAATATCCACACGTACACCTGCCTGCCCGCAAACTCGCTGCTCCGCTTGGACAGCGGATACGACGCCAAAATGATAACCGTCATATTGATGACCAGTCCGAGCAGCACGCGCTTTACTGATATCCACATGGATATAAAGAACTGTTCCTTGGCGAGCAGGTCCTTGTACGCGGTCAGCTGCAGTCCCTTGGGCACCAGCAGCACCATGCCGGAGTTTACGTACTTAGACGCGCTCAGAGACAGCGCCATTACGTGTATCATCGGCGCAAGGCAGAGCAGCGCCGTCAGACAGCAGAAGCAGTAATTGAATACCTTGAATACGCGCCTTGCCGTGTTTTCGCGGTAATTTCTCTTGATTTTGAACATGCGCGCCTCCCGTTAAAACAGCCTGTAGCCCGAAAAGCGGAACGCCAGCCGATAGGAGATGATCATAAGTATCATGGATATGCTGGATTTGAACAGGCTCGCAACCGTCGAAATGCTGTAATTGGAATTGGTGATGCCGTAGCGGTACACCATCGTATCCAGTATGTCGCCCGTTTCCATAACGGCGGAGTTGAGAAGATTGTACACCTGGTCGAAGCCCGCGTTCAGTATGTTGCCTATCGAGAGCGTGGACATAAGTATGATCGTGGGCACGATGCTGGGCAGCGTGACATGCAGCATGCGCTTCCAGTAGCCCGCGCCGTCGATCTCCGCCACCTCCAGCAGCGACGGATCAACGCCCGCCAGCGCGGCGAGGTATACGATGGTGGAGTAGCCGAAATTTTTCCAGATGCTGGATATTATAAGCACGGGCCTGAACCACGTGTTGTTTCCGAGGAAGAAAATGGTATTGCCCGTTATTTTCTCAAGCAGTACGTTAACGACGCCCGTCGCGGGGGACAGTATCGTGCCCACTATGGACGCCATGATGACCCAGGATATAAAATGCGGCAAATAGATAATGGATTGGATGACGCGCTTGGTGCCCTGACTGTTCATTTCGTTGAGCAGCAGTGAAAAGCTGACCGGCACTGCTATCTGCAGTACTATTTTCCAGACGGCGATTATAACGGTGTTGCGCAGCGCGCGGGCAAAGCCGCTGGTCTGAAACAGCGTCTGAAAGTTCTCAAAGCCCACCCACGTGGAGCCGAATATGCCCTTTGTGCCCTTATAATTCTTAAAGCCTATGATTATGCCCGCCATAGGCACATAGTGATACAGTATAAGCAGCAAAAGCGGAAGCAGCAGCATGACATGCAGCGCTCCGTCGCGCTTGAACGTCTTTCTGAATCTTTGCCACGCAGTCAGGCCGGCACCTGTTGTCATAAGCGAAACCTCCCAAATGCCCCTGCGGCGCAATCGCAGGCGACGGAAACGATATTTGAACGATACCTGAATAATGCTCTGAAAAGTTATAGTTTCCCCTGCGCGCATAAACGCGCAGGGGAAATAAACGGGACGAAGTGTTACTGAGCGCTGTACCAGGCGTTTACCTCGTCGGTCATGGTCTGACCGCCGTTGGTATACCACTCTTCGACAGCGTCGTACCATACCTGAATATCCGCGCCCATTATGACCTTGTTGGCTGCGTCGAGCAGCAGGGTATCAAGCAGCCCGCGCTTTTCGTTCATCGTTTCGGTGGGCGGCGCTACGTATACGGTGTTGTTCATGCGGCCGTCCAGCATGGCGCGGTACATTACGCCGTAGGTGCCGTCCGGCACGCGGTAGATCGCCTCGTACTTGCCGAGCGAGCGGTCGCCCGCCTCAAAGGCCACGATGCGGTCGTAGTAGGTTTTGGCGTTGGCGGTATTGAACTTCGTGGTGTCGCCCGTGTTGTAGGCGTACTCGATGTCCGCGTAGTAGATTACGCGCTGCCACGCGCTTTCGCACTGTGCGCACAGCGGGCTGGCAGAGCGGCGATAGCCCCAGTCGTAGTCGAAGTCCGCAAACAGGCGCTGAGTCAGATCGTATGCAAGCATTATGGCCTGCTGCTGTTCTTCGTTGGCTGCGGTGGTCACCACGAAGAAGCTGCTGGGAACGGCCGCGTCCCAGTATTCAGGCTTTTCGCCGTCCAGCGTAGGCGCGTCAACGCCCACGATCTCTACCTTGCCTTCGGTATCCAGCGCGTACAGGTCAACCGTCTGGACCGCGCCGTAGTTGATGCCGTAAATCAGACCGGCCTCCCCGGCGTTGAAGCTCTCGTTGGCGGGAGTGCTGATATAATCCTCGCGGATGAGGCCCGCGGTATACAGCTCCTGCAGGCCCAGCAGCGCGTCAGCGACCTTCTTGTCCGTCGCGCCGTAGATGACCTCGCCGCTCTCCTCGTCCAGTATCCAGCAGTTGCTCTTCCAGGCGACGCCGTAGCCGGTCATCCAGCCCTGTATGGTACCCCAGTTGGAGCCCATGTTCGTGCCTGCCTGCGTGCCGAGCACCAGTATGTACTTGCCCAGACCGGCGTCGACGAATTCCTGGCCGAGCTCGACGAGCTCCTCGATGGTGGTCGGATATTCAGTCGCGCCGACCTCGTCCATCCAGTCCTTGCGGATGTGCAGCATGTCGTAATTGCCGTAGGAGGGAGATACCACGGGCAGACCGTAGAGCTTGCCGCCGCGGGTCATGTACGCCATTTCGGGGCTGTCGTCGCACAGCTCGTGTACTGTCTCGCTGGCGTACTCTTCGTACAGGTCGCTCATATCGACCAGCAGTCCCGCCTCCAGCAGCTCTTCGTACTGCTTGGCGTTCACCGTGCCGCACATGGGCAGGATGCCGTTGGCGATCGCGAGATCCCACTGCGTGGACGTGCTCTGCGCGCTGTCTCCGGTCAGCAGCCAGGTGTTGTCGAACTCGACGTTCAGGTAGTCGCGGATCGTGGTGATCCACTTGTTGTCCTCAGGAGATACCCAATCGGGATCGCCCAGATTGTAGCCTTCGAAGCCGTCGGCACGAAGGCACGCGATGACTACGGGCTCCTCGAAGGGCGTGTAGTCGTCCTTGCTGACCTCGGCCACAGCGAACGCGCTCAGCACGAACACAGCCGCAATCAGTACAGACAAAAGCTTTCTCATGTATAAACCCCCTTTTTTTTATACTTAGAAGCTCTCTGAGCTTGCTAATTCTTCGTCCGGCCGCTTTACAGCGGGCTGACCTCCTGGTCTATGCCCCACACGGTCATTTCTTCCACATATACGTGCTCCTTCATGGAGCAGATCGCCTCGATGGCGTCCGCCACGTCCGCGCCGGTAAGCAGGGCGTTATTGGCCTCGAGCCCCGCGGCAGGGTTGAAGTTTGTATTCGCTGCGGCGGGGATGAAATTGGTTACCTTTACGTTATAAGGCTGCAGCTCCTCGTACAGGCATCTGGAGAACATCCGAAGCCCCGCCTTCGCCGCGGAATACACGCTCCAGCTGCCCCACGCGTGCGTCGCGCAGACGGAGAGCACGTTGATTATAAGCCCGCTTTTCTGTTCCTTGAGCATGGGCGCAAGCACGCGGCAGCCGTACATCGCGCCGCTCAGGTTGAGCGCCACCGCCGCGTCGATCTGCGCCTTGTCCTGCTCGAGGAAGGGCTTGATCGCGACCCCGCCGCCCGCGTTGTTAAGCAGTATGTCAAGCCGTCCGAATTTCTCTTCTATAAGCGCTTTGGCGTTCAGCCAGTCCCCGTAGCTCGTCACGTCCATCGGCAGAGCGAAATCCGCTCCCGTTTCAGCCTGAGCGCGCGCGAGCGCATCTTTGTTTCGCGCGGCGATTATTACGCGCATGCCGCGCGCCTTTAGCTTGCGCGCAGTCTCCAGCCCCATTCCGGAGGAGCCACCCGTAATCAGAATCACTTTGTCTTTCAAACGCATACCCCCCTTTTAAAGCATTTAACATCGGCACGAGTATATTAAAACACATAATTCACATTTTGTCAAGAGAAAAATTACATTTGTCTTGACAAAAGTTATAATTACATCTATAATAAACATTGTGAGGACAGTAAAGGAGGGCGCGCTTATGCGTGAATACCGTCTGCTGGGTATAGACTGCGGACTTACAAACGTAAAGGCCGTCGTGTTCGACGCATGCGGCAACGCGCTCGTCAGCGCTGCCCGGCATACCCCGCCTGCGGAAAAATCCATCGACGCCACCGCGCTCTGGGAGGCTGCGTGCGACTGCATACGCGAGGTATGCGCAGGGCACGAGATAGCCGCCGCAGGCATATGCGGTCACGGCAACGGGCTGTACGCGCTGGATTCAGACGGAAAGGTGCTGTGCGCGCTGCCGCCTATGGGCGGCGCACAGGCGGAGGCCGCACTCTCGGACGAAACGGAATTTTTCCGCATAACGCGCCAGAATCCGTGGGCAGGGCAGCCTATGCAGCTGCTCAGGCGCGTCAAGGCCGAAAGCGAAGACATATACGCGCGCGTCGCCTGCGTACTGCACTGCAAGGATTATATACGTTACAGGCTGACCGGAGATTTGTACACGGATTACTC
Source organism: Clostridia bacterium (assembly GCA_017543905.1). GTDB lineage: Bacteria > Bacillota > Clostridia > Christensenellales > Aristaeellaceae > RUG14130. Next base: position 8,869 of record JAFYFC010000037.1, read on the forward strand.
CGACGCTTCCGCCTCCGCGCTGCTGGACGCGCAAAAGGGCGTGTATGCGGACGAGCTTTTCCATATAAACGGGCTCGGCGCGCCGCGCGGCGTTTTTCCGCCGCTGCTGCGCGGATACGACGTCGCGGGCTGTGTCACGCATAAGGCCTCCGCGCTTACCGGTCTTAAGCAGGGCACGCCCGTCGCCGCCGGACTTATTGACTTAGACGCGTGCCGCATCGGCGCGGGCGTTACCATGCCCGGGCAGGTCAGCGTCACGGCGGGCACCTGGGCGATCGCGACGGCTCCGACGAATAAGCTTATAGACGCGCGCTGCATCACTCAGAACTGCTTCAGCTTCGACCCCGCCGCGCGCATCGCGGTGGTTTCCGCGCCCGTGTCCTGCGTCAATCTGGATTGGTTCCTTGCGCGCTTCATGCCGGGCGTATCATATAATGAAGCCGAACGCATCGCATCTGACGCCGCCAAAGAGCAGTCCGTGATATATCTGCCCTATCTTTACCGCGACATGGCCCGTCCGAAGCGCGAAGCGGCGTTTATCGGCATGACGCCGGACACCACAGCCGCACAGATGCTCAGGGCGGTATACGAGGGCGTGCTGTTCGCGCACATGGATCAGCTGCGCCGCCTCAAAAAGGCGGGCGTTCCCGCGAGCTCGGTGCGGCTGTCGGGAGGCGCGGCGCACTCCGCGTTTTGGCGGCAGCTGTTCGCGGACGGCTTCGGTCTGCCCGTGGAAACGACCCATGAAGCGCAGGTGGGCGCTTTAGGCGCGGCGATCATGGCCGCCTGCGCCTGCAATATATATCCAAACGTATCGGACGCTGCCGCCCATATGGTAAAGCCGGAGCAGGCGACGCTGCCCCGCGGCGCAGATTTGTTCGAAACGCAATTTTCAAGATTTATGGAATTGGCAGGTGAAGTCTGATGGATTTCGGTCTTAAAGGAAAACACATACTCGTAACCGGCTCCTCCGACGGCTTCGGGAAAGCGCTCGCGCGAGTACTGAGCGCGGAAGGGGCGCGTCTGACGCTGCACGACCTTGCGATGAACGAAGACAAGCTTAAACAGCTGTGCGCGCAGCTGCCCCAATGCGATTACGAATGTGCGGACCTGTCCTCGCCGGACGAGGCCGCCGCGCTGTTTCACAGGGTGGACGGCCGTCTCCCAGTGGATATGCTGGTCAACAACGCGGCCGTCTGGCCCACCTCCTACGTCAGGGAGATGACGAGCGGAAGCTTCGAAAAGACTCTGTACATAAACCTCGTCGCGCCGTTCGTGCTCTGCCGCGAGTTTACGAACGCGCTGCGCGCAAGAGGCGCGAAGGGCAAGCTGGTAAACATGGTGTCGCAGGCGGCGTTCCACGGCTCGACCAGCGGCCACGCGCATTACGCGGCCAGCAAGGCGGGACTGGTGGGCTTTTCGATCTCGCTGGCGAGGGAGGTCGCGCCGGAGGGCATAAACGTGAACTGCGTGGCTCCCGGAATGATGCGCACGCCCATGAACCGCAAGGCTTTGGAGGAACGGGAGGAAGAGTATCTCAGGCGCATACCGCTGGGGCGCATAGCAGATCCGGAGGAGGTCGCCTACGCGGTGGCGTTCCTGCTGGGCAACAAGAGCGATTACATCACCGGCGCCACCCTGGATCTCACGGGCGGCATGCTGATGCGATAAGAAGCGGAGGGCAGGAATATGGCACTTACCAATCTTACCGGGATGCTGAACGACGCGCGGCAGAAGGGCTACGCGATCCCGGCTTTCGACGTAAGCAACTTTGAGATGATACGCGCGGTCGCTGAGGTGTGTGAAGAAGAGAAAAGCCCCGCGATATTCATGCTCCTGAACGCGGACATGCCGGGCATTTCGCTTAAGCTGCTGGTGGATCAGATCAGATCCGCCGCCGCGCAGATCAGCGTGCCAGTGTGCATCCATCACGACCACGCGACAAGCTTCGAGCAAATCGCCCGCTCGATCGACGCGGGCGTGACCAGCGTTATGATAGACGGCAGCACTCTGCCCTACGACGAAAACGTGCGCGTAACCCGGCAGGTGACGTCTTACGCTCATCCCCTCGGCATCACCGTAGAGGCAGAGCTCGGGCACGTAGCGGACGCAATAGGCGGTCTTACCGAAACGCGCACGGCCAGCGCCAGCGACGACGATATAGAGCGCGCGCTCACCCGTCCCGAGGAGGCCAGGCGCTTTATAGAGCTGACGGAAGTGGACTGTCTTGCTGTTGCGATCGGCACCGCGCACGGCGTATACGTAAGCACGCCCACGCTGCGCTTCGAGCTGCTCAGGCGCATAAACGAACAGTCCCCCTCTCCGCTGGTGCTGCACGGCGGCAGCGGCACGCCCGACCCGGACGTTCAGCGCGCGATCAGTCTGGGCATAACCAAAATAAACATATACTCCGAGGTGCTCGCCGCCCTGAACAGCGGGCTTAAGGATAAGCTCGATACGCTCGAAAACCTCTCCGCGTGGCCCTGCGTGGTGTATTCGCTGGCGAGGGAGCGCATGCGCGAGGTGATACGCCACAAGATACGCACCTTCGGCTCGAACGGGAGGGCATAAAGCATGAAGCTCGTAGGCATCGGCGATTTGTTCATCCCCGCGCGCTACATCGAAAAGGGCTTCGCGCCGCTCAGGGAAAAGGGGCACGAGTTATATACGCTCGACTGGCCGCTTGAAAGCTTTCAGGCGCTGCAGGCGATCAATCTCGACATAGAGCAGCACGGCTGCGAGGCCGTGCCCGCGCCGGAGTGCGCATTTGAGGCGTGCAGGGACGCGGAGGTAATAATCACACAGTTCTGTCCGGTGAACAGCGCGCTTATCGAAGCCTGCCCGGGTCTCAGGGCCGTGGGCGTGCTGCGCGGCGGCACCGAAAACGTAAACGCCGAAGCGCTTAAAGCCAGAGGCATAGAATTATTCAACTCCCCCGGAAGAAACGCCGAATCTGTTGCAGATTTTACAGTAGGCATGTTAATATGTGAAACGCGCAACATCGCAAGAGGCTTTTTAGGGCTCAAAACCGGCAAATGGATACGCGAATATCCAAACAGCGGTGCGATCCCCGATCTGTGCGGACACACGCTCGGCCTTATCGGCTGCGGCGCGATAGGTCAGAAGGTCGCAAGAAAGCTGAGCGGCTTCGATATGCGCGTGCTGGGCTTCGATCCCTACGCGAACGCAGAGGCGTGCGCGGCCGTGGGAATAGAAATCGTCGAGCTTGAGACGCTGCTCAGGCAGAGCGATTACGTGAGCGTGCACGCGCGTCTTACAGCCGAAAACCGGGGCATGCTCGGCAAGGACGAGTTCGCGATTATGAAGGACGGCGCTTACCTCGTCAATACCTCCCGCGCGGGGCTGATAGACGAAAACGCGCTGTGCGAGGCGCTTGCCTCCGGTAAGCTTGCGGGCGCGGCGCTGGACGTGTTCGAGCACGAGCCTCCCGCGCCTGACGATCCGCTGCTCAGCCTGCCCAACGTAACTCTGACGCCGCACATGGCAGGCGGCTCGAACGACGCGTTTTTCAATACGCCCCGCCTGCTGCTGGGCAGGATGGAGGGATGGTTCGATGCCCATACGTAAGGGAGTGTGACGATGCAGTCAAAAGGGGAAATGCAGTCGCTGCTGCAGGTAGCGAGCATGTACTACAAGGATCACATCAATCAGCAGGAGATCGCCGACAAGATGGGCATCACCCGCCAGACGGTGAACCGTCTGCTCAAAAAGGCGGAGCTGACGGGGGTGGTCGAATTCCGCATACACAATCCCCTCGAGGCGCTGCCGGAGCTTTCCGCAAAGCTCGAGCAGCGCTTTGGGCTTAAGCGTGCGCTGGTGGTGCCCTGCAAATTCCGCGACCGGGAAATGGTGACGAACATCATCGCGCAGTTCGCGGCGCAGTATATCGCCGCGCTGGTCGAAGAGGGCGCCGAAAACATAGGCCTGTCGTGGGGCCGTACCGTATATCATTCCATACTGAATCTGCCCGTGGCTTACTGCGGGGACGCGACCTTCTTTCCCCTTGTCGGCGCCAGCAGCCAGACTGCGGAATACTTTATGATAAACGAGATCGTGCGGCGCGCCGCGTCCACCATGAACGCGCGCGCGGTCTACACCTATATACCCGCAGACCCCGGCTCCCGTGAAGACGCCGAGCTGTTCAGGCGCACGAAGGTATACGAGATCATAGACAATTATTGGAAGCATATCGATCTGGCCGTGATGGGCATCGGCGTGAACCCGGTGCTCGAAATCGGCAGCCGCGCGGAGTATCCCGGCGAGAGGTACGTGCGCTCCAGCGTGCTCGACGACGCGGTCGGCGATATGCTGACCCATTATTTCGACGCGAGCGGCAGATTTATTCCCCTCGATCAGGCCAATATACTCTGCGCCAGTATAGACAACCTGCGCGCGGCCAAGCGCGTGCTGGCGATCGCCGGCGGCAAGGACAAGCTCATGCCCATCTGCTCCGCCCTGAAAACGGGCATAATCACGGACTTCATAACGGACGAGCTCGTGTGCGAGTGCCTGCTCAAAATGAGATAGCCACGGCTGAGATAATCATTTCGCATGAAAAAGCGCGCCCTCCGCAGTGCTGGGGAAAGGCGCGCTTCGATATTATAGAACGCTTTATGTAGCCTGACTGGTTTCAGAGTATCCGTCCGGCGTTTGCGAGCAGCAGCGTGAGGACGCTGTTCAGGCCCACGCCCGCGAGAGTCACTATCCCGCCGAAGGAGCGGTTTTTGACAGGAGACGTCGCAAGCAGCGCTATTATGCCCGCCGCGCACAGTCCCGCGGTTATCCACAGCGGCCACACGCTCACGCTGTCCCACAGGAACACCTCGAGCACGCACACCGCCGCGGGCAGCAAGCCCGCCAGCGAAAAGCCGTTCAGCGCGAAATCCACCGCCCAGCCGGTCAGCGCGGCCATGCTGATTATCTCTATATATTCCTTCCAGTCCAGCGGTCCGCCGTTTTTGTAGCAGTACAGGTTGCCCGCCATCAGCAGTATGCCCAGCGCCGCCTTCAGCCACTGGGTGTTCTCGCTTCCGCGCACGAGCGCGCAGGCCCACAGCGCGGTGCCGACCTCGAAGCCGAGGCGGACCAGCTCCTTCCCTCCGGCCAGAAACTCGAAGCCCTTGTACACCTTCGCGCTCTCGACAGTGTAGGCGGGCTGCGCGCAGTACCACGCGGGCATCAGAAACAGCAAAAGCCCCGGTATCAGCAGATACTGCCTGCGCGTGTCCGAAAGCAGCAAAAGTATAAGCCCGATTATCCATGCCGCCTGTATGATAACGTTGGCTGTGAACTCGCCGTTTCCGAGCGCGTCGAGAAAGCGCCCCGGCGCGGGCACGGACAGGCAGTTGTATTCCTTCACGAAATCCAGCAGCTTATAAAACACGAACGCGAAGGGTATCAGCACGAGCTTCCACGCCCATGCCTGCGGGGCCGATTTCGCGCCGGCTTTCCTTTTTTTCTTTTTTGCAGCCATGTTCCGCCTCCGGCTCAGCCGACGCTCTTGCCGCCCAGCGGCTTTATTTCTTCGTTGTCGAAGAACGCCGCCGCGCTGAAGCCCGCGCTTTCGAGCGCGCCGAACTGTTTGCCGAGCTTTTTCTGCTGCTTAAGCACGGTCACGCTGTATTCGCTTCTGAGCCGCGCCGCCTTTTTGAGCACCTCGCCAAACGGCGCGTCCTCAAGGTACAAAAGCGCGAGCTTTTTGGGCGCGGGGGTCTGGTACGCCTGCTGTTCGAGTATCGCGCAAATGCGCTCGAAGCCTATCGAGAAGCCCACCGCGGGCACATCGGTGCCCGTAAACTTGCCCACCATGCCGTCGTAGCGTCCGCCGCCCGCGATCGCGGCATTAAACGCCGCGCAGCTTATTTCGAACACGCAGCCCGTGTAATAGCCCTGTCCGCGCACGAGCGAGGGCGCGTACTGCACGGAGTAGGTGCCGCCTGATACCGCGCGCGCGGTGTCTATGATGTATTCAAGCCTGTCCGCCGCGGACGTGTCGTTTAGCATGCGCTTTACGTCCTCAAGCGTCAGACTGCCCTTGGTCAAAAGCGCGCTGAGCGCGTCGATTGCCCCTGCGGGGAAGCCCTTTTCCGTCAGCTCGTCCCGCACGCCGTCCGCGCCGATTTTATCGAGCTTGTCGAACGTTATGCACACGCTGTCCAGCTGCTCCGGCGCGAAGCCCATGTTTTCGAGCATGCCGCGCAGCATACGCCGGTCGTTTATGTTTACGGTGAAGTCGTTAAAGCCGATGTTCAGAAGCGCGCGCGCGGTGACGTCTATAAGCTCGATCTCCGCCTGCGGGCTGTCGTCGCCGAGTATGTCTATGTCGCACTGCACGAATTCGCGCCAGCGCCCCTTTTGCGGTCTTTCCGCGCGGAACACGCGGTCGGTCTGTATTACCTTGAACGGAGAAGGCAGCTTTTCGCGGTTAAGCGCGTAAAAGCGGGAAAGCGGCACGGTCAGATCGTACCTGAGCCCCATGTCGCACAGTGCGGCCTCGCCGCCCGAGGCGAGCGCCTCGTCCAGCTTCTCGCCGCGCTTCAAAACCTTGAAAATCAGGTTCAGGTTGTCTCCGCCGTCGCTCTTGTCGAGGTTTTCCATATCCTCGAGCATGGGCGTGGATATGCGCTCGAAGCCGCTTTGGCGGTAGGTTTCGAGTATTTTGCCCTGTACATAGTCTCTTAAACGCATTTCCGAGGGCAGATAGTCCCTCATGCCCTTTACGGGATTCGTCTTCATAATTAGTATGCTCCTTGCGGTAATCGCCGTTTTGACAGGATTATATCATCGCCGTATTAATTTCACAACACGCCTCACAGCGCTTTTCTTATATATTCCGCCTGCTCCGCGCTTATGTCCGCGTCCGCCGCCTCGAATACCGGCTTCAGCTGCTCCGGTCTGCTCGCGCCGACCAGCGGGACCAGCGGGAAGGGCTGTCTGCGCAGCCACAAAAGCGCCAGCGCGCCTACGCTGAGTCCGGTCTCATTGCTGATTTCTTTGCATCGCGCGTATATCGCGCGGTTTTCGTCCGTGAGGAAGCGGCGTCTCGCCTTGTCCGGCAGCCCCTCCTCGCCCTTTTCGTCGAGCAGCGTCAGAAAGCCCTTGGCCTGCGAGGAGTACGGCGTCATGAGCATGCCCGCGTCTTTGTGCATTTTAAGCATTTCCGCGTCCGCCTGCACGAGGCTGTGATCGTCGGGCTTGGTCTGCACGGCCAGCGAAAACTGCGGCTGGTTTGCGTAAAACGGGGTCAGGCCGTGCGCGCGGGCGTACGCGTTCGCCTCGAGTATGCGCGCGGTCGACCAGTTGCTCGCGCCGAGCAGGCGCGTCATGCCGCGCTCGACAAGCTCCTGCAGCGTTTCCATCACCTCGCCTGCGCTGAAGGCGGTATTGTCGCGGTGCAGCCAGTAGATGTCCACGTGATCCGTTCTGAGACAGTCGAGGCTTTCGCTGACGTCCTTAAGTATCTCCGCGCGCGAAAGGCGGCCCGCCGGCGCGGTCCCCAGCACGTGATGCGCGCCCTTGGTGCTTAAAAATATCCTGCCGTGCAAACGGTTTTCGTCCATCCATTTGCCTATGACGCGCTCGCTCTCGCCGTTTTTGGGCGTAACGAAATCTCCGTATACGTGCGCGGTGTCTATGTAGTTTCCGCCCGCGTCCGCAAACGCGTCCAGCAGCGCACGCGAGGCAGCTTCATTCAGCTTGCCGCCGAAATCCGTGCTGCCCAGCGCGAAAACCGAGGCCTGACGTCCGCCGATCGATATGTATTTCATATTTCTTTCCTCCGTAGGGTATGTATTTCCGTCCCGCGTTCCACGTCCTCCTCCGTGAGCACGCGCACGCCGTTTTGCTTAAGCAGCGCGGCGCACACGCCGTCGCCGGGCACGCGCGTGCCCGTAAACGTGCCGTCGTATACGCATCCCGCGCCGCAGGAGGGCGAACGCGCCTTTAGCACGGCCGTATGCGCTGCGCATATACGCGCGACGCGCAATACCGCCTGCGCGCCCTCGCAAAACGCGTCCGTCACGTCCGCGCCGCTTTTCGTGAACACGCGCCCGCCTTTCTGCTCGGCAGGCTCGCGGGGCGTAGGCAGCCCGCCCAGCTGCTCCGGACACACGGGAATAAGCGTGTGCTCCCGCGCGAGCGCAATGACGCTTTGGCAGGTCTTGACCTCTCCGCTGTAACGGCATTTTAAGCCCAGCAGACACGCGCTCACGACGATATTCGCCACATTTCTCACCTCTGAGGAAATTTTATCTCAAAAACGCGCACGTGTCAACCGAAGCGCAAAATTTCATCTTTTCCGTTTGTACGGTATTTGTACAGCCGATTTAATCGTGATTCTCTTGCATTATCCTTATTTATATGATAAAATACCTGTTCAGGAGAGATTGTTATGAAGGACGCAAGGCTGCTGGTGTGGATAACGCAGCTGGGGCTGACGGTCGCGTCGCCCCTTACGCTGTTCACCCTTGCGGGCATATACCTCGCAAACAGGTTCGTTCTGGGCAAATGGGCGATACTCGCGGGCATCGCGCTGGGGCTTATAAGCGCCGTGCAGGGGCTTAGGTCTACGCTCAAAGCGCTGGACGCAGCCGAACGCAGACGCGACAAAAAGCAGCCTCCGTCCTTCAACGAGCACGACTGAACGCGGAGAACAAATGGATTCACGCAAAGAGCTGATAAATAAGACGCTGCTCCTGGCGGCGGCGGAAACTGTGTGCGCGCTTATAATGACGGGCGTATTCGCGCTCGCCGGCAGGCTTGACGCGTCTGTGTGGCTGGGCGCGCTTGCGGGCGTGATACTCGCCTGCGCGGATTATTTCGTGATGGCGTTATACGCCTACACCGCGTCGGACAAGGCAGTCAGGGGCGACGTATCCGGCGGCAAGCGCGTGATGACCGCGTCCTACATAGGGCGCCTTGCAGTGCTGTTCGGCGTTTTGTTCGTGCTGGTAAAAAGCGGACGCGTAAACGCGATCGCGGCGATAGTGCCTTTGGCGCTTATGCGCTTTATACTTACGGGAATCGAATTTTTCAAAAAGAAGGGCGGTGCGCAGTAGTGGATTTACAGGTAACGGGCGCATTCGTCTATTATACCCTGCCAGTACTGGGCGGTATCCCTATCACGCAGACCACGGTATCGTCGTTTCTGGTCGCGCTGTGCATGATAGTGTTTTCCGTGTGGATGGGAAAGCGTCTTAAAAAACGGCCCGACGGGCTGCAGACGCTGGTCGAAAAGGGCGTAAGCATGCTGTACGGCATGGTTGGCGAGACCATGGGCGAGCACAACCTTAATTGGGCGCCGTTCATAGGCACGATCTTTCTGTCCAGCATACTCGGCAGTCTCATAGGTCTTACAGGCTTTCTGCGCTCCTCCACGGCGGATCTTTCGTGCGTGCTGGTATGGGCAGTGGGCGTGAGCCTGATCATATGGTACAACAACATAAAGCACAACGGCTTCTTCGGCTGGCTCAGGGGCTTTACCAGGCCCATAGCGGTAATGACGCCGATGAACGTGATAAGCGAGCTCGCGCAGCCCGTATCGATGGCGTTCCGTCATTTCGGGAACGTGGCGGGCGGCGGCGTGATAACGTCGATACTGTATATCGCGCTGTCGGGCGCGAGCGCGGCGCTTTTAAGGCTCGTCGCCTCCAGCGGTTATATCGCGGGCGGCGCGCTGCTCGTTGCGGGGGCGGGGCTTATTTGGCTGTACAAAAAGCGCTCCGCGTATAACGCGGTCAAGCTCAAAAAGGAGCGCAAGCCCGCCGCGAGATACCTTATACTCGGCTGCGCGTGCGCGGTGATCGGCGTATTCGGGCTTTTACAGGCGGCGGGCGCGCTGTCGGGCGTGCCGGTGCTCGCCCTGGGCATACCCGCGCTGTTTTCCTGCTACTTCGACCTGTTCTCGGGCTTTGTGCAGGCGTACGTATTTACGCTGCTTACAATGGTATACATTTCCAATTCGCTGCCCGCCGAGCCGGCAGGCAAATAAGCCGAGGCCTGCATAAAATACAAAAATCATTATATTTCAGGAGGAATTACCATATGGATCCGACCATCGCAGAAGCGATCGCAAGCGCGGGAAAGGCAATCGGCGCGGGACTGTGCATGGGCATAGGCGCCATCGGCCCGGGCATGGGCGAGGGCACCGCCGTAAGCAAGGCGCTGGAGGGCATGGCGCGTCAGCCCGAAATGGCGGGCACGCTGCGCTCCACGATGATAATGGGCTGCGCAATCGCCGAAACCACCGGCATATATTCGCTGCTCATCGCGTTTCTTATACTGTTTGTGCTGTAAGCGGCGCAAGCCTTTCCGAAGGGAGAAATGCACTTGGGCCGGTTTGAAGGTTTTATCGGCGTCGATTTCTGGACAGCGCTGTTCGTGCTGCTGAACACGCTGGCTATATTCTTTGTAGCCAGAAAATTCCTGTTCGCGCCGGTGCACAAGCTGATAAGCGACCGTCAGAAGGAGATAGACGACTCCTACGCAGGCGCGGAAAAAGCCAGGGCGGACGCCGAGGCGCTCAAAAGCGAATACGAAAGCAAGCTCGCGCAGGCACAGACGGCCTCCGAGCAGATACTTTCCGACGCGCAGAAGCGCGCACGCGCGCGCGAGGAGGAGATACTCAAATCCGCCCGCGCGGAGGCAGGCGCGCTTTTGGACAAGGCAGTTGCCGATATAGAGCTCGAAAAGCGCAAGGCCGTCAGCGAGGCGGAGCACGAAATCTCCTCCCTCGCCCTCGCGCTGGCCGAAAAGGTGCTGGAGCGCGAGATCACGGACGCCGACCGCGAGGCGCTGACCGACAGGTTCATAGACGGATTGGGTGAGCGCAAATGACGCAGACAGGCAGGGAATACGCAAACGCGCTGTTTGCTTTGGCGCGCGACGAGGGCGCGGACGACGCGGTCATGGACGGGCTTAAGCTGGTAGGCGAAACGTGGACGCGGGAAGGCGGGCTCGTGCGGTTTCTTAATTCCCGCAGCGTGAGCAAGGCGGAAAAAAGCGCGGCGCTCGAAGCGTGCTACGGCGCGTACGTGCACGTATACGTGCTAAACGTCCTTAAAATCCTGTCTCACATGTGCGCCGCGCAGCTCGTGCCCGAGGTGTGCGCCGCCTACAAAAGCGAGTATAACGCTCATCACGGCATACTGCCGGTCAGGGCGGTAACGCCGCGTCCGCTTAATGGCGTGCAGCTTGCGCGCCTCAAGGAAAAGCTCGCCGCGCTCACCGGCAAGCAGATCGAGCTTGCGAACGACACCGACGCGCGTCTGCTTGCCGGCGTGCGGCTCGAATACGACAAATACATGACCGACGATACCGTAAGGCGGCGGCTTGAGGATATGCGCGCGCTGCTTACGGAAAAACCTATGTGACAGCGAAAGCAGGAAGCAGATGGATTTAAGAGCGGAAGAAATCACGAAGCTTATTCGTGAACAGATAAAAAACTACGAGACGCGCGTCAAAACGGACGAGACCGGCACCGTCATACTGACCGGCGACGGCATCGCGCGCGTGAGCGGACTGGACGAGTGCGTGGCGGGCGAGCTGATCGAATTTCCGAACGGCTCCTACGGCATGGCGCAGAATTTAGAGGAAAACAGCGTCTCGGTAATAATACTCGGCAGCGATTCCGGCATACGCGAGGGCGACACGGTAAAGCGCACGGGCAGGGTCGTGTCCGTGCCGGTGGGCGAAAAGCTTATCGGGCGCGTGGTGAACGCGCTGGGCGAGCCGATAGACGGCAAGGGCCCCATAGACAGCGCGGCGTTCATGCCCATCGAGGCGCCCGCGCCGGGCATTATAGACCGCAAGCACGTCGACACGCCGCTTATGACGGGCATAAAGGCGATAGACTCCATGATACCCATCGGCCGCGGTCAGAGAGAGCTTATAATCGGAGACCGCCAGACGGGCAAGACCACTATCGCTACCGATACGATACTTAACCAGAAGGGCACGGGCGTGATCTGCATATATGTCGCGATCGGCCAGAAGCGCTCGACCGTGGCGCAGGTGGTGCAGGCGCTCACGCTCAGAGGCGCGATGGACTATACCATAGTCGTGTCCGCAAGCGCGAGCGAGCTATCCCCCATGCAGTACATCGCGCCTTATTCCGGCTGCACGATGGGCGAATACTTCATGAAGCAGGGACGGGACGTGCTGGTGGTGTACGACGATTTGAGCAAGCACGCGGTCGCGTACCGCGCCATCTCGCTGCTCATACGCCGCCCGCCCGGACGCGAGGCCTACCCCGGCGACGTGTTTTACCTGCATTCGCGGCTGCTGGAGCGCGCCGCGCACATGTCCGAGGCGCACGGGGGCGGCAGCCTTACCGCGCTGCCCATAATCGAAACGCAGGCGGGCGACGTGTCCGCTTACATTCCCACAAACGTCATATCGATAACCGACGGGCAGATTTTCCTTGAGACGGAGCTGTTCAATTCCGGCATAATGCCCGCCGTAAATCCGGGCATATCCGTATCCCGCGTAGGCGGCGACGCGCAGATAAAAGCGATGAAAAAGGTCGCGGGCTCGCTTAAGCTGCTGTACTCCCAGTACAGAGAGCTGCAGAGCTTTTCGCAGTTCGGCAGCGAGCTGGACGCGGACACCCGCGCGCGCCTGGCGCTGGGCGAGCGCATAGTGGAAATACTCAAGCAGAAAAACGAATCGCCCGTCGAGGCGGCGCATCAGGTGTGCATTATTTACGCCGTAGTCAACGGACTGCTGAACGACATAGCCGTAAGCCGTCTGCAGGCGTTCGAGACGCGGCTGTACGAATTTCTGGACAACCGGCACGAAGACGTGCTTCAGGCGATACGCACGAGCGGAAAGCTCGAGCCCGAGACCGAGGAAAAGCTAAAAAACGCGATAGCAGAGCTCAAGCGCGAATTCGGCACGGATAAATAACACTCAGGAGGAATTGCATGGCCGGCGTTTCCGCCAAGGCGATAACCACGCGCATACGCACGCTCAGAAGCACGCGCCAGATAACCAAGGCGATGGAAATGGTAGCATCGAGCAAGCTGCGCCGCGCGCAGGCGCGCATCGTGTCGTCGCGGCCTTACTTCAATATCATATACGGCGTGATACAGGACATCGCCGCCGCCAACCGCGAACACACGCTGCCCTATCTCGCGTGCGAAAAAAACTGTGCGGACAAGATCACCTACGTGGTGATCGCGGGCGACAGAGGGCTTGCGGGCGGCTACAACTCCAATATACTGAACAAATGCTACGCGGAGACGGCCGGCTGCGCGTGCGAGGTGCTGCCCATAGGCAAAAAGGCGGTGGACTTCTTTTCCGCGCGCGGGACCGCGCTGCTGAGCACGAATTACGCGGGCGCTGAGCACGTGGACGTGGGCGACTGCTTCACTCTGGCGCGCAGCCTGTGCCGGAGGTTCCGGCGCGGCGAATGCAAAGAGGTGCGCATAGGCTATACGAACTTCGCCTCCGTCCTCACGCAGACGCCGGTAACGCTCAAGCTGCTTCCGCTGGAGGGAGGCCACAGCGCGCCGGGCGCGTCCGCCGACATACTCTACGAGCCCTCGAGCGAAGAGGTGTTCGAAACCATAATCCCCGAATACATAGGCGGAGTGATATACGGCGCGCTGTGCGAAAGCCGCGCGAGCGAGCAGGCGGCGCGCAGGGGCGCGATGGACACCGCCACTCAGAACGCGGACGACATGATAGCCGATCTCAGCCTTAAATACAACCGCGCGCGGCAGGCGGCGATCACTCAGGAAATCACCGAGATCGTGGCAGGCAGCCAAAGCTGACAAACAGGAGATAAGCAAATGGCAAACAATACGGGTACCGTAGTGCAGATAATGGGGCCGGTCATAGACGTACGCTTCGAAGAAAACAGGCTCCCGAAGCTGCTGAACGCGCTTAAGATCAAATACGAAAATCTCGACATAACCGCGGAGGTGGAGCAGCACATCGGCGACAGCGTGGCGCGCTGCGTGGCGATGAGCTCGACCGACGGCCTTAAGCGCGGCGTTGCTGCCGTGGACACGGGCGCGCCGATAAGCGTGCCGGTGGGCGAGGAATGTCTGGGACGGGTATTCAACCTGCTGGGCGAGCCGATAGACGAAGGCGCGCCGCTGCCCGAAAACGTGCGGCGCATGCCCATACACCGCCCCGCGCCCTCCTACGAGGAGCAAATGACCTCCGCCGAGATACTCGAAACAGGCATAAAGGTAGTCGACCTCATCTGCCCCTACGCGAAGGGCGGCAAGATCGGCCTGTTCGGCGGCGCGGGCGTGGGCAAGACGGTGCTTATAATGGAGCTGATAAACAACGTCGCGAAGGCGCACGGCGGCATTTCCGTGTTCACGGGCGTAGGCGAACGCACGCGCGAGGGCAACGATCTGTATAACGAAATGATAGAATCCGGCGTTATCAGCAAGACCGCCATGGTATACGGCCAGATGAACGAGCCGCCCGGAGCGCGCATGCGCGTGGGATTGAGCGGGCTGACGATGGCGGAGTACTTCCGGGACGAAAAGCATCAGGACGTGCTGCTGTTCATAGACAACATATTCCGCTTCACGCAGGCGGGCAGCGAAGTGAGCGCGCTGCTGGGACGCATGCCCTCCGCCGTGGGCTACCAGCCCACCTTAGCCACGGAGATGGGCGCGCTGCAGGAGCGCATAACCTCCACGCGAAACGGCTCCATCACCTCCGTACAGGCGGTATACGTGCCCGCGGACGACTATACCGATCCCGCGCCCGCTACGACCTTCGCGCACCTCGACGCGACCACCGCGCTCGACCGCTCGATAGCGTCGCTGGGCATATACCCCGCCGTCGACCCGCTCGCCTCCGCCTCGCGCATACTCACGCCCGAAATCGTGGGACGCGAGCATTACGAGACCGCGCGCGGCGTACAGCGCATGCTGCAGCGCTATAAGGAGCTGCAGGACATAATCGCGATAATGGGCATGGACGAACTAAGCGAGGAGGACAAGCTTACCGTCAGCCGCGCGCGCAAGGTGCAGCGCTTCCTGTCTCAGCCCTTCGCGGTAGCGGAGCAGTTTACCGGCTACGAGGGCAAATACGTGCCGCTCAGCGAGACCGTGCGCGGCTTCAGGGAGATTATCGAGGGCAAGCACGACGAGATACCGGAATCCTTCTTCCTGTTTGCGGGAACGATAGACGAGGTGGCGGCGAAGTACAGGGAGAGCAGCGGCAAATGAGCACGTTCTCTCTGAAGATAGTCACGCCTGACGGCGTACAGTTCGACGGCGAGTGCGAGGCGCTTACCGTGCGCACGACCTCCGGCGAGATGGGCATACTCCCCGGGCATATAAACTGCGTGTCCCCGCTGGGCATGGGACGGGCGAGCATAAGCGTAAACGGCGAAAAGCGCTATGCCGCGTGCATGGGCGGGATACTTACCGTATTGAACGGCGAGGTAAGGCTCGTGCCCACCACGTTCGAATGGGCGGACGAAATCGACATGGAGCGCGCAAAGGACAGCGAGACCCGCGCGCGCAAGACGCTCGGGGACAGCCGCATAACCGAAGTGGAGCAGCGTCTGGCCGAGGCGCGCTTAAAGCGCGCGCTGGTCAGGCAAGGCGTAGGCACGCAAATGCGGGTGAAGTGAATTAATACATTCGTTTATTTTCGGGCTTAAAGGCAAAGGGCATTATGATAATAAGACGCGCGAAAATCTCCGATATACCGGACATAAACAGGCTGCTGTATCAGGTGTGCGCAGTGCACGCCGCCGTGCGGCCGGATCTGTTCAGGACGGGCGGCAAAAAATACACTGACGCAGAAATAAGCGAAATAATCGCGGACGATTCGCGCCCGATATTCGTATACGAGGAAAGCGGCAGCGTGTGCGGATACGCGTTTTGCATATTCCAAAGACACGAAAACGAAGGCGCTCTCAACGACCTCGTCACCCTGTACGTCGACGATCTGTGCGTGGACGAGACCTGCCGCGCGCGCGGCATAGGACGCGCGCTGTACAGGCACGTGCTCGCCTTCGCGGAAAGCGCCGGCTGCTACAACGTGATGCTGAACGTGTGGGCGGGCAACGAGTCCGCGCAGCGCTTTTACGAAAATCTGGGGCTGAAGATACAGAAATACGGCATGGAAACGATACTAAAGCGCGCCTGAGCTAAGCTTTTAATTGGAGGGAATACCGATGAAAAAACTGATTGCGCTTATACTTGCGCTGTGCGTGTGCGCGGGCGCGGCGTCCGCAGAGGGCTTCGGCTCGTGGTTGAGCGGACTGTGGGGCAGCGGGACGGAGACCGACCAGACCTCCGAGCGCAGCCAAAGCGAATTTGATGCTTTGTTCGACTCCGGCAAAACGCCCGTGCTCGAAAAGGAGTACATAGACGTCAGCGACGTGCCCGTGTACGTGAGCGCGGAGTTCGCGCGCGCGAACGCGGAGACCTTAGGCGTCGCGCCCGAGCAGATCGGCGACGGGCTCGTGTACGTAGGCAGCGGCGGCATGCTGGCCGGCGAGGACGCGAAATACTTCTATCCCCTGACCGTATCGCCGGACGGCAGCAAAATGTGCACGGTATTCGGAAGCTTAGCCTTATGCTACGACGGCGAAAAGCTGATCGCGCAGACCATATCTACTGAACGCAGCGTACCCGACGAGGACGGCGGCCACGCGCTCGAAAAGCAGCTCGCGTCAGGAACGAATACGTTCGTATATCTGTTCGGTTCCACAGACGGCGTTATCTGGTCGCCCGACGGCAGCAAGGCTGTGCTTCTGAACAGCTACGCTTTCCTTACCACTATGAACCCGACTTATTCGCAGCTGATGATAATGGACGTGGAAGCGGGCGACGTATACGTCGCGCACAAGTTCTCCGAGAAGAGGTTCGTCGATAAAACCGAAAACGAGGATTACGGCGCGGTAATGGGCGCGTGCTTCGACGAAAGCAGCAGATATATATACTATACCGTGTACTCGAATCCGCCCTCTCTGCGCAGGCACGACACCGAAACCGGCGAGGACGTACTCGTTCAGAAGCTGCTTGAGACCATGGGAGAATATCCCAGCCGCCCGCGCCTGTACCTTATGCGCGACGGCAGCGCGCTTGCACTGTACGAGGGCCATACCCGCGGCGATTTCGGGCTTTTGTACATGTACGAAAGCGCCGGACAGCGCTATTACAGGCGCTACGCGACCGGCTTTGAGCCTTACGGACGGCTGACGAGCTTCGAAATGAACGCGCAAAGCGGCCTGGGCATCGCGTACAATTGCGATGTCCTGGCGATGAACACAGACGCTTCTTCACTGCTGATAATCGACACCGACAAAAAAATGGACGGGCTCGGAAGGCCTGTGTTCATAACTCCGGACGGCAGCGCGGTCAGGCTGAGCAAGGCGGAATACATAAAGCAGTGCGACGAGGGCGCGCTGCCGGGAGCTTACGCTTATATCTATTCCGCCTGTCTTTCGCCGGACGGCGAATACGCGCTTTTGGCTGTGCACACGCCCAAGACAAGGGACAGCTGCATGTACATACTCCGTCTGCGCACGCTCGCGCTGCTCAGACTGGAATTGCCCGAGGGCACGGAGATCCGCGATTTCGCGTACAATATAAACCTGAACCGAAGCTTCCTGCGCGGGATCGAATGGTTCACGGGAGACGTGATCTGCTCCGCCCGGGGCATGTACAGGCTCACGTGGAAATAAATAACAAAGGATAAACAAAGCCATAAAAGCGGCTGCAAGGCCGTTTTTATGTGCAGAAATTGGATAGGTGCACCCTTGAGCATAACAGAAAAGCTGAAGCTTATAAACAAAAAGCAGCTCGCGGTATCGTACGCGCATATCGTGCTGGGCTGCGTGCTGGGCGGAGCGGCGTATCCGCTGTTTCTGACCCCTAACAACATCGCCCCCGGCGGGCTTACCGGCGTGGGCATAATACTTAACTACATATTCGGTCTGCCCGTCGGCATGACCTCTCTGGCGCTTAACGTGCCTCTGTTCATACTAAGCTATAAGGCGATAGGCGGCACGTTCGCCTTCAGGAGCCTTATCGCGACGCTTCTGTTCAGCGTATCGATAGACGCGCTGCCCTTCAGCGCGCTGACGGACGATCCGCTGCTGGCCACGCTGTTCGGCGGCATACTGCTCGGCATCGGGCTGGGGCTCATAATGCGCGGCAACGCCACCACCGGCGGCACAGACATGATCGCGCGCGTGGTGCACAGGAGATTTCCGTTTATAAGCGTCGGCTCCTTCCTCTTCGCGCTGGACTTCGTGGTGGTCGTGTGCGCGGGCTTCGCGGTGGGCGCGGAGCAGGCGCTGTACGCGCTGATAAGCATATTCGCCGCAGGCAGGATAGTCGACGCGGTGATGATAGGCTTTACCGCGGACAAAGCGTGCTTTATAATCTCGCAGAAGTGGGAAGCCATCACGCAGGGCATACTTTCTGGAATGGACAGGGGCGTTACGCTTCTGAGCGCGAAGGGCGCTTACACCGGACAGGAGCGGCCTGTGGTATTGTGCGTGGTGGACAGACGCGAGGTCATGTTACTAAAGCACGTAGTAAAGCAGCACGACGAAAACGCGTTCATGTTCATAACCCAGGCGCACGAGGCCATAGGCGAAGGCTTCGCGGGACTGAAGGAAGAGGATTAAATCAAAGGCGCGGATATGGTACCAAGCGCGAACAGTCTGTCCGCGAACCTGCTTGTTACCGACGCGGTGCTCGCGCCGGTGTTCGTGCTCCCGTTTGCGGACAGGCGCATAAGCAGGCGCGCGGGGCTCAGCCTGCACGGCGGGATCAGCACGAACCCGCACGCGGAGCGCCTTGAGCAAAACGGCATAACGCCCGGACTTCTGCGGCAGGACGCGTACAGCACGCGCAAATGCGTGCGCTTTTCAGGCCCGGACGGCACTGAAATAACCGTGCCGGAAAGCTAAGCGCCGCTCAGTCCCCGCCTCGTCCCCGCTTCACGCGTTTTCCTTTTCCCATCTGCCGGGAGTCAGATATATCTCCTTTTTCTGTGAGACCAGACAGATCACCGCCTGCCTGACGGGTCTGCCGGTCAGCTCGCTCAGCGCCTCCGCGTATATGTCCAGCTGGGGCTTGTAGCGCTTTATAAGCTCCTGCTCGTCGGCGCTTCGCTCGGTTTTATAGTCCGCAAGTATCCATTCGCCGTTTTCGATGAAGCACAAATCTATCGTGCCCTGCACGAGTATGCTGCCCTCCGTGTACTCCGGACACACGCGGCTTATCGGCATGCGCAGGGAAAAGCTCCACTCGCGCCGGCATACGTCTGCGGCGAGCGCGCGCTTCGCGACAGGACTCATTATGAAATCCGCGATCAGCGCGGGGCTTACGAGCCTGCGCTCCTCCTCGTCTATAAGGCGCTTAGCTGCCATCAGATCCAGCTGCCGCGCCGCTTCGACGGTCATTTCCGTATATGCCGACATGCGCCTGAAGGGCTCGTAATCCAGATACCTGAGAGAGGCGTGTATCGCAGTGCCCCGCGCGGTGTACTTTTTGGGGTCGCGGCCGCTTATAAAATCCGGCGCCTCTTTTACCTCCGGCACTATGTTCCCGCCCGTGAAGTCGCGGCCAAGGCCCGTAACAGCCAGCTTGAGCGGTGCATACGGCATAGCCTTGTAGGGATATTTCCAGTTTATTACGCGCTCCGTTTCGGGGTCGTATACGTCTGAGGCAAGCAATTCGTCCATCCGCCCGACGACGCTGTTTTCCTGCTTCTGCGTTTCCGCGCTTATATCCGCGGCGTTTATTATCCGCGTCAGCACGGCGGGCTTGCCCTCCTCCGCCGCGCAGCCGAGGCATTCGCTGCCCGGACAGCCGAGCGCGGCGGCAGCGGCTACGTCGAGCGCGCTTTTGTACAAATTCGGTCTGTCGCGCGACGCCGCCCAGTCGACGGCCGCCTTCGAAAAGTCCTTTACGCTGCCTATAAGTATAAGCCTGTCCTGCGCGCGGGTAAGCGTAACGTACAAAACGCGCAGATCCTCCGCGAGCTCCCTGACCGAGTCGTTTACGCGTATCGCGCGCATAACGGCAGTTTCGCGCGTGCTGCACAGGCGCTCGTCCATATGCATCACCGCCGCGCCCAGATGCTTGTCCGCAAAAAAGCGCGTCTCGGCAGTATCGTTCGGGGGCTTGCTGCTGAAGCTTCTGCCCAGCATAGCCGCGAACACGACCCTGAATTCGAGCCCCTTGCTTTTGTGCGCGGTCATCAGGCGCACGACGTCGTCGTTCTCGCCCAACTCGTGCGCGGCGCTGCCGTCTCCGCGCGTCTTCATTTCTTCGGTGTATTCCAGAAATTCCGAAAGCGAGGAGCCCCGCGCGTGCTCGAAATTGAGCGCCGTCTGGCACAATACGTCCAGATTGCCCATGCGGTGTTTGCCGTCCGGCAGCGCGCCCGCGAAGGTGTAAAAGCCGGTGTCGTCATATATAAGGCGTATCAGGCGGTTGAGCGCGATGCTGCCCGCCATGAGCTTCCACTTGTTTCTGAGGGTCAGAAAGCGTTCAAGCTGCGGGTATTTGTCACGCACGTTTTCGACCGCCTCCCACCAGCTCACGCCCTCCGACATAACGCGTATCTCCGCAAGCTCCTGCGTGCTCACGCCGAACATAGGCGAACGCAGCACGGCCAGCAGCTCTATCTCGTTTGCGCGGCTTACCAGCAGCTTGAGCGCGCTTATGACCACCGCCACCTCGTAAGCCTCGTAATAGCTTTCGCTGCCCTCCGCGTAGGCGGGTATCCCCTGCGACGCCAGCATCGCTGCCATCGGCTGCAGCACGTTTCTGCCCGTGCGCGTGATAACGCAGATGTCGCGCAAAGCGAGCGTCTTGTCATCGTCCATAAGCTCGCGTATGCGCCGCGCGATCACCACCGCCTCGCGCTCGCTGTTTTCGAGCTCCTCGGCGTCCTCGTCGCTCGTCCCGGCGTCGTCCTCCCGCGCTTCCTCGAAGACGTCGCCCTGCATATCCTCCCCTGCCGTGCCCGCTCTGTCGATTATTATAAGCTCTGTAGGCGCGTCCGCGCCGTCTGCTTTGCGCCCCATGTGGAGCTTTGCGTCCTCGTCGTAGACGATTTCGCTCGCGCCGCCGTTCATGACCCGCTCAAACAGCAGATTCACAAAATCGATCACGCCCGCGCGGGAACGGTAGTTCGTGCCCAGCACTATAAGCTCGTTGTTCCCGCCCTGCCGGTATGCGGCGTACTTTTCCAGAAACAGCTGCGGCTCGGCGTCACGGAAGCGGTATATGCTCTGCTTTATGTCACCCACCATGAAGCGGTTGTCGTCCCCCGCGACCGCGGAGACTATCGCCTCCTGTATGTCGCTCGTGTCCTGATACTCGTCCACGAACACGTATTTATATTCGCCGTGCACGCGCGTGCGCACTTCCTCGTCCTCAAGCAGCTTTATGCTCAAATGCTCCAGATCGTCGAACGTAAGCGCCGCCCTTTCCCGCTTGACCTCGGTTAAGCGGTTTTCAAGCTCCCGCGCGAGACGGTACAGCGTTTTTACCGCCGGCGCGTCCGCCCGGACGTCCTCGAGCGTCTCCTGCCTGTCGAGGGACAAAAGCGATTTGTATATCACGTCCTTGAGCGTCTTGGACACCTTTTCGCGCAGCTTTTTGATTTCCTCGCGTTTTTCAGGGTCGCCGCCCCCGCCTTTTTTGGCGCGCGGCGGCTCGGTGTTTTTATACGCGGCGGCAAACGCGCGCAAATCGTCGTATGAAAGCGCGTCGGTGCTTTCAAGCCTGTCAAGGTCCTGCTCGAGCGCGGGCACGTAATTTGCGGGGCCGTCCGCGCTTTTCGCGATTTCAAGCGCCTGACTGCACCACAAACGCGCGCCCTCGAGCTTTGCGCGCGCGGCGGAAAGCAGGATATCGAACCACGTACCCCCGTCCGTTTCAAACAGCGTCAGCGTGCGCTCGTACCATTCGTCCGGAAAGGGCTGCGCGCTTACGAAGCCGTACATAGCCTCAACGAGCGCGCGCACCTCGCCCGGACGTCTCAGCGTGCAGAGTATCTTAAGCCCCTCGTCCGGCGCGCCGAAGGCCTCCTCCATCACGTCGTCCAGAGCGTCGCGCATGAGCAGCGCGTTTTCCGTATCGTCGAGTATCCTGAAATCGGGATCGACGTCCGCCTTTTCGAAAAACCTGCGTATAAGGCGCGTACAGAACGAGTGCAGCGTGGATATCGAGGCGAATTCGAGCCTCTCGCACTGCTCGTTAAAGCGCGCGCAGGTCTGCCTGTCCCCTGACTCGGCGCGCGCGCGCAGCTTTTCCTCAAGCTTGCGGCGCATATCCGCGCTCGCGGCGCGGGTAAAGGTGACTATCAGTATCTCGTCGATATTGACGCCTTCTTCGATGAGCCCGAGCACGCGCTCGACCAGCACGGTGGTCTTGCCGCTGCCCGCCGCGGCGGAGACCAGCAGGTTTTTGCCGCGCGATTTGATTACTCGTAGCTGTTCGGGTGAGAATTGCATGGCTCTCCTCCATGTCTATTGTAAATTATTTATTAAATCAATTTTGCGTGCAGGAAAAGAACAGACTTTGGTCGAATTATTTTGCGCTTAAACAGACCGAGGTCTTAAAATGGAGCCTTCAGATGCAGCGCAGTAAAAACCGCTTCGTTCGCTTTATCTCCAAAAACAAAATCCATGCCGCAGTATTTGTAATATTTGTGGCTTTTATCGCGCTGCAGATCGCCATCAGCAGCTCCAGGGCCTCTTATCAGAAAAATTACGAGCTCACTCAGGCGCAGAACCGCGCGCTCGAGGCGGAATACTATTCCCTGCAGCGGGAGCTCGAATTTGTCAAGTCCGACAAGGGCATAGAGCTTTACGCGCGCGCTCAGGGCATGCAGATGCCCGGCGAAACACGCTACAAGGCAAACTGAAAATCTACGGGGCTGTTGCCAGCCCCATCGATCGAAATGAAGCTTTGCTTCATTTCGATCGGTTTTTTTATTCTGCATTATAGACCATCTGTTTCAAAACGTCGGGCGGCAGGAGGAAATCCAACAGGATAACAATTTTTGCTGAAAATCCTGCGGGATTTTCCGGGCGCAAGGCGCACCGCCTCAAATCACAGATTTGAGCCGATGCGTCCCGCCGAAGGCGGGATTGATTTGCCGATGGCAAATCAACCTCAAATTGAGCAGTAGCGATTATTTGCTCCGGTCGTCTTCGCTCCCTGCGCAAAAATCGCGTCCTCGGGCGGGCAAAGCTCGCCCTGCGGATTGTAGTTGGAGGGGCAAGCCCCTCCAAGCCTCCCCTGGGCTTTTGTATTTCTGAAGCAGCTCATCATTTTATTCGTCCCGCCGCGCGGTTTCCTTGATTATGTATTTGGGTCTGCGCTTGGTTTCGGCGTATATTTTGCCGGCGTATTCCCCTGTCACGCCCAGCGCGGTCAGCAAAAGCCCGCCTATAAACCACACCGAAAACGCCGCAAAGCCCGTCTGAGTGCCGGGCACGCAGACGTCTATTATGCCCATCACGAGAGACGCAAGCAGTACGCACAGCCCCGTTATCCATATAAGCCGTATCGGCTTTACGGAAAACGAGGTTATGCCCTGAAACGCGAGGGCGAGCATTTTTTTGAGCGGATAATGGCTCACGCCCGCGAAGCGTTCCGCGCGCTCGTAATACACCTTCTCGGTATTGAAGCCCAGCAGCGGCACCATGCCGCGCAGGTACAGATTGACCTCGGTATAGCTCATAAGCGCGCCAAGCGCGCGCGCGGACAGCAGGCGGAAATCCGCGTGATTGTACACGCTCTCCGCGCCCATCGCCGTCATCAGCTTATAAAACGCCTCCGCGCTCAGACGCTTGAAGACAGAATCGGTCTTGCGGCTGCTTCTTACGCCGTAAACGACGTCCGCGCCCGCCTGCAGCTTCTGCACGAACACGCGCATCGTATTCACGTCGTCCTGAAGGTCCGCGTCGATGCTTATGCACGCGTCGCATTTGCCGCGCGCGTATTCCATGCCCGCCCACACCGCGTTCTGATGCCCGCTGTTGTGCGCGAGGGAGATCCCCTCGAAGCGCGCGTCGTTCGCACTCGCGCGTATAATGTCCCACGTGCCGTCGCGGCTGCCGTCGTCCACGAATACCACGCGGCTGTTTTCCGCCAGCAGATCCGCGTTTTCGTCCAGAAACGCGCCCAGACGCCTGACCGTCTCCGGCAGCACCTCCTGCTCGTTATAGCAGGGCACGACTATATACAGTACGGTTTTGTCCATGCACGTTCTCCTTTACGACTTAAGCACCACGCAGTCCTCGCCCAGCAGCTGCTCAAGCCCCTCCCTGTCGTAATCCGCGCTGACCCAGCACGAGGACGGCGCGAGGTAGTTTTTCTTTTCCTCGGCGAAATAGAAATATACCCTTATGCTGCCGGGCGTAGTTTCAAGTATGAACTTAACCGCCTCCAGCATGTCCCGCGTAAGCTTCAGGTAGAGCTTCCCCTCTGCGCCCGCGCCCGCCTTGCGCGCCGACGTGCCCTCAGAGCGCCCGTCCGCCTGCGCGGAGTCCGGGCTCAGGCTTCTCGCGCTTTCGAGCACGAGATTGGGCGCCTTGCCGTCACGGCTCGAAAAGCGGCCGCTCATCACCACCGTGTCGCCCTCGTTGAGCTCTGAGCCTATGCGTTCGTATACCTTCGGAAAAGCGAGCACCTCGGTCGAGCCGTACAGATCCTCCAGCACGTAAATGCCCATCATCTGCCCAGATTTGGTGGCCTTGGCGGTCTTGGACGCGATTATCCCGCCCATCTCCACGCGCCGCCCGTCCAGCTGCGCGTAAGCGTCCTCCTGCCCCTCCTCGCTTTCGAGCGAGGACAGGTACGCGGAGTTCATATCGAGCCGCGAGAGCTGCCTTGCGTACTCGTCCAGCGGGTGTCCCGTCAGATATATGCCGGTATACTCCTTCTCCATCATCAGGCTCTCGCGCTTTCCGAAGGGCGCCATATCCGGAAAGTCGTCGCCCACCTCCGGCGCGTAGGTGTCGTCGTCGAACAGGGACATCTGTCCCGAGGAAATCCCGCCGGATTTTTTGTTCGCCGCATCCATCACCGATTCATAGACGCACAGCTTCTGTCTGCGGTTTCCCGGCAGCGTGTCAAAGGCGCCCGCTTTTATAAGCGATTCCACCGCTTTTTTGTTTACCGCGCCGCCCGAAAGGCGGTTTATGAAATCCGTAAGACCCTTGTAAGCGCCCTCGGCGCGGTCCTTAAGTATCGCCTCTATCGCGTTGTGTCCCAAATTCTTGACCGCGTTCAGGCCGAAGCGTATCGCGGGCTTTTCCTCGAAGGTCTCGACCGAAAACTTCTCGCGGCTGCTGTTTACGTCCGGCGGCAGTATCTTTATGCTGTTTTTGCGGCAGAACTGTATGTAATACGCCACCTTCGTAAGGTTGCCCGCGATCGAATTG
Organism: Clostridia bacterium; assembly: GCA_017543905.1. GTDB lineage: Bacteria > Bacillota > Clostridia > Christensenellales > Aristaeellaceae > RUG14130. Next base: position 34,295 of record JAFYFC010000037.1, read on the forward strand.
AACATCGCCGCCATGAACTGCGCGGGATAGTGGCATTTGAGCCACGCGGTCTGCACGGCGACCACCGCGTAGGCGGCGGCGTGCGCCTTATTGAACGCGTAGGACGCGAACGCCGTCATTTCGTCGAATATCTGCTCCGCCGCCTGCTCGCTTATGCCGCGCCTGAGCGCGCCGGGCACGTCCACGCTGCCGTCCTCGTTAAGCTTGCCGTGAATGAAGTATTCCTTCTCCTTCGCCATCACGTCGTGCTTTTTCTTGCTCATCGCGCGGCGCACGAGGTCGCTTCTGCCCATGGAATAGCCCGCCAGATCGCGCACTATCTGCATTACCTGCTCCTGATACACCATGCAGCCGTAGGTCACGTCGAGCACGGGCTCGAGCTCCGGCGTCACGTAGCGTATGGACGAGGGGTCCTGCTTGCCCTGTATGAAGCGCGGAATGGAGTCCATAGGTCCGGGCCGGTACAGCGAGATCGCGGCGATTATATCCTCGAAGCAGCGCGGCTTCATGCTCATCAGAAACGCGCGCATCCCGCCGGATTCGAGCTGGAACACGCCGTCCGTGTCGCCCGCGCAGATCATGTCGTATACCGCGCTGTCCTCCATCGGGATTTCGTCGCCTGCCGGCGCGTTCCCGACGCTTTCTTTTATATATTCGAGGCTGTCGCCGATCACGTTTAACGTGCGCAGACCGAGAAAATCCATTTTGAGCAGACCGAGGCTTTCCAGCGTGCCCATCGGATACTGCGTGGTGATCACGTCCGCGTTCGTCTGAAGCGGCACGTAGTCGCTGACGGGACGCGCGGTTATGAGCACGCCCGCCGCGTGCGTGGAGGCGTGGCGGGGCATGCCCTCCAGCCTGCGCGCTATGTCTATCATGCGGCGCACGCTCTCGTCCTCGTCGTACGCGCTTTTAAGCTCAGGGTTGATCGATAGCGCCTTGTCTATCGTCATGTCGAGCGCCGCGGGAACCATTTTGGAAATCTGATCCGTGCGGGAGTAGCTTATGTCGAGCACGCGCCCGACGTCGCGTATCACCGCCTTTGCGGCGAGCGTGCCGAAGGTTATTATCTGGCTTACGTGGTCGTGCCCGTACTTGCGCGCCACGTAGTCTATCACCTCGCCGCGCCGCTCGTAGTCGAAATCGGAGTCTATATCCGGCATCGACACGCGCTCTGGGTTTAAAAACCTTTCGAACAGCAGCTTGTATTTGAGCGGATCGATCGAGGTTATGCCCAGCGTGTAGGCGACTATCGACGCCGCGCCGCTCCCGCGCCCGGGGCCCACGAGTATACCGTGCTCGCGTGCGTAGTTGATATAATCCCAGACTATGAGGAAATAGTCCACATAGCCCATGTTTTCGATCACGCCCAGCTCGTATTCGAGCCGCTCGCGCGCGTCGGCGCGTTCAGGCGCGTATCTGCGTTTTAGTCCCTCCTCACACAGGCGTCTGAGTAACCCCTTCGCGGTCTCGCCCTCAGGCAGCGGATAGGCGGGCAGGTGCTTGGTTTTGAAGTCGAAGGTGACCTTACAGCGCTGCGCGATCTCCTCCGTGCGGTCGAGCGCGTCCTGAAACTGCGGAAACACATCCAGCATTTCCGCCTCGCTCTTCACGTACAGCTGATCCGTGTGCATGCGCATGCGGTCCTCGTCGGAGAGCTTTTTGCCCGTCTGTATGCACATCAGCACTTCCTGAGCCTGTGCGTCCTCGCGCTTCAGGTAGTGGCAGTCGTTCGTGATTACCAGCGGTATGCCCGTATCCTCCGAGAGGCGGATGAGCCCGGGCAGCGTCTGCTTTTCGTCGGGCAGACCGTGATCCTGGAGTTCGATAAAAAAATTGTTCTTTCCGAATATATCCCTGTATTCAAGCGCGAAACGCTTCGCGCGCTCGTAATCGCCGTTAAGCAGCGCCTTCGGCACGTCTCCGGACAGACACGCGCTCAGCGCGATAAGCCCGCCGGCGTATCTGCGCAGGCACTCGTAATCCACGCGCGGCTTATAGTAAAACCCGCGCGTAAAGCCCTCGCTCACGAGCTTGCAGAGATTGCGGTAGCCCTCCTGCGTTTCGCACAAAAGTATCAGGTGGCTGTATTCGCGCGCCGCGCCGGTTTTCTCGTTCATATCGCGGCACACGTATACCTCGCAGCCTATTACGGGATGTATGCCGCGCTTTTCCGCTTCCGTATAAAAATCCACCGCGCCGTACATGACCCCGTGATCGGTCACGGCGCAGGAGGTCATACCGAGCTCCTTTATCCTGTCCAGCAGCTCGTCTATGCGATTTGCGCCGTCGAGCAGGCTGTAGCAGGTATGCATATGCAGGTGGGCAAACATATCTTTCCTCCGAAGCTTTATCCTTATAATATTCGCCGGAACGCAGAAATATCCTGCATGTAAAAAAGCTATTTAATTTGCCGCAGGATAAGCACTGAGTTTGATTATTAACTATGCTGGATATTGCATTTTTTTACGGTTTTTCATATAATAATTCTTTGAGAAATATGTTTTGATTGCGCAACAAATTAAGGGGGTTTTCCTTCCATGAATATAAATCTTACGCAGACCGTCGTACAGCTTTGTTCAAGACTTCACATAACTATGGCCGAGCTTTCAAGGCGCACCAATCAGTCGCCTCAGAACCTCTGCCGCAAGGTGAAGAACGAGACCATAGGCTACGACGAGTTTCTGCGTATACTCGAAGTGCTTGGCGTAAAATACGAATACACTCTCACCATACCCGGCGAGGACGAGCCGGTAACCGTGCGCGAAAACGACCGCAGCAAGGAAAACGCCGAAATACTGCAGGACGAGCTGCGCCTGGCACAGCGCAAAATCGCCTATTACAGCGGACTTCTGAACGACACGCGCGCGGCGCTGCACGCAATAAACAGCAGCTCGGACACCGCCATCAAAAACGCGAAAAACAGCGCGCGCGTAAACGAATGCCTGAAAAAAATACACTTAAGCTCGCGCCAGCTGGAGCTGCAGCTTAGCGAGGCCGCCAGAGCCGACACGGGCAAGGCCGCAGAGCTTGCCTCTCCCCTGCCTCTGAACGAAGAAAACCTGAAGGGACGGCGCATACTGCTCTCCGACGACAATTCCTCCTCCTGTGACATCACCCGCGACACGCTCGAAAGCAACGGCATAAACGTGCATGCGGCAAGCGGCGACGACGTCGTAACGCTCGTCAAAAACTCCGCCGCGGGCTATTTCGACTGCGTAGTGATAGACGTGCACGCGAAGGGCGCAGACGGTCTTGAGATCGCAAAGCGCATCCGTTCCATACCGAACCGCGCCAAAGCGGGCGTGCCGCTGATCGCGCTGAGCTCGAGCGTGTTTGAAAGCGAGCGGCTCAAATGCTACGAAGCGGGCTTCGACGCATGCCTGTCCAAGCCGGCAGACGCAGTGAGCCTGATAAGGACTATATCGAAATTCATCTGAGAAAGTAAAAGCCGGCGCCGGAGCTTAGCCTCCGGCGCCGGCTTTTGTCATCTGTCAGTATCCGAGCGTCTTTAAATATTCGCGGCTCAGGCGGGCTGCCTCAAGCGGCGTCCTGCCCACGGACATATCCTGCTCGACTACCATCCAGAGCGCGCCCGCGTCCTCTGCGGCCCGGCATATCTCGCTAAAATTCTGGCAGCCGTAGCCCACCGGACGGAACTCGAATTCCGTCTCCCCGGGCTTGGCGCTTTTATCCTCCATGCCGATCAGCGCGTAGGGGTTTTTGCCGCCCTTCACGCCCACGTAATCCTTAAGGTGCACGATAGGGGCGCGGCCGGCGTAGGAGCGCACGTAAGATGCGGGGTCCTCGCCCGCGTATTTCACCCAGCAGGTATCGACCTCTGTTTTAAGCACGTCCGCGTCTATCGCCGAATATATGAAATCCAGCCCGTAAACGCCCGAAATCTTCACGAACTCGAAGTCGTGATTGTGATACAGCAGCGTGAGCCCCGCTTCGCGGCACAGACGGCCGAATTTCGCGATCGTATTAAGCGCGCGCGCAAACCCGCTGCCGCCCGGACGGCTGGTTTCGTCCGTGTAGGGCACCGCGATGTATTCGCAGCCCAGATATTTATAGTCGGATATGGTTTTGAACATATCCTGCTCGATTTCCTTGAGCGGCACGTGCGCGCTCACCGCGCGTATCCCCGCCTTGTCGAGCGCGGATCTGAACTGTGCGGCGCTTTTTCCGTACAGCCCCGCCAGCTCTATGCCGTCGTAGCCCATTTCTTTGATGGCCTTGAGCGTGCCTTCCAGATCACGTTCGGCGGCGTCGCGCGCGGAATACAGCTGATATCCTATTTTCATTTGGCTTCCTCTCCTGCCCCTGCTTTCTTTTTCGCGCTGCGCTTTACGGGCACGGGCGCGTCGGCGTCTGCGGGAGCCTGCGCCTTTTTGGCGGCCGTCTTTTTGGCGGGCTTTTCCGCTGCCGCTTCCGCGGGCGCGGCTTCCGCCTTCTTCGTGCGGGTCTTTCTGGCGGGCTTTGCCTCCTCCGTCTCCGACGCGGCCTTCTTCGCCCTCGGCTTGCGCACGGGCTTCTCTACCGCCTCGGCGGTTATGGGAGGCTCGTTTTCCGCTCCGGTAAGAGTTTCGTAGAGCTCGATATACTTGTCCGCGCTCTTGTCCCAGCCGTACTGGCCGAGCATGGCGCGCTTGGCGAGGTGCTCGAACAGAGGCCTGTCGTTATGATATATGCCCACCGCGCGCTCTATCACGTGCAGCATGTCGTGCGCGTTGTAATTGAAGAACGTGAAGCCGTTGCCGTCGCCGGTATATTCGTTGTAGGACAGCACCGTGTCTCTGAGCCCGCCGGTCTCACGCGTTATCGGCAGCGTGCCGTATCTGAGGGAGATAAGCTGAGACAGGCCGCAAGGCTCGAACATGGAGGGCATCAGGAACATATCGCTGCCTGCGTATATCCTGTGCGCGAGGCGGTGGTTCATCTGGAAGGAGGCCGCGAGCCTGCCCGCGTACTTCCACTGCGCCCAGCCGAACAGATCCATGTACTTGCTTTCGCCCATGCCCAGCACCACCATCTGTGCGCCGGTGTTCATTATGCCCTCGAGTACGCGCTCCACGAGGTCGAGCCCCTTCTGGGAGGACAGGCGCGTGACCATGCCAATGATCGGCGCGTTTTCGTCCTCGTCGAGCCCGAGCTCCTTCTGCAGGGCGAGCTTGTTGGGCTTTTTGTTTTCGTACGTCTCGCTCGTGTACCTGCTCTCGATCAGCGGATCGTTTGCCGGATCGTATTCTATCGTGTCTATGCCGTTCAGTATTCCGCTAAGAACGCTTTTGCGCGCGCGCAGCAGGCCGTCCATGCGCTCCCCGTAGTAGGGAGAAAGTATTTCCTCCGCGTAGGTGGGAGACACCGTGGTTATGCGGTCCGCGAACACGAGCCCGCCCTTTATGAACGAAGCCTGTCCGTAGAACTCCAGATTGTCCGGCGTATACGCCCACGCGCCCAGAGACAAAAGCTCCTCGGTCGCGTCGATCGGATACAGCCCCTGGAACTGCAGATTGTGTATGGTGAATACCGTTTTGATGTCCTTGTACAGGGGCAGGTTTTTGTACTGCGCGGTGAACAGCGCGGGAATGAGCCCCGTCTGCCAGTCGTGGCAGTGCAAAACGTCCGGTATAAAGCCTATCTTGGGCAGCGCCTCGAGCACCGCCTTGCAGAAGTAGGCGAACCTTTCGCCCTCGTCTCCGCCCTTGCCGTAAATGTAATCGCGCCCGAAATACTGCTCGTTGTCCACGAAATAGAACGTCACGCCGTCGTGCACGAGCTTTTCGATGCCCACGTACTGCCGCCGCCAGCCCAGATTGATATAGAAGTACAATACGTGCTCCATGCGCGAACGGTAGGACTGATCCACCGCCTTGTACAGAGGCAGTATAACGCGCATGTCCGCGCCCTTCTTGGCTATTTCCTTGGGCAGCGCGCCTATAACGTCCGCCAGGCCGCCGGTCTTTACGAACGGCATGCCCTCAGACGCCGCAAACAGAATTTTCATAAAAGCTTCCTCCGAGTAAAGTTTTGTCAGGCGGTCACGTTTTTGCCCAGCACGATCGGGTACTGCTTAAGGCCGATCAGCTTGCCGCCCGAGAGTATTGTAACATCCTTGTCAAGTATGGCGTTTTCAAGCTCCACGCCCTCGCCGATGTCGCAGTCCTGCATTATTATGCAGCCCTTTATTTTTGCGCCCTTGCCTACGTGCACGCCGCGGAACAGCACGCTGTTTTTAACCTCGCCCTCCAGCACGCAGCCGTCCGCGACCAGAGAATTCTTTACGTTCGCGCCGGGCTGATGCCGCGCGGGCGCGTCGTCGCGGGTTTTGGTGTACACGGGATTGTTGCCGAACAGCTCGCGCCTTACCGCAGGGTTCAATAAATCCATGTTCATGCTGTAATAGTTCATGATGGTCTCCATGCGCCGGCAGTAGCCCTTGAACTCGAAGCCCATCACCCTCAGGCTCTGGTCGTAAACGCCGCCGCGCAGGATATTCGCGTACATCTCGTGGAAGCCGCGCGCGGACGCCACGTCCACCAGATGCATAAGCAGCGTGCGCTTTACGAGTATCACGTCCATGAGTATGTTGGGGTAGTTTATGACGTTCGGGTTTATCTCCATGTCCGTTACCTTGCCGCTCTCGTTCACGTTCACGAACACGCGCGCGTTGTGAGAGGAGCCGGAATAGTCGAACGAGATCGGATCGAAGCGCGTATACATCAGCGTGACGTCCGCCTTGCTGTCCTCATGGAAGCGTATCATGTCGTAGAAGCGGGTGTTGAATACGATCCTGCCGCCTATCATCAGCACGTATTCCTGCGTGGAGCGGCGCAGAAAGTCCATATTCGCCTTGAGCGCGTCGAGCATGCCCGTATAGCCGTCCGCGCTGTTTCCGCCGAAGGGCGGGAGTATGTACAGACCGTTGTTCCTCGTGTGCAGGTTCCATTCCTTGCCGCCGCCCAGATGATCCATAAGCGAACGGTACGAGCCCTGCATTACCACGCCCACCTTCTTAATTCCGCTGTTGACCATGCTGGAGAGCAAAAAGTCGACCAGGCGGTATCTCGCGGCCACGGGCAGCGCGGTGACGGTGCGCTTGCTGGCCAGCTCTCTCATTGAAAACTCGTCCTTCGAGGCGAAAATTATACCCATTGCGTCTTTCATGTTATTTTGCCTCCTCCAGGGTTTCGTTGTTGACCTGCGCGCCCGCCTTGACGGTATAACCGTCCGGGAGCACGGTATCGTCGCCCACCAGCGCGATGCCGCCCTTGTCCGCGCCTACGCGGCAGCCAGCGCCGATCACGGCGTTCTCCGCGATTATCGAGCGCTTTACCACGGCGCCCGCTTTGACTGTGCTCAGGGGCATTATCACACTGTCCTCGACCACTGCGCCCTCTTCTATCACCACGCCCGCGGAAAGCACGCTGCCCTTGACGCTGCCGTAAATCTCGCAGCCCTCGGTAACCATGCTGTTTTCCACGTGCCCGTTCTCGCCTATGAAATGCGGGGGCATGATCGGGCTTTTTGCGTATACCGGCCATCTCGCGTCGTTCAGGTCGACCTCAGGCGGGTTCTTGAGCAGGTCCATGTGCGCCTCCCACAGGCTCATGATCGTGCCGACGTCCTTCCAGTAGCCCTCGAAGGCGTACGCGTACAGACGCATGTCGTCCTTGAGCATGTTGGGGATTATGTTCTTGCCGAAGTCGTTTTTGCTCTTGGGATCGGCGTTGTCCGCCACCAGATACTGCTTGAGCTTGTCGAAGGTGAATATGTACACGCCCATCGAGGCCAGATTGCTCTTGGGCTGGGCGGGCTTCTCCTCGAATTCGAATATGCGCCCGTCCTCGCGCGTGTTCATTATTCCGAAGGAAGGCGCGTCCTCCCAGGGCACGGGCCGCACGGCTATGGTTATGTCCGCCTTGTTCTGTATGTGAGAGGCCAGCATGCGGCTGTAGTCCATCTTGTATATATGGTCGCCGGACAGGATGAGCACGTACTCCGGATCGTACTGCTCTATGAAGCCGAGGTTCTGATATATCGCGTTGGCAGTGCCCGAATACCAGCGTCCCTCGCTGCCCTGCACGTAGGGCGGCAGCACGAACACGCCGCCTCCGGAAAGGTCCAGATCCCAGCTCGCGCCGGAGCCGATATAGCTGTTGAGCTCGAGCGGCTGATACTGCGTGAGCACGCCCACCGTGTCTATGCCGGAATTCGTGCAGTTCGAAAGCGGAAAGTCGATTATGCGATAGCGCCCTCCGAACGGAACGGCCGGCTTCGCGTTCACCCGAGTGAGCAGACCAAGCCGCGAGCCCTGGCCGCCTGCCAGCAGCATTGCTATCATCTGCTTGTTTCTCATTAGGAATCAGTCTCCTTTCATAATGGGTAACACCTTAATTATATATTATACAGCAAATACTTATAATTTTCCATATATAAATTGCTAAAATTCCGCCAATCGGCTAACATTTTTCGTTGACGTAATGCAATTTATCATATATAATATGCAGGGAACGTTTAAATATCCGTTCCGCCATAAAACAGGAGGCCCGGTTATGACACTGCCAGGAAAGATCACACTTTGTCAGCTTGAAGAGGACAACCCGCAAAAATCCTATTTCCGCATCAAACCACTTTTTTTCGCCGAGGACGGCGTATTCATAAAGGCGGACACAAGCGCCGCGGAATTCCCGGACGAGGGCGGCATCCGCATCGTGCCGGACAAAAACGAGGCCCTGCGCTTCAAAAGCCGCATGCGCACGCTGGGACATTACTGTCTGCTCGACCTGACCCGTCACACAGGCGAAAACGAAAAGATACGCTTCAACAAAAACTACTCCCCTGACCGCGGCGAATACAACCGCTCCATCGTATATTCCGACGTGATACACGCGTGCCCCGATTATATGGCGATGGAGGTCGTGACCCCGGAAAAAAGCGCGCAGGGCATATTCACGCTGCGCGGAGACCGGACGATATACACCAATCGGGTGTTACTGAAGGGCGACGGCAAGGTGAGCGGCCCCTTCATACCCGAGCGCGAGTCCGATATGGGCGCGTACACATTCACGCCCGATTCCGTGAGCCCGCAGCTGGAAGTAAGCGAGGACAGCCTGTACAGCGTAAGCATGGGCGCGGACACGGTGCTTTTATACGTATCCGCGCCGCCCGCGCCGAGCGCGCACGCGCCCGAAACGCTGACGCACGAAAGCGCGCCTCTGCCTAAGGACGCCGCGTCCGTTCACGAAGCGGAGGAGCAGCCCGTTCAGGAAAAGCCGGTACCAGAAGCCGCGTCTGCCGCGCCCGCCTCTGAAAACGGCGCAGCTGCGCCCGAGTTAAGGCCGGAAACGGTCACGCCCCCGCACGACAGCGCTCCGTTTACCGAGCGCCGCGCCTCCCGTGCGCAGCGCGACAGTCAGGTGGGACTCAATCCCCGCCGGGGCAAATCCCTAAACGAAATCGTGGACGAAATGTGGCGGCATTCCCGCATGGAGCAGCTCGGCGCGCAGGTGCCGTCCGAGGCGCAGGGCAATCCGTTTATAGGCCCGGTCGAAAAAGCGCGCCGCGCGCTGAACGAAGCGTGGCGAAGCGAGGAAGGCCGCAACACGCTCATGAGCGAGCTTTCGCGCATAGACGGGCTAGCGGAGGAATTGGCCGCCCGCACGGGCCTTGCGGGCGCGTGTAAAGCTGCGCGCAGCGAGGAGCTCAACGAGCTCGAGGCGGAAAGGCTGCGCCTGCTGCGTGAGATAGACGCGCTCAAGCTCGACCGTACCAACAAGCGCGCCGAGCTTATGGAGGAAACGCGCAAGGCGCACGAAAAGGAGATCGCGCGCTTCGAAAACGAAGAAAAACGCCTGACCGAGGAATGCGCCGCCCGTCAGCGCGCCGCCGAAAACGCGCGCAGCGCGCAGCAGGAGGCGGAGCGTCTGCTTAGCGACGAAACCAGAAAACGTCTCGATACGGATTTCCTGAAATTCGCGATGTTCACACGCGCCGCGCGCATACTTGAAAGCGAGCCCGACGCGGACGCGGACGCGTTTTCGGGAATACCCGAGGTCTCTGCGCCGACCGCCGCGCAGATCATAAGCGACGTAAGGAGCGCGTTTGAAAACTGCGGCATAAGCGTTTCGCACGACGAAGCGCTCAATCTGCTCTCTGCGCTCGCGCTGGGCAGGATAGTTATACTCTCAGGCCCCACAGGCTGCGGCAAAACCTACTGCGCGGAGGCGCTCGCCGGCGCGCTGGGGCTTACACAGAGAGGCCGCCTCAGGTTCATAAAGCTAACGCCGGACGTGACGGAGGCGCGCAAAAATCCCGCGTTCCGCTGCCTGAGCCGCGCCTGCGACGGCAAAACCTGCCGCATCGTGCTGCTGGACGATATAAACGCCGTGCCCGTGCACGACCAGGCGCGGGGACTGCTCAGTCTGGCGGACGAAAGCCAGTGCGGCATAAAGCTTATGATGACCTGCCTGGACGATCAGACCGGCTACCCGCTGGATCCGCGCGTGCTCGACAGGGCGTTCCTCATACGCTTAAAGCCCGCAAGCCCGGACGGCTGGCAGCTCTGCGCGGACCTGCCGCAGGCTAAAACGGCGCCTTCGTTCGAAGCGTTCAAAAAAGCGTTCGCGCCCGCCGCGGAGATACCCGGCGAGGTCGTGAACCGCTTCAAGGTCCTTAAAAAGCGGCTGACCGAGGCGGGCATATATCTGTCTCCCCGCACGCAGGCGGACATGTACGCCTACTGCAGCACAGTCATACCGCTTATGACCGGAGAGCCCATGCAGGCGTTCGACCGCGCGGTATGCGAGCGCGCGCTGCCCTATATCCTCGCCACCGCAAGCGCGGACGAGCTTAAGCGTCTGCCCGAAATACTCTGCGGTCTGCCCGAGAGCCTCGCGCTGCTCGACGCACCGCTCGCGCTTCCTCCAATCTGAGCTTGCATTTTCAGAAGAAACGCGCTATAATACCTCAGGCACCTAAAAAACTGATCGGAGTGATATCATATGATTCGGGTAATCGCCGGAAACAAGGGCAGCGGCAAAACCAAGCGCCTTATAGACATAACGAACGACGCGCTCAAGCAGGAGCACGGCATAGTAGTGTTCATAGACGACGACAAGCGCTATATGTACGACCTGCGCCACGAGATCCGCTTTGTGGACGCCAGCGAATACGAGGGCGTGCACGGCGCGACCGCGGACGTGTTTCTGGGCTTTCTGAGCGGCATGCTGTCGGTGAATTACGACATAACGCTCATCTGTATCGACGCGTTTCTGAAGCTTATAAAATCGACGCCCATAGAAGAGACCGAAGGCTTTTTCGCACGGCTCGACGCGCTTTCCCGCCAGAGCGGCTGCAATTTCGTTATGAGCGTGAGCCACGACGCGGAGACGCTCCCGCCCTTCGTGGGTCAGTACGTATCTGCCGAATAAACGGCAAAACCCGTATTTTCTAATACAAAGCGAAAGCTCCGCCTGCGCAGGCGGAGCTTTGATATGTTTAAAACCACGTAAAGCCGGCTTACAGACCTGCACTCTCCTCGAACGGGATATAGCTGCCTGTTTCGAATATCCTGCAGATCACGTCGTAATGCGGCACGCTTCTGCCGTACAATTCGCGCCAGCCGCCGTCGGTGCCCAGCGCGGTCCAGCTAAGCGTGCATTCGGGCAGCGAGAGCCTGAGCTGCCGCTTAACTGCGTCGGTAAGGTAGTCGTGATAGCTGCGCGACACGCACGCGGAGCACATCCACAGGCGTCTGAGGCTCTTCATGTCCGCCAGCGCCTCCGGATTTTCTATATCGTTGATAGTCAGGTTCGCGTCCATCAGGCGCGTGCACGCCCTAAGCGGGCTTATGTCCTTTATGCGGTTTGAAAACGCCTCGAGGTATTCGAGCTTGGTACATGCGCTGATCGCGCTTATGTCGCTTATATTGTTGCCCGCGATTATCAGCACGCGCAACTCCGGCATCGAGCGCAGAAACTCCACCTGCGTCAGATCGTTGTGTCCCAGATCCAGCGCGAGCATATGCCGGCAGTATTTCAGCACCTCGAAATCCGCGTCCGAATGATGGGCGCTCACGGTGTTGTGGTTGGTGGTGAACACCTCGTCGTCCGTGCGGATCACATGCGTATGGATGCCGCACTCTATCCGGAACGTCCAGCCGAATTCCACCTGCGGGTATCTTTCGGTGAGCGCCTCGGCCCAGTCCGCGCTCATGCGCGTATAATACATGTCGCACTTTTTGAGATTCGGAAATCCGTCCAGATACGCCGTAAGCTTGTCAAAATCCGTCCATCTGACGCGCCCGAGGTCTATGCGCTCGGCCGTGCTGTCGTAGTTCTTCGGCGGCACGTTCACAGGCTCCGGCGTGGGCGTGGGAGTGGGAGTGGGCGTGGGCGTAGGCGTAGGTCTGGGCGTGGGCGTGGGGCGCGGCGTAGGCGTGGGAGACGGCGTGGGCGTGGGCGTGGGAACGTATGTGTATGCGCCCATTATAAAGCCGTTGTCGTGGCGGAAACGCGCAAAGTCCTTGTATTTCATCCAGTACGCGCCGGAGGCCGCATAGCGGAAGCGCGTGCGCTTGCTTATGTCCTCGAACGTATAGGCGGTTTTCTCCGAGACGACCGTGGTGGTGTAGGGCGAGGAGTCGACTATGAGTATATACAGCGTGTCCTCGTATTCGGTATAGCCCACGCTGAGCAGATAATGCCCGCCGGGATTGGCGATTATCACGCCTCCCTCGTCAAAAAACTCCTTAAGCGCGGGAATGTCCTTTGCGAGCTGCTGGGTCTGGGAGGCTTCGACTATCGTAAGCGCGCTGCCCAGCTTCGTGCTTATCCAGTCGTTGTACGCGCTGGTAGAGGACACGTGCCGTCTGCCCTCGACGCCGCCGCAGTAGGTATGCCCCGAATCCTCCGGCGCAAGCCTGCCGTCCGAGGGATTGCGGCACACGTTCAGCAGCTCCCTGATCAGATCGTCGTCCGTGCGCTCTCCGGTCATGTACTCGTAGGTGTGCGCGTAGGCGAAAATATGACAGCCCGCGCCGTCCACGCGCCCCGGGTTGGCCCTGCCGCGCAGCGCCCACTCGTAGGTGTTGTAATCCGCCTGAGTGTAGATGTATATCTTTTCGTAAGGGTTCTCGTAAGCGAGCGCCGAAAGCGAAACGATCGCAAGCACTATAAGCGTAAATCCAATTAGAGCGTATTTTTTCATGTGCGTTCCCATCTCCGTCAGCGTTTTTATGAGTTTACGGCGCGGCCGATGCGTCGGGTTCATGCGTCTGCGTCTCCTCGCCGCTTTTTATAACCTCGTATACGTAGCCCTTCGTGTCCACGCGTATGCTTTTTATGATCTGCTTATCCATGGGGCGGTAGGACTTGTCGAGCGTATAGGCGGCGATCGCGTCCAGCGCGGCAAGGCTCGCGCGGTCGTTTTCGTCTATACGTCCGAAGGCGGCGTATTTGCCGTTGTACTCGCTGTGATCCGAGAGCATTATGAAAAACTGGCTGCCCGCGGAATCGTAATCGTCCGTAAGACGGCACATGGATATCGTGCCGCGCGTATGAGCAAGCCCTTCGAGCGGAAAGCCGTTTTCGCTAAATTCGCCGTCTATCGTGTAGTCCGGCCCGCCCGTGCCGTCCCCGTTCGGGTCGCCGCCGCGGATAAAGTACGTGGGATACACGTAATCCACGGTCAGCCCGTCATAGTAACCCGAATTCGCAAGGGATATAAAATTGCTCACCGTGTTCGGCGCGACGGATGGATACAGCGTTAAGCGTATCACGCCGCCGTCGTTCATCGTAAGCGTGGCGACCGGGCGCGGGATGTCCTCGTAGGGGCTTACGTACTCCACGCCGCAGCCCGACAGCGCTATAAGGGCAAGCAGCGCGCCGAGGGCGAGTATCGTCCTTTTAAGCTTCATTTATTTCAGTCCTTTAATATAAGTTCGCGTTTGCGCGCTATCATTTCGTCCGCACGGGAAATGTATTCCTCTATGTTTTTAAGGTTCGCCGCGCGCTCGATGCGCTTCTCGCGCGGGAACAGCCATTTGCTTATCGAGCCCGCTCCCACCGCCAGCACGCACGCGGTCTCCTCCATGTTGCCTATGTTGTACAGGCACGCGTAGCCCGGCTTTGCGTAGCCGACGTTTTCAAGGTTGCCCGCCATATACTTCTGGCGGTACAGGTAGTAGGGTCTCCACCCGCCCGATTCGAGCGTTCCGCGCGCGGCGGATATCATGTCCGCGGCGTAAGCCGCGTCCGCCTGATTGTGGCTGTCCCCCGCGACGGTGAGCGCCTCGTGCAGCTTGCTCGAACGCTTGATCGCGAGCGAATGCACGGTTACGCTTTCGGGAGCAAGCTCTGTCACCCTGTCCAGCGTGCGCGTGAACATATCCATATCCTCGCCCGGCAGCGCGGCGATTATGTCCATGTTTATGTGGTCAAAGCCCGTTTCCCGCGCCAGACCATACGCCCTGAGCGTATCCCCGGACGTGTGCGCGCGCCCGATAAGCTTAAGCGTCGCGTCCGAAAACGTCTGCGGGTTCACGGAAATGCGCCCTACCCCGCGCGTCTTGAGCATGAGCAGCTTTTCGCGGTCTATCGTGTCCGGACGTCCCGCCTCGACCGTCCATTCCGCCGCGTTCGGAAAGCATTCCATCGCCGCGTCCAGTATCCGCCCAAGCTGCGTACACGAAAGCGCGGTGGGCGTGCCGCCGCCTACGTATGCCGCGCGCAGGGACAGCCCCTTTTCGCGCATTATCTCCGCGCTGCCGCGTATCTCGCGTATGAGCGCGTCCGTATAAGGCTCGGTAAGTCTGCCGTTTCCGATCTCTCCGGAGGAAAACGAGCAGTACGCGCAGCGCGTCACGCAAAACGGTATGCCTATGTACAGGTCGAACGTGTTTTCGGGCGGGTCAATGAGCCCGCGCTGCATTTCGATTATCTCGCGCAACAGGCTCGCCTTTTCCGCCGAAACGTAAAACTCCTCCCGCATGCGTGCTTCCGCCTCGCCTGCGCTCAGCCCCGCCTCCATCGCCTCGTACATAAGGCGCGTCGGGCGTATGCCCGTCAGAGAGCCCCACGGCGGGTTTATACCGCTCCTGTCCCGCATCAGCAGAAACAGCGCGGTCTTCGCGGCGCGCTTGACTGCGCGCTTTTCCTCGAGCTCTCCGCGTGCGGCGGGGGTTTTGCGCGCGTATACGCTTTTCCCGTCCGTGACGCGCTCGATCCAAACGCCGCCCGCCGCTTCGTGCGTATGCGTTATGTGCAGCGCGCCCTCGCTTTCGCTTATCGGCACGTCTCCCAAAAACAGGCGAACGACGTCGTTAAGCTCTTGTCTCAGATATTCGAACGCGCAGGTCAGTCTGACTGTAGTCATTTGTTCAGCGTTTTCCCCATCTTGCCTTTATGTCGCCCAGATACGCGCCCTGTCCGTGCCCGGGGCAGATATACGTCCCGTTCGGCAGGGCGAACAGATGCATTATCGAATCCGCCAGTTCCCGCACGCTGCCGCCCGGGAAGTCCGTGCGCCCGAAGCCGTCCGCAAACAGCGTGTCCCCCGTGAACATGACCCCGTCCTCTCTGCACAGCAGACACACGCCGCCCTTTGTATGCCCGGGCGTGGGTATGATCTCAAATTCGTGCCCCGCAAGGCTTATTTTACCGGCTTCGAGAAAGCCGTCCGCTTCGAGCGGCTCAAAGCGCGAAAGCGCGTACTCAGGCACCAGCGCGATCCCGGCGTCCGCAAGCGCGGGCGCGTCCGCGCGGGAAATCAGTATTTTCGCGCCGCAGCGTTTTTTAACGTGCGCGCAGCCCAGTATATGGTCGAAATGGCCGTGCGTGAGCACTACTGTACCTATATCCGCGTGCTCGCTT
Organism: Clostridia bacterium; assembly: GCA_017543905.1. Lineage (GTDB taxonomy): Bacteria > Bacillota > Clostridia > Christensenellales > Aristaeellaceae > RUG14130. The sequence goes on from JAFYFC010000037.1 coordinate 50,170, forward strand.
TTTATAAACTCGTCCAGCCCCGCGGTATCGTCCCCGGGGTCTATCATGACGCTTTTATCTATCATATAGCAGTTCGCGCCGATCGGCCCCAGCGCCCTTACGCTTATCTCCATGTCAGAACGCCTTTCCGCTGTCGAGCAGTATGGTCACGGGCCCGTCGTTCAGAAGCGTTACCTCCATGTGCGTGCGGAAGCGGCCGGTCTCAACCCTAAGGCCCGCGTTTTTAAGCCCGCAGGCGACCTTTTCAAACAGCGCCTCTGCGTATTCGGGACGCGCGGCGGTCGAAAACGAGGGACGGTTGCCGTGTCTTGCGTCTCCCGCGAGCGTGAACTGGCTTATAAGCAGCACGCTGCCGCCCACGTCTTTGAGAGACAGGTTCATTTTGCCGCCCTCGTCTTCGAATATTCTCAGCCCCGCTATCTTTTTTACGACGTAGTCCGCGTCCGCGTCAGTGTCTGCCTCCATCGCGCACAAAAGCACCGTGAAGCCCTTTTGTATGCTGCCGACCCGCTCGCCCTCCACGTCCACGTACGAATATGCCGTTCTCTGTACTACCGCGCGCATGTACGCCTCCGTTTACTGTCCGGTCCTGAATACTTCTATTATGTCGCTGCGCTTCTGAAGCTGGCGGATGACCTTGTCCAGCTGCGCTGTGTTTTTGATCGAAAGGGTCAGGTTTATCTGCGTGGTCCCGTTTTTCTGCGCGCGCGCGGACACCGCCACCAGCGGCACGTTGAGCCCCGCGAAGAGATTGCTGAGGTCAGCAAGCAGCCCCGCTCTGTCGTAGCCGCGCACCTGTATCTCCGCCTCGTAGTCGGTGGAGGCGTCCTGCGCCCAGCTTACGCGCACCACGCGCCCCGGTTCTATCGACTCGTCCAGCATGTTCACGCAGTCCGCGCGGTGTATGGACACGCCTCTGCCCCGGGTGACGTAGCCGACTATCCTGTCGCCGGGCAGGGGGTTGCAGCAGCGCGCGAACTTGACCAGCATGCCCGCGTCGCCCTCCACCTCCACGCCCTGACTGGAATGCGTGGAGGGTCTGAGCACGCTGCGCTCGGGCAGCTCGGGCTTTGCTTCCTGCCTGACGGTCTTTTTGTATTCGTCCGCAAGGCGGTTTATCACCTGCACGGCCGAAAGCCCGCCGAAGCCCACTGTCACGTACAGATCGTCAAGGCTCGACAGCGAATTGCGCCTGAATATCACCTCGAGATACTCGGGCCTAAACAGCTGCGCGTAGGTATAGCCCAGACGCTTCATCTCGCGCTCTATCATGTCGCGCCCGCGCGCAAGGTTTTCGTCCTTGGAGGCGTTTTTAAGGAAGGAGCGTATCTTGGCCTTCGCCTCGCCCGTCTTAACGATGCTCAGCCAGTCCAGCGACGGGCCCTTCGAGGACTGCGAGGTGATCACCTCGACCACGCTTCCGCTGCTCAGCTGCGTGGAAAGCGGCACCATTTTTTTGTCCACCCGCGCGCCCACGCATCTGTTGCCCACGGCGGTATGTATACGGTACGCGAAGTCTATGGGCGTCGCGCCGCGCGGCAGAGAAATAATATCGCCCGCAGGCGTGAACACGAACACGTCGTCTGCGAACAGGTCCGTGCGCAGGAAGGAGGAAAACTCCTCCGCGTCGCCCGTCTCGCCCGACCAGTCGATTATGCGCCTGAGCCAGGAGAGCTTGTCGTCCAATTCGTCCGCCGCGCGGCCCTCCTTATAGCGCCAGTGCGCGGCGATGCCGTACTCGGCGTTTCGGTGCATTTCCTCCGTGCGTATCTGCACCTCGAATATCGAGCCGGATTTGTCTATCACGGTCGTGTGCAGCGACTGGTATATGCCGTATTTGGGCGAATGTATATAGTCCTTTATGCGGTCCGGCACGGGCTGCCACAGAGAGTGCACCACGCCCAGCGCGCCGTAGCAGTCCTTAAGGCTTTTTACCACCACGCGCACGGCGACCAGGTCCATTATCTGGTCGAAGGATTTATTCTGTGCCTTCATTTTGCGGTATATGGAATAAATATGCTTTATCCTGCCGCTTATCTCGAAGCCCTCTATGCCCTGAGAGGCAAGCTCTGCCTTGAGGCTCAGCTTTATATGCTCTATGAGCGCCTGGCGCTCCTGCGCGCCCTGCTCGGTCTTTTCCTTTATCGAAGCGTAGGCGGGGGGATCCAAATATTTGAGCGAAAGATCCTCCAGCTCGCTTTTGATCGCGTAAACGCCCAGACGGTGCGCAAGCGGCGCGTATATCTCAAGCGTTTCGCGCGCTATGGGCGCCTGCCGCTCGGGCTTTTGGGTATCGAGCGTCCTCATATTGTGCAGACGGTCCGCCAGCTTTATGAGCACCACCCGTATCTCGCCCGACATCGCGATGAACATTTTGCGTATGGATTCGGCCTTCTGCTGCTCCTTGTTGAAAAAATCCACGTGGTTCAGTTTCGTCACGCCGTCCACCATCGCCGCGATCTCGCTGCCGAAATTCTTTTCTATGGTTTCGAGCGTCACGTCCTCCACATCCTCGACCACGTCGTGCAAAAGCCCCGCCGCGACGGTGGCCGGGTCCATCATGATATGCGCGAGTATGAGCGCGACCTGACAGGGATGGATAAAATACGGCTCCCCGCTCATGCGCGTCTGCCCCTCGTGGCATTTGCCGGCGAACTCATACGCTTTCTGTATTACGCCCATGTCGTCCGAGGGATGGTATTTTTTTGTACAGGCGATTATTTCCTCACACGTTACGATTTTGTCAGACATAGATCAATTCTCCGCGCACGCCCTGAGAGATATGTACAATGCGTCGTCCTCGAGGCTTTTCCTTTCCCATTTGCAAAACAGCTTTAAGCCGTCTTTTGTGCGCTCGAGCCCCGCAAGCCCCATATGCGCGAGCACGCCGTATCCCAGCGCGGCAGAGGGTACGCTTATGCCCGCCTCCCGCGCGAGCATGCGCGCCGCTGCGCCGCAGGACGCGAACACTCCGCCCGAAAGCGCTTTGATTTTTCTGTATATTTCACCCAGCTCGTCCCGCCCGGGCACGGTTTTGAAGCATTCCGCGAGCGGTATCTGCCTGATTTTTTCCCCTCCCGCGCACAGGCACGCGGGCACTCCCGCGTAGTATATATGCCTGTAGCCGGGCATGATACATCCCTCCGGCGCGACGCAGACGGCGTTAAACAGCCGCGCGTCCGTGGGATACGCGTCTATAAGTATGTCGCGCATGTCGCCCGCGTAAGGCAGGGCCGCGTTCGCGCTCTTCGCGTCCGCCGCGATTATTATGCTGCCCTTGTGCAGGCTTGAAAACGCCTGCGCAACGCGCGAAGCGTCCGCCTCGGGCGCGCAGGGACCAAAGCGCGCGCACGCGTCTATTATGAAGCCCGACGCCTCGCCGCCCTCGCCCGCTTCGGAGTGCGCGAGGGTCTTTACCTCCGCCTGTATGCTGCGCCTGCCCTGATACTCGTTTACCGAGGGGGCGTACAGTATTTCCGCCGCGCTGCCCGGCGCGGGCGCGTCGGCGGCGTGTCTAAACCAGATGCCGGGCAGGAACGTGCCGTCCTCCGTTTTGAGGGCGAGCTTTAAATGCTCCTTTTCCCGTCCCACCGGATACGCCTCTGTCACCTCGCCGCGCGACAAAAACACCGCACCGGGATTCTGACAGCCCGTGGGCGCGAGCCGCTCGGCGTCCTGCGTAAGCTCCGGCGTAAGCTCCCTACCCCCTATCGCCCAGTCGTATTCGAGGCAGGGTATCCAGAGCCTGAAATCGTATGTAGTTTTTATGTATTCGCCGAGGCGGCGCGAAAATTCGCTCAGGTTTTCGGGCGCCAATTTGAGTCCCGCGGCCATTTTGTGTCCGCCGAAGCGTTCAAGCAGGTCCGCGGTGTGCGTGAGCGCCTCGAATATATCCACTCCCTCTATCGAGCGGCAGGAGCCCACCAGAGAGCCGTCCTCGTCGTTCGTGAACACTACGGTGGGATAATGGTATTTTTCCGTCAGGCGGGAGGCGGCAAGCCCTATCACGCCCAGATTCCAGCCCTCGCCCTTCACGATTATGACCGAACGGTCGTAGAAATCGTAGGCGGCAAGCTGCGCCTCCGCCTCGTTTATCGCTTTGTTTTCAAGCTCCTTGCGCTTAAGGTTTTCCTCGTCCAGCTCCGCGGCAAGCTGCATGCATTCCTCGCGGTCGCGCGAAACCATGAGGCTGTAGGCGCGCATAGCGTCGCCGATTCTGCCGCTCGCGTTCATGCGCGGCGTCATCTGAAACGCCACGTTGCCCGCGTTTATGATGCGGCCGTCCAGTCCGCTTACCTCCATAAGCGCGCGTATGCCGGGGCGCTTGTATTCGTAGTTGATGCGCTTAAGACCCAGATAGGCTATCGCGCGGTTTTCGTCCCGCAGGGGCACGATGTCCGCGATCGTCGCAAGCGCGGCGAGATCCACGTACTCCATCGCCTTCGACCGTCCCGCGAGCGCCGCCACCAGCTGAAACGCCACGCCCGCGCCGCACAGGTACCTGAACGGATACTCGCCCAGCAGCGGATTGACCGTCGGGCAGGGCGGCAGCCTGTCGCCTATCTGATGGTGGTCGGTAACTATCACCTGCATGCCCTCGGAGAGCGCGCGCTCCACCAGCTCGAAGGCGGTTATGCCGCAGTCCACGGTTATAAGCAGGTCGTATTCGCGGGCGAGCCTGTCCACCGCGTCCGCGTTCAGCCCGTAGCCCTCCTTATGGCGCGAGGGCAGGTACGGCTCGCACTGCGCGCCCCTTTCACGCAGGTACAGCGTAAGTATCGCGCTCGCGCAGACGCCGTCCACGTCGTAATCCCCGTAAACGCAGATGCGCTTATGCGCTTTGAGCGCGGCGTTTATCACGTCCACCGCCCTGCGCATGTCGTGCAGCAGGAACGGATCGTGCAGCATCCCCATTCCCGGATGCAGAAACGCGCGCGCCCCGTCGTCGCTCGTCACGCCGCGCGTAAGCAGCATACGGTGCAGTATCGGGTTCATCCCCCTGGGGCACTCCCACGCCGCGCCCGCCTCCGCGGGCCTTTGTCTCATTATCAGCATGCGCGCACCTTATTCCACGTCCCTCGGGCGTTTGTCGCGTTTCTTTTCCGCCCGATTAAGCAGCTTCGCCCAAACGGGCGTGTTTATAAGGTTAGAGGAGAACGCGCCCGCGAGCATGCCTGCGATAAGCGGGAATGTGAATTCCTTTATAGACGCTACGCCCAGCACGTACAGCGCCAGCAGCGTAAACAGCGTGGTGACGGAGGTGCTTATCGTGCGCGAGAGCGACGAGGTTACGCTTATGTCCGCTATCGCCTCGTTGGACGCCTTTTCAAGCTGCTTTTTGTTTTCGCGCACGCGGTCGAATATGACTATCGTGTCGTTTATGGAATAGCCGACTATCGTAAGAAGCGCCGCTATGAAGGGCGAGTTTATCTGATACCAGCGGGAGAAAAAGCTCATCGCCGCCAGCATTATAAGCATGTCGTGCGCCAGACCCGCAAGCGCGGCCACGCCGGAATACAGATCGAAGCGTACAGCTATATAGATCAGCATCAGTACGAGAGCCACCGCGAGCGACAAAAGCGCGTTTTTGATGAGCGCGGCGGAGGACACCGCGCCGGCGTGCTCCATGCTGACGTACTGAACAGACGGGTATTTCTGCCTGAGCGCGGCGTCTATTACGCTGCGCGCCTGCACGCCCTCGCCCGCCGGCAGGACGTAGAGCAGCAGCTGTCTGCCGTCCGCGTCGTCGTCCAGCTCGTATGCGTGCACGCCCGTATACGGTATGTGCATTTCCTCGAGGGCGTCGATTACGCTGTCTGCGACCTTGTCGCTGTCTGCGTCGCCGTCGTAAAGCAGCACGCGCGCGCCTATGTATTCTTCCTCAAGCTCGTGGGCGAGCACGTATTCCCTGTCCGCCGCATAGGACGAATTCAGTGTAAGAAGCGGATACGCCTCAAGCGCGCGTTCGACTGCGGGCAGTACGTCGGGCGCCTCGTCGTATTCAAGGCGCAGACGGATCTGAAGGTTCCTGCCGCCGCCGTCCAGAGCGCGCACTCCCGACACGCTCACGTCCGTGTAGCCTGTGTCGGCGAGGAGCGCCTTTACCTCCTCGGCGCTGAATTCCTCGTCCATCGAATACTCTATTAACGTGCCTCCGGTAAAGTCGAGGCCCGGGTCTATCCCGTGTCCGAAAATATTGAGAACTGCCGCAGCTAAAATCAGTACCGCAGGCACCCATCTCGTGTATCTGAACAGCGCGCAGACGCCGAAGGGCTGTCTTTCCCTGAGCGGGCGGGCGTACAGCGCGGGATTTGTAAGCCCCAGACGCACCGCGCGCTTAAGCAGAAAGCGCGTGACGACCACCGCTGTGAACATGGACACGACGACGCTGATGCACAGCGTATAGCTGAAGCCCCTTACCGAGCCCGTGCCGAAGTACATAAGCACGAACGCGGCGATAAGGGTGGTGACGTTCGCGTCCGTGATCGCCCTGAGCGCGTTTTTGTAGCCCGCCTTGAGCGCCGCCTCGCCCGAACGTCCCGCGTTCATTTCCTCGCGGAAGCGTTCGAATATGACCACGTTCGCGTCCACCGCCATGCCTATGCCCAGCAGTATGCCCGCGATGCCGGGCAAAGTGAGCTGTATCCTGAACAGCACCAGCAGAGCGAACACTATGATTATATACCATACCAGCGCGATATCCGCCATCAGTCCGGGCACTCTGTACATCGCGAGCATGAACAGCATAACCAGCGCGACGCCGATAAGCCCCGCGGTATACGCGCTTGAAAGCGCGTCGTCGCCCAGCGTGGCGGAGATCGTGCGGGTCTCGATTTCGTGTATGTCCAGAGGCAGCGCGCCGGACTGTATGCTCGTGGCGAGGTTCTCCGCCTGTGCCAGCGTGCCGCCGCCCAGCGTGATGCGGCCGCGTCCGTCCGTTATCGGCTCGCTCACGCGGGGCGAAGAGATCGTCACGCCGTCGACGACTATGGAAATATAGCTGCCCACAAGCCGCGTCGAGGCAGCCGAAAACGCCTGCGCGCCCTCGTCCGTCAGCACGAACGCCACGCAGTAGCCGCCGCTTTGGGTGTCGAACTCCGCGTTCACGCGCTTTATGTCGCGCCCCTGCATTATCACGTTCCCGTTTGGATCGCGGAATTCGAGGTGCGCGGGCGTGCCTATGAGCTTTACGATCTCCTGCGGGTCGTTAATATCGGGTATTTCTATCCTGACGTTTCCGTCGCCCTGTGTGGAAACGTTTGCCTCGGTGTAGCCGCGCTCGGTCAGCATCGCGCGCAGCGCCTCGGCGGTATCGCTTAAAAGCGCGTCGAAATCGCTGTCGGAATACTCGCCCTTCTCGGCGTGAAACACCGTGTATATGCCTCCGCGCAGGTCAAGGCCGAGGCTCAGCCCCTCTCCCGCGGGCTTTAGGACGGTTTTTCCGCCCACTGTCAGGCCAAACGCCGCGGCGTACGCCGCGAAAGCGGTAAGCAGTACGGCGCAGATAAGTATAAGTATGCTCTTTTTTCTCATTCGGTTATCTCCGGCTGCACGTTTATTATTAAAGAATTATACTTAATAGAAGTACTTATGTCAACACCTCACGTTAACGCTTTACGCAGCTGTGCGCGGACGAGCGCGAACGCCGCAGGCGGCAGCGCGCAGTACACGCACACAGCGGGCAGCGCGCCGCAGCAGGAAAGCGTGACGAATACGCAGGATACGAAAAATACGGCCGCGCTCAGCCTGTCTGCGCGCGCAAGGCGCAGTACGCACGCGCCGCACGCGGTCAGAACCAGCGCGCTCAGCAGCTGGCTTGCGCGGATAGTTCCCAGATACAGGCTGTCCGTGCGTATGCCCTCCACGGCGCATCTTTCGAATGCGTACATCGTCAGATACCCAAGCGCCGCGCGGCCTCTGGCGGCGAAGCTTTTTGCACTTTTCGGGACGTTCGTCACAAGGTATATGCCCAGACACCACACGGACTCGTAAAAAAACGCGGCGGCGTAGTAAGCGCCGTCTATATTCACCGCAAGCGGGAAAAACTGCAGCGCGCGCACGCGCAGCTCTGCGCCGTACGCCTCCTGATTTAAAAAATTGCCCCAGCGGCCGACGCTCTGCGCCAGCGCTACGCAGGGCAGGCAGAGATCGCACAGACGTACGAAATCCAGTTTTTTGACGCGCGCGTATATGAATCCGGCCAAAAGCCCCGTTATTACTCCGCCGTAAATCGCAAGCCCGCCCGTGCGCAGGTTAAGTACGTCCACGAGCGAATCAAAGCCCGCGGGGTTCAGCAGCACGTAATACAGCCTCGCGCCGACGAAGCCCGCCGGCAGCACGCACAGCATAAGGTCCAGCACCGTGTCCTTTTTAAGCCCCATGCGTTTTTCGCGGTGCACGCCCGAAACGTACGCCGCCGCGATCCCCGCCACGATAAGCACCGCGTACCAGTATATTTCAAAGCCCGCTATGCTCAGATATCTGCGTGTAAACTTCATCCTCCGGCTCTCCGCAAACAGCTTTTACAGGTTAAATTATAGTACTTATGTCCGATAAATGTCAATCGTTACAAATCATGTGTTGAAAAATTACCGAATATCGTATATAATGAAATACATACTGGGATATTGTGCGGGAAAGGAGACAGCGCTTTGAAAATACGCGTGACCGGCAGGTTCTACCTGCTGCTGCTGATAGTGGTCATGGTCGTCGTGCTCATAAATCTGAACACCTGCGGCGGCGGCAGCGAGGTGACGGTAGTCATGAGCGGCGTCGCCAGCGACACGCACACGGTGCAGTGCATAATCGTGCGCGACGAAACGCTGGTCACCGACACGCAGGTCACGTATACGGAATTCGCAGCGCGTGAAAACACGATAGTCCGCGAGGGTGAAGCGGTTGCCTACATATACAAAAACGGCAACATGAAAAAGCTGATGAACGAGCTGAACACCACGCGCCAGAGCATACAGGAATACCACAAGCTGATACTCGGAAACGAGCTGGACAGCGAGCTGGACGTGCTCGACCTCGAGGTAGACGCGCGGGCGAGCGAGCTTAAAAGCCTTATACGCGGCGCCTCGCGCGGAAATATCCCGGACGCCGTAAGGGCGCTTAAGGACGCGATGGACGCGCGCCGCGCGTATATGAGCTCCAACCGCAGAAGCGATACCAAGCTCATGGGCCTGTACGACCGCGAAAACCAGCGCATAATCGCGATAACCGGCCAGAGGTCCGTAAAGAACGCGCCCGCCGAGGGAGTCGTAAGCTTTTATCTGGACGGCTACGAAAGCACGCTGAACGCGGATACGGTAAAGGAACTGTCCATATACGACGCACAGCGCGTGCTGGCGGGCGAAAAGCTCGAAAGCGGCGAGGGCGCGCGCTCGGTCGCGCGGCTCTTCCGCATAGTGAACCAAAATCACTGGTACGCGGTCTTAATGAGCGAAGACGGCGAGTGGAATCCGACGCTGGGCACGGTATATCAGTTCACGGTCGCGGGCTTCGACGAGATCATGTACGACGGCGAAATAATAAACGTGGCGAAAAACGGCAAAACGGTCATGGCTGTGCTCGAGGTAAGCAAGCCCATCGGCTCGCTGCTTTACACCCGCACCGGCACCGCGTCGATAGGCGCGAACATGTCGGGCCTGCTGGTCTCCAAAAAGGCGCTGGTCACGGTAAGCGGCCAGACCGGCGTATGGAGATACGACGTGCCCGGAGAGACCTTCGTGCCGGTCGAGGTGCTCGCGTACCGCTCCGACGGCACGGTGCTGATACAGCCGCTAGGTGAGCTTTCAAGCGGCTCGCAGGTGCTTATAAAATAAAACGCATTCTTTGGGGGACTGAACTTAAATGGCGCAGATTTCGGGCTTCGCGCAGCTTCTGCAGAAGCTTAAAATAATATCGATAGAGCCGGACGAGGACGAGGCGGGCGGCATACCCCTCACGCGCTCCAAACGCAAAAACGCGGCGGACGCGGGCTCGAGCATATACGAGGCCGCCTACGCGCGCTCCCGCGGGCAAAGCGTAAAAAGCGCGCCCGCGCCCGCGCGCCGCGCCTCGCGTGCCTCCACAGGCGGCAGAACGGAAAACCTGCCTGCGCAGCGCGCGGACACTATAGTGTATTACGTCAGCTCGCTTTCCGAATGCGCAGGCGTGATACGCGACATAATCGCGGGCACGAGCGTCGTTATAAACTTCGACGACACCGACGACCGCATGAGCCAGCGCATAATAGACACTCTCGCGGGCGCGGCGTTCGCCCTGAACGCCAAGGTACGCAAGATAACGGATTCCACGTATCTGATCGCGCCCAAGAACGTAAACGTCAACATGTCCCGTCATATCGAAAGGAGGTACTGAAATGCTGTTTTTCGGTTTAAGGCTGAGCCTTATGGCTATTCCGCGGATAATCGCCACGATAATCGGGCTGTACGAGCTGTGCATAATCCTCAGATACGTGCTGCGCTTTTTTCTGCCGCAGGATGGCAGTGTGCTGACCGCGCTCACTGTAATAACTGAGCCTGTGGTCGGGCGCGTGCGCGCGCTGCTCACGCGCCTGTTCGGCACCTTCAGTATAGACTTCTCCCCCGCAGTCACGATAGTGCTGCTGGAGATATTGGGCTGGCTGGTCGGAATTATATTCTGACCCAAGGCAGGAACACCCCGCCGGTACGGCGAATTAGATTAGCTGAGTTTACACAATTCAGGCACTTGAAAGGATGGGCAGTATGGCAATAACTGTAAAGCAGATACGTGACATGGATTTCCCCACCGAGAAAAACGGCTACAGGCGCGACGACGTCGACGATTTTCTGGACGAGCTCGCGTCCCAGACCGAGGAGCTCGCACGCGAGATAGACGCGCTCACCGCCGAGCGCGACAAGGCCGTAAGCGAGGCCGCCGCGCTCAGAAAGGAGCTCGCCGGCGCGAAGCAGGCCGCCGAGGCCGCGAAGGAGCAGGCCGCCGCCGTGCCCGCCGTAAAGGAAGAGGCGAGCGCGCCTACCTTCAACGAGCCCAGCTACTTCAAAAACCTTGAGACCACTCTGCGCGAAACGCTTATAAGCGCTCAGCGCATAGCGGACGAGACGATAGACGACGCCCGCAAAAAGGCGCGCCGCATAGTATCCGACGCAGAGGAGCAGGCGGCGAACACCGAGGCGCAGGCGCAGCAGAAGCTCAGCGAGATCCGCGCCGATTACGAGCAGGTCAGAAACGCGGGCGAGGAATATCACCGCGCGTTCTCAAAGCTCGTCGAGGAGCAGAACAAGCTGCTTAAGGAAAGCTCTCTCTACGCTCCGGCGGAATAAGCGCTTAAGCGTTTATAGCCCGATATGGCTGAGAGCGGCATGCGCGCAGTCAGGCACACGAAAGCGGTGTGCCTGTGCTGTTTTGCCGCGTCCGCGCTCGCATGCGCGGCGTCGGCGCTTTTGTGCCGCCGGCTGCTCCCGGAAGGCGGCGTAAGCCTGATAAAGGGCTTTCTCTCGCTCGCGCGCGTCACGAACAGCGGCGCGGCGTTTTCACTGTTGGCAGGCGCGCCCGCTCTGGTCACGGTGCTGAACGCCGCGTTTTTGTGTGCGCTGAGCGCGTTCATACTGAAGGGGAGCATGCGTCTATGCGCGCGCGCGGCGCTGTGCGCGGTGCTCGCGGGCGGTATAAGCAACTTCCTCGAACGCATACTGACCGGTACGGTCACGGATATGATACGTCTGGATTTCGTCAGATTTCCGGTATTCAATTTTGCGGACGTCTGCATCTGCGCAGGCGCGGCGGTGTTCGCGTGCGCGTATGTCTGCGCGCCCGCGCGCGCGCCGCAGAGCGAAGGCTGAAACCAATGCGCTGCGTATGCGACTGCGCCGTAAGGCTCGACGTATTCCTGTCCGAAAAGGCGGACATAACGCGCTCCCGCGCAGGCGCGCTTATAAAGGACGGACACGCCTGTGTAAACGGAAGCGTGCAGACCAAATCCGGCTACGCGCTCAGATCGGGCGACACGGTGGATTTCGAGCCGCCCGAGCCCGAGCCTGTGAGCTGGGCGGTCCCGCAGGACATTCACATAGACGTCGTGTATCAGGACGCCGATCTCGCGGTGGTTTTCAAGCCCTCGGGCATGGTGGTGCATCCCGCCGCGGGCAATCACGACGGCACGCTCGTAAACGCGCTGCTCGCGCGCCTGGACAACCTGTCCGGCATCGGCGGCGCGCTGCGCCCCGGCATAGTGCACCGCATCGACAAGGACACGAGCGGGCTGCTGCTCGTGGCCAAAAACGACCGCGCGCACGTAAGCCTGTCCGAACAGATCGCCGCACATACGATAGAGCGCGCATACAAGGCTATCATTATCGGCGCAATGAAAGCCGAAAGCGGCAGCGTGGACGCGCCCATAGGCCGGCATCCGGCCGACCGCAAGAAAATGGCGATCGTGCCCGGCGGCAGGCCCGCGCGCACTAACTGGCGCGTAATCGAAGAGCTGCGCGGCGCGGCTTACGTCGAATGCGTGCTCTCGACCGGACGCACGCATCAGATACGCGTGCATATGGCCTCGCTCGGGCATCCGGTGCTGGGCGATCCCGTATACGGCCCCAAAAAATCCCCGTATCCCGTGCAGGGCGGACAGCTGCTGCACGCGGCGCGCATAGGCTTTACTCACCCGACGACGGGCGAGCGAATGATATTCGAAGCCGAGCCTGAGGACAGGTTCATATATTGGCTGAACAAGCTGAAAGGATGATGAATAATGCTGGTAAACACTCCCCCGATGGGCTGGAACACCTGGAACACCTTCGGAAGCGACATTTCCGACGCGCTCGTGCGCGAAAGCGCGGACGCGATAGCGGAGCTCGGGCTTAAGGACGCCGGCTACACGTACGTGGTCATAGACGACTGCTGGAGTCTCAGAAAGCGCGACAGCGTGACGAAGAGCATAGTACCCGACCCCGTAAAGTTCCCGCACGGCATGAAGGCGCTGGCGGACTACGTACACGGCAAGGGTCTGAAATTCGGCATGTACTCCTGCGCGGGTCAGCGCACCTGCGCGGATTACCCCGGCTCCTTCGACCACGAATTTCTGGACGCGCGGACGTTTGCGGAGTGGGGCGTGGATTTTCTTAAATACGACTTCTGCTACAGGCCCGGCGGCTTCGAGGGACAATTGCTGTACCGGCGCATGGGCATGGCGCTGCGCGAAAGCGGACGGGACATACTTTTCTCCGCCTGCAACTGGGGCAGCGACAACGTATGGCAGTGGATACGCTCCTGCGGCGCGCACATGTACCGCTCTACCGGAGACATAATCGACACGCCCGAATCCTTCCGCAATATCGCCATAAGCCAGATGGACAAGCTGAACGCGAACGCTCCCCAGTGCTTCAACGACATGGACATGCTCACCGTAGGCATGTACGGCAAGGGCAACGTGGGCGTGCAGGGCATGACCGCGGCGGACTACCGCAGCGAGTTCGCGCTGTGGTGCATGTGCGGCGTGCCGCTGATGCTGGGCTGCGACGTACGCTCGCTCGACAAGGAGATGCTCGCACTGCTCAAAAACCGCGACCTGATCGCGATAGACCAGGACGCGGAGTGCCGCCAGCCCATATTCCTGGGCAATCCCGAGCGGGAAAAGAAGCTGTGCGTGTTCAGGCATCTGGACGGCGGCAAATACGCCGTGGCGTTTTTCAACTTTAACGACGAGGCGCGCAACGTCTCCTTCACCTTCAGCGACGTGGGACTTTCCGCGGCAAGCGGGCTCGGACTGCGCTTCTCGCCGGTGCTGGGAAGCCTCGAGGGCACCTACAGCGAGTACCTGAACGTCACCACGGACGCGCACGACTGCATAGTAGCCGTCTGCGAAGCCGTGCCGGTATGAACTGCGTCTTGTGCGGACGTAAGCTTACAAGCGACGAGATCGCAATAACGCGCAAGCTCATAAACCGCGCGGCGGAAGAATTTTGCTGCATCACCTGCCTCGCCGCGAAATTCTCGGTAAGCGAGGAAGACATAAGGCGTCTTATCGAGAATTTCCGGCAGGCGGGCTGCAGCCTGTTTTTCTGAGGCCCGCCGCGGCGGATATCCACGGAGGAATACTGCAATGAAAAGATTTATCTGTCTGCTGCTGGCGCTCGCGCTGCTGGGCGCGGCGATCGCGCTGCTGTACACGGATCTGGTGTATCAGCTGTTCGACAGGCAGAAGGTGGACGCGCTTTTAAGCGAGCACACCCCGGACGCGGGCGCGCAGGCCGCGCAGGCGCTCGACGCGCCGAATACCGGCGAGGCGGAAGATATCGACGAAGCCACAGGGCTTGAAAAGCTGGGGCTTCGATACTTCCCGATGTACAAACGCATATACGATTTCGCCGCCAAAAACGTATTCAAAATAAACGACATGCAGGGCACGAAGGGCGATTTCGAAAGCTTTTCCGGCATAGAAGACGACCTGAAGGAGATCTACGGGCGGCAGAATTTCTGGGGCGAGCTGATAAACCTGCTGATAATCGCGCTGATCTCCATACCCGTATACGCGCTGGTGCGCTTTTTGGGCTACAACGAAATGTACAAAATGTCGGACGAGGCGTTCGCGCTGGCCCGTCCGTTCGCGCGGGGGCTCGTGTGCCTCGCCTGCGCGGTGGTCAGCGTTACCGCCACGTGGTTTTTGTATCACTCCGTGGTGTACGAGCTCGCATACAAAAAGCTGATGGAGCTGATCGCGAGCGCTGACATGAGCAGGTTCGGCCAGATCGCCTCGAACGCCGTGTTCTATCTTGCGGTGCTCGCAGTCGCGCTGCTGATCGTGAAGGCGGTGGTGTTCAGAGGCTCCGCGATAAAAAGCGTATTGACGGCCGCGCTGCGCACGCTCGTGTTCGTGGTGCTGTTCGCGCTGATAAACGCCTCTCTGAAGATACAGGGCATAAGATGGCCGATATTCGTATTCGCGCTCGCGTTTTTGCTCGTGGTCGGGATGATCGACCTGCTGATAGAGCCCTCAAACGACTGAGAAAACAGCCCTGCAGCAAATACGCTTTATCACGAAAACAGAAGGAGCTTTAGCGGAAACTCAGACGCTCCTTCTTTCTCTTTGCATTTTTCAGTTCTGCTCATCATGATATTTACAAGGCTCCGCATATGTCCCGCTGCGGCGCTTTTCTCTGCAATTGCCACAGCGTTTTTCGCAGCGAATTTCGCTTTCATTTTGCGCGCTCTTCATTTGACAAGCCTGTGCGTTTGTGGTATTATATAAAAGGATAATTGTCACCTTGGAGGGAAGGTTTATGATAAAACGGATAATTGCGGTGCTGCTCGCGCTTATGCTGTGCGGCGGCGCGCTGGCCGAGGCGGTGTTTACGCTGAACGTGAACACTATAGAGGACGAGGCGTTTATGAACGATACGGCGCTCACCTCGATCTCGCTGCCCGCAAGCACGCTTTACATCGGAAACAACGCGTTTGCAAACTGCACGGCGCTCAAGACCATTTACTGCCTGAGCCCCGACGCGGTGATAGAGGAAAACGCGTTCGACGGAGTAACGGGCGCAGAGGTATACTGCTACATAGACTCCACCATGGACGTCTACGCGCGCGCGAAGGGCTTTACGGTAAAGTATCTGGATTCGTTCGAAATAGAATACGAAACCGCGTTCAACCCCTGCGCCGGGATCCCGCTCACGTGGAAGGTAGTAAAGCCCATGAGCACGCACTCTGGCAAAAACAGCTACGTATACGAGATATACAAGCAGGGCGAGAGCGAGCCTGTGCACGTTTCCGCGTCCACCGAAAGCACGCAGTACAAGTGGACGCCCGATTCCGCGGGCAGCTATTACGCGCGCATCACGCTTACCAATCCCCTGACCGTGAGCACTCAGACCTCGGAGGAGATAAGCGTTTCTGACAAGCTGTACATAGGCGTATACGAGCAGGACGCGAACGAAAATACGCAGGACGCGCTCGAATGGACTGTTTTGTCCGTACAGGGCGATAAGGCGCTGGTCATCACTACTTACGTTATCAAAAACGCCTCGTACTTCAATCCCTCCTGGATCAAATACAAATACACCTACTGGTCGGGCTCGTATATAGGCACTATCTCGGTCAACTACCGCGGCAGCGGCCCCGAAAGCGACGCCTCGCGCATAACCGGCATCACCCCCACGCATATACCGCTCAAAAACGGCAGCTGGGGCGTGGAGGCAGACCTGTATCCCCTGCACGCGCGCTACTGGTGCAACGAGACCTTCTATAATTCCGCCTTCACGGACGAGGAAAGAGCGCGCATAATGCTGGTGACCAATACCAACGAAAACAGTCCCGACGGCATAAAGGGCGGCCCGGATACGCAGGATCACGTGTTCTTCCTAAGCTATAACGAGGCCAACGCCTACATGCCCGGCAGCGGCAACGCGCTCAGAAAGACCACTCAGACCACGGTCGCGAAAAACGAGAACAAATCCAACACCGGCTCGGTGTGGTGGCTGAGGTCTCCCGGCAAATACCGCGTGAACGCGATGTACATAACCGGCACGGGCGGCTCGCTCTCCACCTACGGCTCGGACGTCGGTCACAGCGACATGGGCTACCGTCCCGCGATGTGGGTAAAAATCAGTTGACGACAGGTTGAATATATGCGTAAAATCATATTGGTTTCGGTTTTTGCGGCGATACTGTTCGCGCTGTGCGTATGCGCGTGCGCGGACAGCCGCATTTCGTGCGACACGCGCTATAACGGCTGCGCGGGCGTGCCTGTCACCTGGACGGCGAAAAACGCCACGAACTACAGGATATACATATACGGAAACGACACGCCCATAGCCGAGGGCAAAGTCAAAAACGGCACGTTTTCCTACACCCCCGCGCAGGGCGGGCAGTACTTCGCCGTATGCAAGCTTAAAGGCGGGGACGTAATAGTCAGCGACGAAGTGAGCGTAGCCGACAAGCTGCTTATGGGCACATGCGAGCAGGCGGGCGACGGCGGCAGCCGCGAGCCGATAGAGTGGACGGTGCTCGCAGTCGAGGACGGCAGGATGCTCGTCATAAGCAAATACATACTGCTTAACCGCTCCTACTTCAATCCGTGGTGGATAAAATACAAATACACCTACTGGGCATATTCGTACATAGGCGATTTCGACCACAACTACTGGGGCAGCCAGCCGGAGGACCCCTCGCGCAAGTTTAACGTCTACGGTCACGACGGCATACTTATGCAGGATAAAAAGACGCGCGGCAGCGAGGAGGACCTCTACAACAGCGAGCTGCACGTCCGTTACTGGTGCAACAGCATATTTTACACCGAGGCCTTCACCGACGCCGAGCGCAGCCGCATACTCCTCACCCACAACCAAAACGCCGACAATCCCGAATACGGCATAAAGGGCGGCCCCGATACGGAGGATTACGTGTTCTTCCTCAGCTACGACGAGGTGCGCAAGTACATGCCGAACAAGGCCGACCGCGTGAGCTCTCAGACCCGCGCGGCGCGGCACGCGAATTCCGAAAACGACAGCAACTTCTGGTGGCTGCGCTCCCCCGGGCGCTGGCGCGTAAACGCCATGTACGTATACGGCAACAGCGGCAGCATATCGCTTTTCGGCGCGGACGTGGGTCACTCCAACGTAGGCTGCCGCCCCTGCATGTGGCTTAAAATCGGCGGATAAACACATATGAAAAGCATGATAAAGCGGCGCCTGATTTGTTTTCTCTGCGCGCTTTTGTGCGCGGCGGTTTCCTTTGGCGCGTGCGCCGAGGTATATTCGGTGCCCATAGCGGCGCTGGGCGGCAGGACGGACGTCGAGCTGGACGATGGCTGGTTTTCGTCGTCCTCCTATAATTACAACCACGCGCTGATGCGCGCAAGCCTGCTTACGTCGCTTATGGCGATAGGCACGAGCGCGCACTGGGGAGAAAGCGGCGATTTCGGACGCGATAAAAACGCGCGGACGGCGCTCGAGGCGTTCGGCTTTGCGGATTATTATTCTTACAAATACGACGTGACGCTTAACGATTCCACGGACAGCGAGGCGTTCGTGCTCGCGCACAGGCGCGTCGGCGACCGCGAGCTTATTATAGGCGTCGCGCGCTGCAGCGATTACGGCTGCGGCTTTTCGAACAATTTCCACATAGGCGAAGGCGGCGTGCACGCGGGCTTCGGAAACGCGGGACGCCTGATGGCGCACACGCTTATGTCTTACGCGGGCGAGCACTGCGCCGAAGCACCGCTCAAAATCTGGCTCACGGGCTACAGCCGCGCGGCGGCGACCGTGAACGTCGCGGCGGCGGAGCTTGACGGCGCGGCGCAGGCCGGGCTTATAAACGCCGCGCCGCAGGACATATTCACGTATTCCTTCGCCACCCCCACCACGGTGCGCGAGGGACAGGCAGGCGAGGGCGACCCTCTGTACGACAACATATTCAGCATAGTGAACGAGCGGGACGTGGTGCCGGTTCTGCCTCTGCCCGCGTGGGGCTATACGCGCTACGGCGTAACGCGCACGTTCGGCGGCATCGATCCCGCGCTCTCAGGCGAAGAAGCGGCCTTAAAATACGAAAGCGTCGTAACGCGCTTTTCTGTACTTACCGGAAAACCGCTCGACCTTGCGGCGTTTAACTCCCTGCAGGCGCGCGTTGACGATATCGCAGACTCGTTTTACAGGCTCATCCCCTCCGTCGACGCGTACGTATCCATATGGGAAGAGCTGCTCGTCGATTTTATAAACACCATGTATCTGCGCGTGAATAAAGACAGCGTCGATCCCGCCGTCGTCTCTCTCGTAAGCGAAAAATACGCGGATACCGAATGGGGCAAATACATACTTGACGCCGTAAGCCACCTGAATTCAGATTGGAAAAACAACACGCTGCTGGCAGTATTGCTTATGTACGGCGAAGACGGCGTGCGCGCGCTGAGCTCCGCCTCGGGCACTGCCTCGCTGCTTTCCTTCATGGGAGAAGGGCTGTACTATCAGGCGCTCGCGTTTTTAGCCTGCGCGGATATTCAGGCGCAGCGCGTAAGCGCGCGCACGGGCATGCCCGCGTTCATGCTGAAAATCCAGTACGCGCCTCTTTTACAGGTCCTGGGCGGCTTTGCAGCGGCGTTCGAGGGCCACACTCCTTCTTATTACATGGCTTTTTTGCAGGCGCTCGACGAGGAAGCCGCGTTCGGCAGCGTTTATTCGGCGAATTGATCGCCCCCCTGCAGCCTTACGGCCTGCTCAGGTTTTGAGCAGGCCGTAAATGTATACGTCCATAAGCTTGCTGTCCGCGAAGATATGCTGTCTGAGCGTGCCCTCGCGCACGAAGCCGGCCCGTTCGTAGAGCCTGACGGCGCTTGCATTTTCAGAGGCGCATTTCAGGTACAGCCGTCTGTAGCCGAGCTCGCCGAACGCTTTTTTTACCAGCAGTCTTAGCGCCTGCGCGGCTGTGCCGCGTCCGCGTTTGTCGGGCAGCAGCACTATCGCCGCCTCCGCAGTGCCCGCGCGCGCGTCGGGCAGCATCAGGTCGCACTGACCGAGATACTCGTCCGTGTGCGCGTCCGCCACCGCGAAGCACTCGCCCGTGAATTCCCCGTCCAGACGCAGTTCTATATACTCTCTTACGTCCTCAAGGCTTCTTGGGCGTGCAAAGCCGCTGCCGAGGTATTTCACGCTTTCGCCGTCGTTCATCCACGCGAGCATCGCCGGCGCGTCCTCCGCCCTGAGCGGGCGCAGGCGGATTTCCCTCTCAGAATTCGATTTCGAGTCCGTCATAGGCGATAATGAAGCCCGGCAGCAGCTGCTGCATTTCCGCCTCCGGCCTTACCCCGTTATGCGAAAAGTGGTTCGCTACGAATACCGTGCGCCCGTCCGCCGCGCCGTTTTCGGTGAGCGCGCGGCGCATGTTCAGATCGTTCTCACAGCCCATGTGCCCCACCCATTTGTTCACGAGCGCGCCGTTCGTGCAGTCCAGAGACACCAGATCGAGATGCTTTCCCGCAAGGAATTCCATGTCCTCAGACGTGAATTCGGACGTATCGTGGCCGTACAGCAGACGCTTATCGTCCTTTTCTATCAGGTAAAACAGCGCCTGCTCGCTGCGGAAATACTTTTTCCCTTTATATGTGAGCGGGTACATTCCGCCCTGGTCCCATACGCAGTGCACCGCGTCCAGCGGAGTCACGCGGTAGCCCTCGGCGGTCTCGAAGGTCTCGAAGGGAAAGACCTGTCTGTATTCCAGCAGCGGATTAAGGTATTTGGCAAGCAAATCGCCCGTGCGCGCGTTTCCGTACACGGTCATCACGTTATCCTCCCCGTATACGTACGCGTATACCTCGCGGCGCAGCGCAAGCTCGTGCGCGCTCAGATGATCCTCGTGCGAATGCGTGATCAAAACGGATTTAAGATGGGAATAATCCAGATGCGCGTCGAGCTCCTGCCTGTAGGAATCCGGCCCGAAGTCCAGCTTCAGCACTCCGTCCACCAGCGCGCCCGAGCGCATGCGTATCTCGTGTCCGCCCACCGCGCGCGCATGCCTGCACGCCTCGCACTCGCAGAACAGCGCAGGTATGCCCTCCGCCGCCGCCGTGCCCTGATACAGTATCTTCATATTGCTTCTCCGCCTTTATCTTATTATGTCCGCGTCCTGCGGAATATAAAGCGTATCCCCGCGTTCGCACGTTTCTATAAACAGCGCGCGCTCCTCCGGCGTATTGTTCGGGCTGTGTATGGACAGATACTTTTTGCCGCTAAAGGCGGTAAATATCATGCCGTGCCCGCCGTCCTTGTCAAACAGCGGCTTTGCCTCATGCGTCCACGGGCCCGAAAGCCGGCCGTTCGCGCTGCGCGCGCAGCCTATGGCGTAGCCTGCGGGCGACAGCGTGCTCCACAGCATCAAAAGCGCGCCCGAAGCGGTTTTGTACATGTTGGGGCCGTCGGTCACATAGCCGCTCATCCCGCTTGAATGCTTCACCACGCGCGCCCACGCAGCCTCGCCCGCGCGGCACATAAGCGTCGGCTCGCCCGCGGGCGCGCTCAGATCGTGCGTGAGGGGCATATACAGTATCTCTCCGTCGCCCACCTGCACCCACTCGTGACAGAACACGAGATAAGGAGCGCCGTCCTCGACGTACAGCGTGCCGTCGAGGCACTCCCAGGTAGCGGGCGTAAGCGCGCGCTCGCTCCACGGGCGGAACGGCCCCTCCGGGGAATCGCTCTTGAGCACGGCGGTGCCGCGGCACACGCCCTCCGCCTTGAAGGACGCGAACAGATAGTACTTTCCTTCATACCTGTGCAGCTCGGGCGCCCAGAAGTTCTTCGTGCCCCAGTAGCCCTGCGGACGGTCGAATACGTCGCCCAGCGGCTGCCACTCACGCAAATCAGCGCTGACGTACGCCTCGAAGCAGCCGAGCTCGTCGTGCCAGATGTCGCGCGAGGTGCTGCCGTAGAGATAATAGCGGCCGTTTTCCGTATACACGTAGGGGTCCCTGATCTGGATTTCCGATAGCTTCATAATAAACCTCCCGTAATATTCCACGCCTTTACGCGCCATTTTTCCCGTACGAACATAAGCACGCTGACAGACGCGTTCATGCACACAAGCGGCGGATTGTGCGTGGGCGTATCCAGTATATGCGCCGCGCACGCGCGTATAAAGCCCGCGTGGCAGACCGCCGCTGATCGTTCGCAGCCGCTGTCCCGCACAAGACGCAGAAACGCGGCCGCGCGGCTGCGCAGATGCGCGCCGCTTTCGCAGTCGAGCCCCGTAAGAGGCGCGTAGTCGAACGCCCTTCTGCACGCGGGGTATTTATCCGGGAACAGCTTCAGCATGTCCTGCGCGCTTTTGCCGCGCATGGCGGTGTTGTCGAGCTCGCGGATAAGCGTGCAGTACGTAAACTCCGCTTCCGGAAACACGATCCGCGCGGTCTGCTGCGCGCGCTTTACGTCGCTTACGTATATCCGGTCGAAAACGGCGCCCGCAAGCAACTCGTGCGCGCCGCGCGCCTGAGCGCGCCCCTCCTCAGTCAGGTCTACCGGAGACCAGCCCGAATGCAGATCGAGCGCGTTCGCCTCGCTTTCGCCGTGGCGTATAAGATACAGTTCCATATTTGCCTCTCAAAACGTGCTGATGTGATTATACCATACCGCACGCGCTTTGTCTAATCCTCCGAAATGTATTCTTTTATGATTTCGAGTATAAAATCCGCGCTCGCCGGCGCATAGCGCGGAGACTGCGCCGCGAACGCGAAGTCGAAATCTGCCCCTGCCTTATACGCAAGCGGGTCTTTAAACTCCGCATACGAGACCGCGGGTTCTTTGCCGTACAAAGGCTCAAACAGCGCGGGAAACGCGCTTGCAAGACGGATCGTATGGGAGCTTTCGAATATCTCAGAGGGCAGGTCGGGTTTTGAAGCGGGATTTCTGACGTTTACAAGCCTGTCCGCCATGCGCGCGCCGAGCACGAACATCAGGTAATTCGCCTCGTTCAGCTGTCCCATCTGTCTGAATTCCGCGAACTCCGCGCGCTTTTCCACGGGACGCGAGAGCACGGTATGCTTTACGAAGGGATAGCCCCTCTGCGCTATGCCCAGATCGGAATGCGCGTCCACGTGCGTTATTTCAAACGGCAGGACAAGTCTGCCCTCGCGCGCGAGCTCACGCCAGTACAGCGCGGCTTCGTCGTGCGTCACGCCCGTGCGCCCGGGTATGCGCCGCGCGCGAGAAAGCCCGAGATTGTTTTCAAGATACGCGCGCACGTCGTTTTCGCTCCAGGGCGCGGCGCAGGCGTCGGCGGGACGGCTTTTCTCGGGTGCGAACGGGCAGGTGCGGGACAGAAAAAAGTCCATGTCTATGTCAAGCACGCGCATCTGTCACGCCTCCGCATCTCTTTTTATCAGGCGCGTCCGCGCTGCCGCGCGCGTACGCTGAAAACAGCAGCACGACAAACAGCGGTCCCGTCTCCGGCTGCGTGACCGTGAGCAGGGAATGCAGTATATATGTGACCGCGGCGCACAAAGCGGCGTTTCCGGGCGCGCCTCCGTTTTTGAACGCCCGCGCCAGCGCGCAGCTTATAAGCCCGCACAGCGCGCTAAGACCCAGCGCGCCGGTCGTGAGCAGATACTGTATTACGGAGCTGTGCGCGTCGTTAAAGCGGCGTCCCGCGATGGAGGCGAGCTCTGCGCCGTACTGCTCCCACAGCGGCGCACTGAGTCCGCCCGGGCCGTATCCAAGCAGCAGGGTTTTGACGTCCGAATGCAGGTACAGCCTGAGCGCGCGCGTCCACACCGCGCCGCGGTACGTGCCCCACGTATCCGAAAAGCGCAGGTGCGAAAGCGCCTTATCCAGCACGCTCATGCGGTCTATGAACGTGAAATATACAAACGCGGCGCACACGCACGCGACAAACAGACCCGCGCTTATATCGGCCGTTTGCCTATACGAGCGCACGTAAGGCCTGTCTGAACGCCGTTTTTGCACTATGCATATAAGCGCGCACGCCGCCGCGAGCGCGGCGCACACAGCGGGATACTCCGCGATATAGCGGCACAGACAGCCGCTCAGGCTCATAATGTGCGTTTTGAACGCATGACACAGCGCGCCCGCAGCCGAAAGCGCGCCCGTGACGCACGCAAGCGCGTCGAACGCGCCGCGTCTCAAAAGCAGATACGCGCTTGCTCCGAGCGCGATAAACGCGCCGTCCGCGCGGCACCAGATCACGCCCGCAGCGCCCATGCCCGCGCATACGAGCGCGAATATCCGCTTAAGTCCGCGCGTTTCACACGCCGTTACGCAGGCAAGCGGCAAATACAGACTCAGAAACGCCGCGAAAAAGTCAGTGTTGCCTATAGTCGAAATGAAGCCCTTCGCATAGCGCGCGGAGAGCTTCGTGTAAAAACCGAAGGGATCGATATGAAAAAAGTTGAGAGCGGCCAGCGCGCACACCGGAGCTCCCGCGCACAGAAACGCATGAACAGACCAAAGTCTGCTTTTGCTTTCGCCCGCGCATACGTACGCCGCGCACAATAACGCGCCGAAATACACCGCGCCGCACTGTCTGCCGTCAAAGTCGAACAGCGCCGCAGCTGTGTCGCGCGCGAAAATCACGCTGAGCGTAAGCACGGCCGCAAACGCCGCGCCGAAAAAAAGGCCGGGCCTGCCGCGCAGGGCGCGCCGTTTTTCGAATATGATTCTGAGTATAAACGCGATATACGCCGCAAAAATGAACGAATACGCCTTCGCGCGGTTTATGTCGAAAAAGCCGTCGTGCACTATGAGCGGGTGAACGAGCATTACGCCGCCCGCGAACGCGCAGGAGACAATAAGCGCGATACGGCGGCGCGCTTTCATTGCCCGTCTTCGCGGCTGATAAGCTCCGCGAGCTCCTCCCACTCGGAGTACAGCTCTTCGAGCTCAGCCTTCGCCGCGTCCAGCTCCGCCTGCTTTCTGAGCCCCTTTTCGCGCTCCAGCCACACGCTGCCGTCCGCCATTTCCGCCTCGCGGCGGGACACGTCCTTTTCCTTCGATTCGATATCCGCCTCGAGCGCGCGGAAGCGCGCGCGTCTTTGGCGTATCTCCTCTTTCGCGGCGCGTTCCTTTTTCTGGATGCGGTTAAGCTCGGTTTTCGTAACGCCGCCTGCGTATTCCACTTCGAGCAGCGCCTTCATCTCCTGCTTTTTTTCAAGGTAGGCGTCGTAATTGCCCACGTACTCGGTGATATGTCCGTCCGCTATCTCGATCACGCGGTCGGCGATGCGGTTTATAAAGTAGCGGTCGTGCGACACGGTAAGTATCGTGCCGTCGTAATCGTCCAGCGCGCCCTCCAGCACCTCGCGGCTGTCCATGTCCAGGTGGTTCGTGGGCTCGTCCAGCACCAGCAGGTTGTCGCGCCTGAGCATGAGCTTGGACAGCGCGACGCGCCCTCTCTCGCCGCCCGAGAGCGTGCCGACATTTCTGAACACGTCTTCTCCGGTTATCAGAAACAGCGCGAGCGTGCTGCGCACGCGCCCCGGCTCGAGGGTCGGAAAATCGTCCCACACCTCGCTCATGATGTCCTTGTCCGGGTGCAGGCCGGACTGCTGCTGGTCGTAATAGCCCGCGTCGACGTTCGAGCCGTACACCACCGTGCCCTCGTCTGCCGGCAGCAGATGCATGATAATATTGAGCAGCGTGGATTTGCCGGTGCCGTTTTTGCCTATAACCGCCACGCGGTCGCCCGCGCGCAGATGCAGATTAAGTCCTTCGAACAGCGTGCGCCCGTCAAAGCTCTTTTTAAGGTTTTTTACCGTGAGCACGTCGTCGCCCGTGCGCCTGCGCGCGGAGAAGGAAAACTGCACCCTCTTGTCGTCGACCGGCTTTTCGAGCCGCTCTATCTTTTCCAGCCGGCGCTCGCGGCTCTCCGCCGCGCGTATGCTCTTTTCGCGGTTGAACATGCGGTAACGGCGGATTATCGCTTCCTGCCGTTCGATCTCCGCCTGCTGCAGCGTATACTCCTTCATGCGCCGTTCGATATCCTCGGCGCGCTTTACCTCGAACTCGTCGTAATTGCCCGTGTACTGGCTGAGGCGCGTCTGGCGGATTTCCGCCATGCTGTCGCAGACGCTGTTTAAAAAATAGCGGTCGTGCGATATGACCATTACGCTGCCCCTGTACTTTTTGAGCGTGTCCTCCAGCCATTCGGTGCCCTCGAGGTCGAGATGGTTGGTGGGCTCGTCCAGCAGCAGCAGGTCCGGATGTCTGAGCAGCATGCGCGCAAGGCACAGGCGCGTCTTTTCGCCGCCGCTTAAGAGGTTTGCGATCTGCTGACGCCTTTCGGTCGAAAAGCCCAGCCCCGCCAGCACGCCCTGTACGCGCGAAGGCCACTCGTAGCCGCCCGCGCTTTCATAGCGGGAGAGCAGGCGCGAATAGCTTTCTCCCAGCTCCTCGTGCCCCTCGGCTATCTGCTTTTCCATTTCGCGCAGGCGCACTTCCATGCGCTGCACGTCCTCGAACACGCGGGAGACCTCCTCCGTGACGGTGAGGTCGCTTTTTATGTCCGCGTGCTGGGTCAGAAAGCCCAGCGTGGTGCCGCGCATAAGCGTGAGCGTGCCCGAATCGTATTCCTCTTCCCCCGCGATTATCTTAAGCAGCGTACTCTTGCCGCAGCCGTTTACGCCCACCACGCCCATACGCCCGCCCTCCGGCAGCGTCAGGTTTACGTCCGTGAGCACCCGGTTCATCACATAGGATTTGGTTATGCCGTCAAGGGTAAGCAGCGTCATCGCAGGCTCCGATACAAATGATTTGAGCGATTATAACATCATTAATGTTATAATCGCAATCATTAAACACAATATTAAAAAGGGACGGCTGCCGGGCGGCGCAGACTCTTGCATATGCTTCGCCTACGGTTCATCTGATTTTTGGGAAGCTCCTTGCATACGATTTGAGGGGCCGCTTGCGCGGCCCCTCGGTCGGTGTTTATACGGTTTGGTTTACTCACCTGTCTCGCACAAATCCGCCAGACGTCCGCGCGCGAGACTGCACACAAGCTCCGCACCGAGCTCCGGCGCGTCCGGATAGTACGCGTCGTACAGCGCCCTGCGGCAATCAAGCAGCGTATCGAACATCCTGTAGCCGAGCTGCAGGGCGTATCTTTCGGTCAGACCCTCCGCTTCGTTCTCCAGCGTATCGTATACGCCCGCGATGCCCTTTAGCCAGTACGCCCGCGCCTTGTCGAGCGCAGTCAGGCGGTTGTCCGCGTCCGATACCGCCACGAGCTTGCCCGCCATGCGGCTGATGGGCATATGCGCCGCGCACACGGTTTCGTATCTGACGAAGTGGTCGGCCGCTTCGTCATAATATACCGCGCACTGCGCGCCCGCGGCGGATTTGTATTCGTTCACGTCCGCAAGCATGCTATCCTTGCGCGCCTCGGGCGCGGTGCCCGCGGTGTAGCACAATTCGCACGTACGCCCGCGCAAAAGCTCCATCTGCTTTTCGAGTATGACGGCCTCGTCGTGCGTGAGCGCCGAGAGCGCGTTCGTATAGGCGTTGAAATCCGCCTCCGTCATAGTGCGGTCGTTCTGGAGCGCCTCTGCGACCGCGTCGTCCGAAGCGTTGATCAGCCGCTCGTAAACGCTTGCGAGATTGTCCTTCCAGATCTGTACGCCCGCTCTGAGCGCCTCGAGCTTCTGCTCTTCGGTTTCCGCTTCGGCTATGAGCGACGCGACCCTGTCCTGCACGGCGGCGTGCTCTGTGCAGTATTTGCAGCCGTAAGAGGCGCCTTCGTCGGACTCTGAAAGCAGCGTAATCTCACAGCTCCTGCCAAAGTGGCGCACGGGAGGCTGAGGCTTGCTTCCGGTAGGTACCTCGACCTCGTTTGAGGTGATTCCGTATCCGCCCACACCCTCAAAATACACGTTCGCCCAGCCGATATTGGTTATAAACGGCATAGCCGCGTCGGAGGCGCTTATTTTGTAGGTCAGGTGCAGAACCAGCGGGTTTTCGCTCACGTCCGTCACGGTAGTCAGCAGGCAGCCCGGAGTATCCAGCAGTATGTCGTATACCTCAAGCTTGCCGATTTTGAAGCCGGTGAAGTTGGTTATGATAAGGTCGAACTCGACCTCCTCGCCCTCCACGTAGTAGCTGCCGTTCTCCGGCAGGTCGCTTATTATTTTCGTCATGAAGACGTTTATGTTTGGCGGTATCGGAACGCCCTGACCTATCCACGAGACCACCATATCGGAGGCCGCGTACTCCAGCTTGTTGCCGCTGCCCACGAAGCGGTAGTAGCTGTCCGCCTGATTCATTATAATGCTCGTCCAATCCGGATCGGTATCCTTCACGGTATAGCTGAAGACCGCCGGGTAGCTCTTATGGGGCGCTAACGTCATCGAGTCTGTAATCGCGTTCGAGGCAAAGTTTACTTTATCGTACAGGTCGCCCTCGATGGTTTTATCCGTCTGGTTGGTCGCGACTATGAGATAGTGTATCTGTTCGCCCGGCACGTAGAAGCTGCCGTTAGCCGGAGGATTGATCACCGTCTTGGTAACCGTCAGAAGCGGCTTTTCCTCCGAATCGGGCTCCTTTCCGGTTGGCACGTACACGACATCCGACCACAGCTCCGCCGGCTCGTCGGAATCGCCCGCTAAATAGAATCCGCAGGCAGCATTCTCCGCCCAGCCGTCCTCGGCCTCCTTCGCAGTGACCGTATGGGTAAACTCGATTATGGGCGTCGAGCTGCAGGCTGGAACCACGTCAAAGCTGCCTATCAGCTGGTCTTCGTCGTAAATCCTGAGCTCAGTTACGTCGAAATCCGAATCGTTCACAAAGAATATCTCGTACACCACCTCTTCGTTCTCGACGAAGAACATTCCGTTGGCGGGAGTATTCTTTACGGTCTTTATCAGCGTCACGAGCGTTAGCGGCGTCTCCGCCGGCGTGCCGCTTGTGGGCACGATTACCACGTTGGACGACGTATAGCCCGTATTCCCGTTGCCGTCCTTATATGTGGCGGAAGCCTGATTGTCCACAAGCGCGTTTGCCACGTCCGCCTCGGTCACATAGTAGGAATATAAGAAGAAAAGCTCCTCCTGCGGCTTAAGCTCCGGTATCTTGGCCACGATGCCGTCGTCGCAGTCGCCTAACAACGGGTCTCGTATCTCTGCGTCCGTAACGGTGACGTCGCCGGGGTTATAAACCCTTATCTGGTATACTATCTGCTCGCCTTCCACATAGTATACGCCGTTCGCCGGCACGCTTATCTCCGTCTTTTCGAGCACGAGGCCGCCCTCGCCGGGCATTGCGACGCGCGCGCCTGCAGAGGCGTCCTTATACCATTCGTTGCCCTCCGTGTCTATCGCGCACAGCTCGACGTAGTTGACTACCCATTCGAGGTACTTGTCCTCGGGCTGTACAGTATAGGTATACTCCAGCTCGTGAAGCCCCTTGAGGCTGCCCTCCGAGCTGTCGTAGACCGCAAAGCCGTTGCCCTGCATGGAATCGTTCAGCTCCGCGTCCGCAAGCTCTATATTCGCGCCCCATTCGATCTTGTAGCAAATCTCCTCGCCCTCGGCGTAGTAATAACCGTTCGCGGGCGAGCTCGTTATGTGCTTGCGCAGCCATACCTTCGGCTCGCCGCAGGGGGATACCACCGGCACGCCGTTCATGAACTGGAACTCTTCGTCGTCCTTTTCCTCCAGCCATTCGACCGCCGAGTCGTTATACACGTAGCCGTTCGCGCAGTCCTCCGCCGTAACGGTATGCGTGTAGGTATATTTGCGCGTGCCGTGCGGCTCGAGCTCCTCCGTTTCGCCCAGCAGCTCCAGCTTTTCCGGGTCGTCCTTGTCGGGAGCGTCGTATACCTTTACCTGATAATACGGCCAGGACTGCAGGTTCCATACCTGCACCTCGTAGGTTATTACCTCGTTCTCGGCGTAGGAAACTCCGTTCGCGGGCTCGGATATCTCGGTCTTCTCGATCCAGAGCTCCATGTCGCCGATGTCGCCCTCGCCGGTATATACGGTAACGGGCTCAGCGTCTATAAAGCCGCGGTCGCCCTCCTCCTCTTCGGGATTGGGCGTATAGGTCGCGCTCGCGCGGGCGCCGTTTACGTATTCGCCGTTTTCGATGTCGAGCTCGTCTATCTGGTGCTGGTAATACGCGGATACGGCCTTATGCGGCTCAAGCACCGGAAAGTTCGCGATATGCTCGAGCGCGCCCTCGGAATTGTAGGGCATGTCGAATATATCCACGTCGTACCACGTCTGGTCGGTCATATTGGAAACGGTTATAAGGTACGTAACCAAGGAATCCAAAGGATACGCCCCGTTTTCCGGCGTGCTTATCTCTTCCTTGGAAACGTACAGATACGCGCCGTCGTACTCGCCCAGTATCGCGCTGACGATCTCTTCGTTAGACGTTACGGCGTTATCATAATCTATTTCGCTGGTCTTAAAGGCCAGCGCCTGCATGCGCTGTTTGTAGACGGGCGCGAAATCGTCCATTATTTCCTGAGTTATCTTCTTCGAATGCTCAGTTGACGTGTAGCTTTCGCCCGGCTCGAGCTTTAACAGCTTATCCCCCTGATTTGCGAACGCGCCGTTATTGTAATACGGATCGTAGTAATAAAACCACTCGAAATACAGCGTATTCTTGCCGGTATTGGTGACGGTCGCGGTGTAGTACACGGTGTCGTCAACCATGTAATAGCTCTGCGCGTCCTTAAGGTCGGCAGTCAGGGTCAGCTCGTACTCAGGCAGCTCGTAATCCTCCAGCTTGAGCGGACGCTGCTCGGTTATGCCGCACCTCTGGCATACGCGCTCCTCGTAGCCGTCTTCCTCCGCCGTGGGCACCTTTATTACCTGCCAGGGACCCCAGTCATGTCCCAGCGGCGGTATATCCCGTATCTTCTCGTGTCCGCACATCCTGCCCTGATACACGCGCACGCAGTATGTGTATTCCCTGCCCGCCGTCGTACAGGTGGGCTCCTTGGTCCTGTACCACTCGTCAGAGTACCAGTGCCCCAGCGCGGGTATGGTCACCTCTTCCCATTTGCCGCATTCGGTGCAGTGTCTGAACCGGACGCCGGGCGTGGTACAGGAAGCGGGTATCTCCTCGTCCACCACCCAGTGGTGCACATGGCTCGGATCGTCCGTACCGCTGTAAGCGAGCGCGTTCGGCAGCGCGAACATACCCGCACAGAACGCGAGCGTCAGAAACAGCGACAGAAGTCTCTTCATTGTGTCCCTCCTTAAATCGATATGGTCGGTAGCTTGAACTTAATTAAACTTGTACATTATAATAACATAAACCCTAAGGATTGTCAAATTCGTTTTTCCCGCAATTCAGGCTTGCGGGCCGGTAAGCAACCGCCGCCTGCGTGCAGCCCGCAGCAGACGGTAATTCTGACGCGCCGCGCGTTTATTTGGTTCCGAAGTCAGGCGGAGATATGAAGCCAAGCGGATATATATAGAAGAAACCGCCCCGGACGTTGCGAGGCGGAAAAACGTGGTTCTTCACATTTTCTTAGGGAATTAAGCAATGCGAGCTGCTCCTGCTGATGAGGTGGCCTTTCGTTATCGATACACGCCTCTTTGAGCGTTAGCCCCAACGCCACTCATCCGACGCTGCAGCCCTGCACCACCTCATCCGACGCGGGGCGCGACAAAGCCGCGACGGATGAGGTGGCGGAGCTCAGTCACGGTTTTAAGAGCGTCGGTTTAACACGATGCACCACCTCATCAGTCGGCTACGCCGACAGCTTCCCCTCAAGGGGAAGCCATTCCAGGGGCGCGCTCATGCCAGCCCCGGCAAGGCTTCATTCCGCAGCGGCGGCAAGGCGCTTTGTCTCAAATTCTATTTGAGCCAAAGCGTCCCGCATAGCGGGATCAACTTGCCAGCAGGCAAGTTGACCTCGTACGGCGCGAGGACGCGATTTTTGCGTCGGGAGCGAAGACGACCAGAGCAAAACTCGCTTCATCTCAGTTTGAGGTTGATTTACCATTGGCAAATCAATCCCGCCTTCGGCGGGACGCATCGGCTCAAATCTGCGATTTGAGGCGGTGCGCCTTGCGCCCGGAAAATCCCGCAGGA
>JAFYFC010000038.1 GCA_017543905.1 Clostridia bacterium
CCATGATACAGGTGACCGTGCCCGGCTCGAACGTATGCGTAAAGCCGCGCAGCACCGCGTGCCCGTCATAGCGCTTGCTCACGTCCTTCAGCGTGATCGGCTCATTCACCTGTTTCACCCCACCTTCGCGCAGCCAGACGCGCAAGGAGTCTGAACACGTATGCAAACGCTGCGCTTAACATAACTATCGCAAGCGTCCACGCAAGCAGATTGACCGTGGCGAGGTCTACCTTCGCACGGTAGAGCTGCGCGCCGATCGAGCCCTTCGGGATCGCGATCACCTCTGCGGCAGTACCGCTCTTCCACGCAAGCCCCACGGCGGATTCGAGCGCGGAGCTTACGTGCGGCAGAAGCGACGGCATATATATAACGCGCAGTCTTTTGAAGAACGGCAGTCTGAACGTATGCGCCATCTCGAGCAGCTGCCTGTCGGCTGCGCCGAGTCCCGCGAGCGTATTTGAATAAAACACCGGAAAGCAGATAAGAAACGCGATGAACACGCCCAGCGCCGCGTCGCTCAGCCATACCAGCGCGATTATTATAAAGCTCGCGACTGGAGTTGCGCGGATGACCGCGACCGGTGGCTGCAAAAGCGTCTTTATCGCAGATACGAAATAAGCGGCCATGCCCAGCAGCACGCCCGTGGCAGCGCCGAGCAGCATGCCCAGCATTACCCTGAGTGACGAAAACACTGCCCGCGCCCTGAAATCGGACGTGAGCACGAGCTCGAAAAAGCGCTTTGCGACGCTTACGGGCGACGGCAGCAGAAAGCTCAGCTCGCGCGCCTCGAAGCTCTGCGCGGCGATTTGCCATATAAGCAGCCAAACAAGCACCGCCCACAGCCTGAGCAGCGGACGGTGCTTCGAATGTGCGGTTTTTTTATTCCGCGGCGGAAGAGACGTAGTAGAAGCTTTCATCCGGGACACTGCCTCCGACGGAAGCGGGATCCTGCGCAAACAGCACGTTCAGATAGCCGTTCAGCAGCGCCTTCATTTCTTCGCCGGTTATGCACACTATATTGCAGTACGGCAGCGCTTTTTCGGCAACGGCGGCAGCTACGATCTCGTATTCGCCTATCAGGGCGGCGGCTTCGGATATATTCGCGTTCACGTATTCGACGCTTGCTGCGTACTCGCTCAGAAACGCGTCGGCCGCTTCAGGATTTTCCTGCAGCCACGCCTTGCGCGCCACGACTACGCCCGTAACCATGCGGCTGTCCGTTTCAAGGCTTTCCCATTCCTCGGTCATATCCACGGCGATACGGATATCGTCCTTTTTGGTCTGCGCCACGGTCACGAAGGGCTGAGGCAGCATCGCAAGCCCGCTTGCGTCGCAGATTAATGCGGTCAGACATTCCGCGTGCTCGCTTTTCCACCGGATATCGACGTCCTTGTCGGGATCGATGCCGTTTTGAGTAAGCAAAAACCTCAGTGCGTATTCCGGAGTGGAGCCCTGTCCGGCCGCGTACACGGTGCGGCCCTTAAGATCGGCGATAGTGTTTACGGTCTCGCCGCGCTCGACTATATACAAAACGCCCAGCGTGTTTACCGCGAGCACCGCCAGCTTGCCGTTTGTATTGTTGTACAAAACGCTTGCAAGGTTTGCGGGCACGCACGCTATATCAAGCTCTCCCTTTACGAGCCTCGGCGCGATCATGTCCGGCGCTCCGGCCAATGTGAAGGTGTATTTTTCGCCGTTTTCCTCGTCCTTCATGAGCTTTACCATGCCCATGCCAGTCGGTCCGTTAAGCGCCGCCACGTTTACGGCGTCCGCAAGCGCGCACGCTGAAAGCATGAGCACAAGCGCGAGCGCGAGAGATATAAGCTTTTTCATATGTGTCCTCCTTTCCGGCAGAAAGCCGGTCACGCCGTTATACGGCGTGCTTCACCCTGTCCTTTTCCTCGGACTTCTTTGCGTTGTTCCAGCGGTCGATCGTGCCGACCAGATAGCCTGTGATCCTGCGGATGCGCTCAAAGGGCACCTTTGCGGTATAATAGTGTATGTCGGCGTATTCGCCGTCCAGCTTTACCTCTACCTTTTCCAGCGCGCGGCCGTATTTTTCGCGTCCCCGCGCGATGTAAGCCTGTTTTTCGATATCGGAAAGCTCTCCGCCCGTCAAAATGAACTCGACATTGTTTTCCATAATCTATCTCCTCCTGTCTGTGCATATTATATACGCAGAGAAGCAAACAATCCGTTGCATGTGCAACGGATTGTGTTATTATTCATTAATTGTTTCAAGCAGGCGTATGCGGCTGCCCGAATACTCGATAAGACCCTCCCGTTTCATTCGCGACATTTCACGCGAAAGCGCGCTGCGGTTCGTGCCCAGATACGCGGCAAGGCTCTCCCGGTCGAACGGCAGCACGAACTCGCTGCCGCGCGACTGCGCATACAGTGAGAACAGCGCGTTCAGCTTGTCGCGTATGGTGAGCTTCGAAAGCACCTGTATGCGGTCGTTCATCGAAAGCGTCTTTTCAGTGAGTATGGAAAGAAAGCGCGCTTCGGGCCCCCGCCTGAAGCGCGAGGCGTCCAGCCAGTATATGTCGCACGCGCCCAGCGCGAGCGCGTACACCGGCGCCTCCGTCTCCTGTCTGAAGCACAGGGACTCTGCGAAGGTCTGCCCTGCCTGTACCGTCGCCATGATCATGCGCTGTCCGTTTATATCGTCGCGCATGACCTGCACGCTGCCGCTCAGTATTATGCCGAAACGCAGCACCGGCTTGCCCAGAGACAGCACGGTTTCTCCCTTTACGTAGCTTCTGGGCAGCACGTCGTATATCTGCAGCTCGCGGTTTATCTCTCCGTCCGTCATGCCTTCAAACAGCGGACTGCGTCTTAGCACCGCGTATATTTCGTTCTGTGTCATGCGATCAAGCGCGCTTCCATATAAAACCGTTTTTCGTCCGCGCTGCCCATGGAGAAGGACTTGCGCGGCAGCACGCACCCCGCGAGAATGGAGGGAAACAGCGCGCTTTTGTCTATCGTGCCGAGCAGTATCCCGCAGGCGCCCGTATCCGCGCAGATACGCATCAGCGCGTCCTCGCCGTGAACGTAGTCCACGCTCGCGCCCGGATGCGCGGCGATAAACTCGTCCAGCCACGGCTGCAGGTATACCGTATCCAGCATGCTCCCTTCTCCGCTCACGCCTATGCAGGCGCACTCTTTGCCGTTCGTAAACCGTATGCTTCCGCCGGCTTCACGCTTAAGTCCCTTTGAAGCAAGATACCAGGAAAAGCTTGTAAGCAGCGTGGACAAATCCGCGCCGAAAACCGCGCGGTGTATGGGCTCGAAGCGCAGCGCGGGGCAGTGCAGGTTCACTATCTCGCACAGCGCGTAGCGCGCGGGATGCGCCGCCCGCTCCTGCTCGCTGAGCGTGGCTTTAAGCTCGTCCCAGCACGCCTTGGCGGTCGCGAGGGAATGGTTGCCGTCCCCGACTGCGCACAGAAAGCCGCTTCCCCGCGTATACAGATCGTCCAATGCCCTGTCTATGCGCGTAAGGGCTTTACTGTCCGTAACGCTCCAGCCCGTAAGGTGTCCGCCGCCCAGCATGAGCTCGAAATCATATAACGGAGCGGCATGCTTCACGCTTTCGTACACGCTTTCGACAAGCAGACCCTCCTTATCGTCCGCAAGCAGCATTATGTGCGGACACTCAAGCGCCGCGCCTCTTCGTATCTTTATGCGCGGAGGCAGTCTTTCGATTATAGTGCCCTCGCTCGCGCGCACAGGCCTGTCGTTGCCCGGCGCAAAATCGTACGCCTCCAGGTCCACCGCGCCCACAAGCCCCGGCCGCGCGCCGGAGGGCGTGGTGCGCAGCGTCAGCACGAAGCCGTGCGAAACCCGTTTTTCAAGCACGCCCTCGCTCAGGTACTTTTCCATGCACGCACGCACGAACGGACGACGCTCGTCGGCTGTGTCGAGGTCTATCTCAGGCTGTATGACGTTTAGCGCAGAGGGCGCGCCGCCGACGGTCCTTCCGACCTTGTCCCAGTAATCCCTCTGCGAGGTATACTGGTCGCAGGCGATAACCGCCCACTTCGCGGGATCCACGAAGCGGGCAGGCAGATATATGTCGCAGGGTAAAAAGCCTTTGTCGAAGCTCATGTCAGACACCCAGCACTCTGACCTTGTATACAGTCTCGAGCGCGCTGATCTCGTTTAAAATCGCGTTCGTCGGTGCGCCGTCTATGTCCAGTATGGTCACCGCGTGCGGGCCGCGCGATTTGTTCATCATGTTGCTTATGTTTATGTTGCGCGCGGAGATGCGTCCGGTTACAGACGTGACCACGCTCGGCACGTTTTTGTGCAGCACGATCACGCGCGGAGAAATCAGCGCGCCCGGATCCGCGTCCGGGAAATTCACGGAATGTGAGATCGTGCCGGTCTTCATGTACGCGTCAAGCTCGCCCGCCGCCATGCGCACGCAGTTGTCCTCGCTTTCGGGCGTGGACGCGCCGAGATGCGGGATGCATACCGCGTTCGGTACGCCCAGCAGCTTTTCCGTCGGGAAATCGCATACGTAACGGCGCAGCTGTCCGCTTTCGAGCGCATTTATCACGTCGTCGTATACCGCAAGCTCGCCGCGCGCGAAATTCAAAAGCGCCGCGCCGGGCTTCATCTTGGATATGAATTCCGCGTTCAGCTTTCCGCGCGTTTCGTTCGTAAGGGGCACATGGATGCTTATATAGTCGGCGCTCGTGATGATCTCGTCCTCGCTCTTGGCGTGCTTAACCGCGCGCGAGAGCTTCCATGCGTTGTCGACAGATATATACGGATCGTAGCCCAGCACGTTCATTCCCAGCGCCGCGCCCGCGTTCGCTACCAATAGGCCTACCGCGCCCAGACCGATCACGCCCAGCGTCTTGCCGCTTATTTCCGGTCCCACGAAGTTCTTCTTGCCTTTTTCGACCGCCTTTTCGATCTCGGCGCCCTGTCCCTTAAGCGTGTTCGCCCACTCTATGCCGCCTACGATGTCGCGCGAAGCGACGAGCAGACCCGCCAATACCAGCTCCTTTACCGCGTTCGCGTTCGCGCCGGGGGTATTGAACACCACGACTCCCTTTTCCGCGTAGTCGTCAAGCGGTATGTTGTTTACGCCCACGCCCGCGCGCGCTACCGCCCATACGCTTTCCTCGGGAACATAGGAATGCATATCCGCACTGCGCACGATTATGGCGTCCGGGTTTTCGCAGCTCTCACTCAGATTGTACTCGTTTTCGTCTATCACCTCGCGCCATACGGGCGATACGTTGTTAAGCAGCTTTATATTTTTCATAATTTCTTCCCCGCCTCGAATTGTTTCATAACATCTATGAGCTTCTGCACGCCCGCTACGGGCATCGCGTTGTATATGCTTGCGCGCATGCCGCCCACGAGCCTGTGTCCCTTAATGTTGGCGATGCCGTTTGCAGTGGCGAATTTTACGAATTCGGCGTCGGTGTCCGCGTCGTTCGTTCTGAAGGTGACGTTCATAAGCGACCTGCATTCGCGCTTCGCGGTGCCCTTGAACAGCTTGCTTTCGTCCAGATAATCGTACAGCAGCTTCGCCTTGACCTGATTGCGCATGTATATCACGCGAACGCCGCCTTCTTTTTTAAGCCATTCGAGGCACAGTCCCGCCATATAAATCGGATACGTGGCGGGCGTGTTCAGCATGCTGCCCGCCTCGGCCATTTTCTGCCAGTCGAATATCTTGGGCGTGTCGGGACGCGCGCGGCCAAGCAGGTCCTTGCGCACGATCACGGTCACCACGCCCGCGGGGCCGATGTTTTTCTGATTGCCCGCAAATATCACGCCGAATTTATTTACGTCAAAGGGCTCTGAGAGGATGTTCGACGACATATCCGCTACCAGCGGCACGCTGCCGGTGTCCGGTATGGAGGTGTAGCGCGTGCCGAAAATGGTATTGTTGGTCGTGATATAGAAATAGTCCGCGTCCTTCGAAACGTTCTCGGGCTTGATTTCCGGAATATAGGTGTAATTGTCCTCGCGGGAGGAGGCCACCACGTTGACTGCGCCGTATTTCTGCGCCTCTACGAGCGCGCCGTGCGCGAAGTTGCCGGTGTCCACGTAATCCGCTTTGGTTTTGAGCAGGTTCATAGGCACTGCCGCAAACTGCCCCGTCGCGCCGCCCTGCAGCAAAAGCACCTCGTAATCGTCGCTTATGCCCATCAGCTCGCGCAGCAGGCTTACCGTGTGATCGAATATTTCAATATAGCCCTTGGAACGGTGGCTCATTTCCATCACGCTCATACCGCTCGTCCCGTAGGACAGCATCTCGGCGGCAGCCTTCTCCAGCGCTTCCTCCGGCAGCATCGAGGGACCCGCGGCAAAATTATAAACTCTGTTCATAGACAATCTCCTTACACGAAAAGAATGGCTGAATTATACGCCCATAATTGTAAAAATGCAAGTGCAAAAACTCGATTTATGCAATTTTTGTATGTATGAGCCGAAAATTAACGTGATTTTGTATATTTGAAGCGTCTCTTCTTTCAATAATAGCTGTTCAGCAAACTGCGCGGTTAAACGAAGGCATTAAAAAAAGCAGCGCTGCAGGTCATGCCTGCAGCGCTTCGAGGAAGGATTTCAGTCTCCTTGCGATGAGCTCGTGCCCATCGTCGCTCGGATGCAGTCCGTCCGGGAGATACTTTTCACGTATCGTCCCTACCTTGGGCTGTATGCGCCCCGAGCCGTACAGATCGAGCACGGGGATCGAATAATACTCAAGCACGCTGCGCATGATCTCGACGTAGCGCCTGAGCGTGCCCACGTCCGCAGGCTTCGCGTCCCCGCGCGGATCGTCCTCGTTAAGCCGGTGCAGCGGCGTCATAAACACTATTTCACTGACCGGATAGCGCGTAAGCAGCTCCTCGCACAGCACGTGCATCGCGCCGAAGAAGGTGTCAGGCGTCCGGTCCGTATCTGCTCCGATGGGAGCGTCGCCGTGTCCGAAGTCGTTCGTTCCGCCGAACACCACCACTATGTCGGCGTCCGCGTCCATTCTGAGCGCGCGCTCGCAGAAATTGTCGTCATATCTTTCGCGGTCGGGCAGAGACTGTCTCTGCGCCGCGATACGCGTGCCGCTGATGCCGTAATTCACGCACACCGCGCCGGTAAGCCTTGCAAATACGTCCGTATAACGCTTTTCCATGCAGCTCGCGCCCACGCCTTCGGTTATGCTGTCGCCCAAAAACACGACTTTTTTGCCTTTGAGACTCATATTCTCCCTCCGCTTACGGATTTTCGGTAATTACTGAACGCTGCGTATTCTTTCGCTGCGATGCTTTTATTCCACGAAATCGTCCACCGCAGGCTCGACGAATACTACCTTCGCTGCTTCGCCCTCGCGCGCGCAGGCGTACGCGAAGCCTTTGTGGTTCGCGGCGCCGCCCGTCCCGCCGGACGCGTCAAGGCACACGACGGCCATGCTGTGCACGTTAAGCCCGCACGCCTTGAGCGCGGAATGTGCGCTGGCTATGACCTCGCGCGCCGCTTCGCCCGCGCTTTTGCCCGCGCGCATAAGCTCCACCGCGCGGAAGCTCAGGCAGGTGCGCATTATATCCTCGCCCAGGCCCGTGGCGCACGCGGCGCCCACTCCGCTCAGGGCATAAAAGCCGCTGCCGATTATCGGCGTGTCGCCTACCCTGCCCGCCATGCGCAGGTTTGCGCCGCTCGTGGAGCAGGCGGTGCAGATGTTGCCGCTTGCGTCGAGCGCCGCGCAGCCGATCGTATCGTGTCCGCTGGTCTCCTTTTTCGCCTTTTCGGCCTCGTATTTCGCCCTGACCTCCGGTGTGATGAGGTAATCCGGGTCGGCCTTTTCAAAGCCGACCTTTTCCGCGAACGCCTCCGCCGCAGGGCCTACGAGTATGTTATGGCGCGTTTTTTCCATAACCGCGCGTGCGATCGAGACCGGATGCTCGTAATACCTCACGCACGCCGCCGCGCCCGTGCGCAGCGTGCTTCCGTCCATTACCGCGCCGTCCAGCGCAAGCTCGCCGTTTTCGTTCAGATAGCCTCCGCGCCCCACGCTGTCTACGGCCGGATTGGTTTCGACCAGCTGCACGCCCGCTTCCGCCGCGTCCAGCGCGTATCCGCCGCATGAGAGGCGCTTGGCGCCCTCTTCCACGCATTCTATCGAAAAAGGCCATGTCGCAACTATACTCCACATAACAAATCTCCCGTGCGCTTCAAACGAAGCGTATTTTTATGTTTATTCTCGGCCGCGTCAGTGTCTGCCCGCGCCGCCGCCCGAGGAACGCCCTCCCCCGCCGGAGCCGCCGCCGAAGGAACGTCCGCCGGAGGAACGTCCGCCGGAGGAGCCGCGGCTCGAGCCGGAGCCGGAATCGGAGTCGCCCGATGCTTTCAGCGCTGCTATCAGTATCTCGATCAGTATCCGCAGGATTATTCTGATCACTTTGAATGTGATGCGGCCGGCCTTGGGATCGGTGAACATCGATACTTTTTCCACGCCGAGCGTTACGCTGTTTTGCGATTCGATCGTCATACTGTCAGTGAGCTTCGGCAGCACGTCCGGGTTTTGAAGGCGTTTTCCGCGCTCGCTGCCGTATATGATCTTATAGATTATAAACGTAACCAGCGCGGCGATCGGGCTGAATATAAGGGTCGTGATCAGTTTTTCGCGAGAAGACAGTATATCCGGCAGCAGCATGACCGGCAGCATGAGCAAAAGCCACATGCATATGAACACCGCGGCTCTTTTAAATTTGGATATCGGATTCGGTCCCGCGACCTCGCCCGTCTGACCGTTTACGGCGTAGGTATACGTTTTGCCTTCGCTGCCGCACGTGAATACGTATACCGGCAGCAGCACGGTCTCACTTTTTAAGTCTTCAAACGTCAGGCTGTCCTCCGTGATCTCATGGTCATAGGTAGAGACGAGGTTTTTAAGGTAGTATTCGCCCGTCAGGTAGAGCGCGGTCTTCTTCGCCCTTTCGCAGCATTCCTCATACGGCGTATCTGCCTGAAGCGGCTGCGCGTCCTCTGCCTGGGCGGCAGACGTATCGGTATCGGTCAGGTTTGCAAGGTCGTAAGGCGCAAGCTGATCCATAAGCTCGTCGTCCATCATGCGGCTCATGTCTACCGGCAGCTTTGAAAAGCGCACCGAGCCATCGGTAGTGACCTTCATTTTATGCCTGAAGTTCCTGATATCCTCATCGAACAGGTAGCGCGCGGCATACGAGGTTATCTCGCCGCGCGCGGTAAAATCGAACAGCTGACACGGCACATAGTATTTTTTCACGACCGCGCCGGACAAAAGCGCAGTTGGCCGCGAGAGTATACCGCCCGTATAACTTGATACCCGCTTTTGCGCTTCCTTCGCGCTTATCCCGAAGGGCAGCATTTTATCCGGAGTCGATGAAAGCGTGCGCCCGTCAGTCTCCATGCGAGTCCTCCGTTCCTGATCGAATAAGCATTTATAATATATGCATTCAGAATTATATAATAAAAGTCCGTCGTTTTCAATAGCATATAAACGATTCTCTCGATAATTTGTTGACATGCCCGTGCCCGTCTGTCAAAATATACGCACAGTGCTTTCAGCAGAGAGTGACAGGCTACTCTTCGAACCCGCAGAAGCAGGGGCTGAGACCCTGCTGTCGGGTAAACGCAGACAAGCTGCTCGAATACGACCAAAATCGCACAGACGGCAAGTGAGCCCGCGCAGTTTCCTTTTATTCGCCGCGGAGTCGTTTACGCGCGGCGAACTTTTTATGTAAAGTTTGCGTCACAGTGAAAAATAACCGCCGGTTCATGTGTTTTATATGCGAAGGAGGATGAAAAAAGTGACACAGTCAGACAGCAGATACGCACGGGCAGGCGGAGCGCTGATGCGCTTCGGGCCCGACCTTGTGAGATTTGCATATTCTTACCTGCTGAACCTCGCCGACGCGCAGGACGCGGTGCAGGACGCTTTGGTCGCGTATATGAAGCGCGCGCCGGAGTTTGGCGACGACGAGAGCGAAAAAGCGTGGCTGTTTACGGTCACGGCGAACAAATGCAGAAGCTTTCTGCGCAGCGGCTGGTTCAAAAGCCGCGCCGAGATACCCGAAAGCGTGCCCGCGCAGGACGAAAGCCGCGAAGTGCTGAACGCGCTTTCACGCCTGCCGCGCAAGTACAGGATGCCGCTGCACCTGCATTACTTCGAGGGCTACAGCATAGAGGAGATCGCTGCGATGCTGAACGCGAAGCCCGCCACCGTAGGCACGTGGCTTGCGCGCGGCAGGGAAATGCTCAAAACCGAGATTGGAGGATTTGACGATGAAGAACAATAAATATACGCAGGCGCTAAGCAAGATAAAGCCCGAGGACGATTTCGCGCGGAAGACGATGGAAAAGCTGAAGCCCGAAGAAAAGCGCAGAGACGGACACGTGCTGATACCCGTGGGCGCGTTCATAGCCTGCGCGCTCGCGTTCGTGCTGATGGTTACGGGCGTAATACCGCTTGGGGGCAGGAACGGCGGCGGACCTCAATCGGCGCAGACCACGCCTTTCCCGTCCGGGAGCGCGCAGG
This sequence comes from Clostridia bacterium, assembly GCA_017543905.1. Taxonomy (GTDB): domain Bacteria; phylum Bacillota; class Clostridia; order Christensenellales; family Aristaeellaceae; genus RUG14130. The sequence continues at coordinate 10,538 of JAFYFC010000038.1, forward strand.
TCGCCTCCGCGCTCACGCCGGAGCCGACGCTTGACCCCACGCCCGAACCGACGCTTAATCCCACGCCGGAGCCTGAGGCGATCGCGACGTCCATGCCGCTGCCTCAGCCCACGGAGCTTATAAGCCTTGCCTCGCTGTTCTCTAACGCGAAAACCAGCGCGGACTCCGACGCAGTGCTGGAGATGGATGAGCCTATGGAAGGCCTGTACGCGATGGAAGCGGAATACGGCTGGATAGAATACGACACCAACCAGTTCGCGCCGATCAGCGAAAGCGGCTTTAAGAGCGTGTACACCTCTCCCCTCTCCACCTTCGCGGCGGACGTGGACACGGCGGGCTACACCACGCTGCGCAGAAACCTGCTGGAGGGCAGGCAGCCCGACAGCCAGAGCGTGCGCATTGAGGAAATGCTGAACTATTTCCGCTACAGAAATCTCGCGCCCGAGGACGATTCCCCGCTCAAAATAAGCACCGCGCTCGTTCCCTGCCCCTGGAATAGCGAGCACGCGATAATGTTCGTGGGCATAGGCGCGCGTGAAATAGAGACGGACGAGCTGCCGCCCTCGAACATCGTGTTCCTCGTGGATACGAGCGGCTCGATGGACGGCGCGGACAGGCTGGGGCTGGTAAAGCAGGCGTTTAACCTGTATACCCAGAACCTGCGTGCGCAGGATACGATCTCCATAGTCACCTACGCCTCAAGCGACCGCGTGGTCATAGAGGGCGTAAGCGGCAGCGAGCGCGGCCAGATAATGAACGCGGTGGACGAGATGACCGCGTGGGGCTCCACAAACGGCAGCGCGGGCATAATCACCGCCTACAGCCTTGCGGAGAAGTACTTTATCGAGGGCGGCAACAACCGCGTGATACTGATGACAGACGGCGACCTTAACGTAGGCACCACCACCGAAAGCGCACTTAAGGAGCTTATAGAGGAAAAGCGCGACAGCGGCGTATACCTGAGCGTGATGGGCTTTGGCTACGGCAATTACAAGGACTACAAGCTCGAAACCCTCGCCGACAACGGCAACGGCAACTACACCTACATCGACAGTCTGTATCAGGCCAAGCGCACGCTGGTGACCGAGATGGGCGCAAACTTCTTTACCGTATGCAAGGACGTAAAGATACAGGTGGAGTTCAATCCCGAGTTCGTGTCCTCCTACCGCCTGATAGGCTACGAGAACCGCGCGCTTGCGGCGGAAGACTTTGCGGACGACACCAAGGACGGCGGCGAAATGGGCAGCGGTCACACCGTGGTCGCGCTGTACGAGCTGATACCCGCCGAGGGCGCGGCTGTCGCGGGCGTAGTCGGTACGCAGGCGGACGAAGGCGCGACGTCGCTCAAATATCAGACCAGCGCGCCCACCGGCAGCAGCGAAGCCGCCACCGTATCCGTGCGCGCCAAGGCGCCGGACGGCGACACGAGCGAGCTGTACGCGCAGAGCGTACTGCCGGACGATACTGCGCAGGGCGCAATGCTGGACAACGTAAACCTCGCGTGCGGCGTTACGGAGTTTGGAATGCTGCTCAGAAACAGCGAGCACAAGGGCAGCTCCACCTACGAAAGCGCGCAGGCGCTGATAGACGCAGTAAGCGTAAAGGACGACGACATAACCGAGCTTATGTACCTGATCACGCAGGCGAAGCGGCTGTGCGAGTAAAACGAAGCGCCAAAAAGAGGGCTGTTGCGCAGCCCTCTTTTTGGTTTGGCGGGTTTTAGCCTTCGTTCTTTTTGTGGAAGGCTTTGCGGGACGCCCATGCCGTCTCGCCTGCGGGCTCGGTCACGGTTTTAAGAGCGTCGTGGTTAGCACGATACGCCACCTCATCAGTCAGCTTCGCTGACAGCTTCCCCTCAAGGGGAAGCCATTGCGGGGCGTACAACCTTGCCTTCCCCTTGAGGGGAAGGTGGCGCGGCAAGGCCGCGACGGATGAGGCGGCGGGGCTTTGGTTACGGTTTTAAGAGCATCAGGATAGAGCGATACGCCACCTCATCAGTCAGCCATACGGCTGACAGCTTCCCCTCAAGGGGAAGCCTTTGCACGGGATTAGGGGATTTAGATTAGAAAAGCCGGGCACGCACAGCGGGAACGACGCTGCGGCTAGTGAGGCCGACACCGTAGCCATAAACGTCGACAAGGCCAGAGTAGTCGACAGAAGCGGCGTACACGGAGGCGGAGCCGGGGGAGCGAAGCCACCAGAAACACGCCCCGTTATTGCTGTTATACCATGCGCCCTGCGCTTTCGCGTATGCGGTCGGCTGCTTTATAAGCCGGTTTTCACCGTACCAGTAATACTTCTCTCCGGTGTTCTTATTTATGTTGTAATACTTTTCTATCTCCTCAAGGCTGAGCAGAAACACGTAATCGCTCGTGTCGTTCCCGCCCTGCGTTCTGTAGTTGGGGTTATTTGCGTTTTTGTTCTTCGTGACGACTATCTTCCCGCGCTCGGTCGTATTAAACGCGTTATTGTAAAAGGTGTTTTTGAGCCAGCTTCTGAGCGTGCAGGTCTCCCACCTCACGTCTTTTTGCTCTTTATTGTACGGTCTGCAGTCCAGCGCGTATCTGCTTATAAGCAGGCAGGTGCCGTCGCTTTCGATATCAAGTACTTCCCATTCGATGGGCTCCTTGCCGTTTTTTGTATTGTTATCCTGCTCGTAGGAGCCGAAGGTCACTATGTCCCCTACCTTTACCTTGGGAGCGGGCGTAGGCGTGGGTGTGGGCTTCGGAGTGGGCGTCGGGGTAGGTTTAGGCGTGGGCGTGGGAGTGGGCGCGGCGGTGAGCACGGAGGTAAGCTGTGCGCCCTGCGTTTCAAATCTGTTTGCGTACGCCGTCACGCGGAAATCGTACGCCTTGTTCGTATCGAGTCCGCTTACGGTATACGTGGTATTCGCCGTGCTGCCCGCGCTCGTCCATTTGGTATCGCCCGTTCTTTTGTATTCCACGGCATAGCTCGTGGCGTGCGCGGCCTTATCCCAGCTAAGTGTAACAGAAGAGGTATTTACAGATTTCACTTTTACGTTTTTTACGCTGCCCGGATTATCCTGCGCGTTTTCGGGAGTATAGCCTATGGTGTCCGCGATCTTTTTCATACGCGCGTTCGCGTCGTTGTTGTAGTTGTTGCTCTGCTCATACCAGAAATACGCGCCCGCAAAGTCGCCTACGGCTAACGCGGCGCTGCCCGCCTCGTAAGCCTTGTGGTCGCTGTCCATGCGGATTTCACGGTAGCGCTGCGTGGCGTCGAAAAACGAGCCCAGCGCCTTGTATATGTCCGCCGCGGCGTCCGTGTCGCCCTCGTATTCCGCGCGGCGGGCTTCGTAATAGCGCTTGAGCCTGATAAGCGAGCCCACGGGGCTGTCCTCGTAGTTTTTTTCAAGATGCCGTTCGAAATCCTCGTTGTCGGCGAGCAGATCGATCTCGAAATCGGAGATATAGCCGTAATCATCCTCCGCAATGAAAATCAGCACCGCGGTATAGCTGGCGAACTCACGGCTCTTGCTGTAGCCGCCCAGCGCCTCGAATTCCGACCTGACGGCGTAAAGCGTCCTTAAGTCGTCCCGGCCGTTTTCGAGGTAGTGCTCGAGCTCCTGCACCGCGGTTATGTACTTTTTTTCCTTTTCAGCGCTGCTCATGGCGGCATGCGCCGTAAGCGCGGGCAGCGCCAGCGTCAGAACGAGCAAAAGCGGAATTATCCTATGCAAAATCCTGTTCATAAATACCTCCGCGCCGTTTATGCGTTTATTATACCACGATATATCCGCGCGGGCAAGCGCCCGACGCCGAAAAACGAATTTTTTGTTAAAATCCAAAAAACGCTCAGTCTTCTATCAGCTTTATGGAGGGCTCTGCGTTCAGGCTCAAGTCCGCAAGCTCGCCGTTTTTAAGGCGGTAAAAGCCCGCCGCGCCTATCATGGCGGCGTTGTCCGTGCACAGCGAGGCAGGCGGCATGAACACCTGTACGCCCGCTTTTTCCGCGCGGCGCACGCTTTCGCGGCGCAAAAGGCGGTTCGACGCGACACCGCCCGCGAGCGCAAGACGCGTCGCGCCCGCAAACGCAAGCGCGGCGAAGGTCTTGTCAAGCAGGGTGTCGATTACCGCCTTTCTGAACGAAGCTGCCCAGTTCGCGGCGTTTATCTCGCCGCCCCGCTCGCGTATATTGTGCGCCTGATTTATTACGGCGGTTTTAAGCCCGCTGAAGGAAAAATCGTATTTGCCGGGCGTATGCGCACGCGGGAAGGCGTAGGCGTGCGGGTCTCCGCTTTCGGCGAGGCTGTCCAGCAGCGGCCCGCCCGGATAGGGTATGCCGAGCACGCGCGCGACCTTGTCGAACGCCTCGCCCGCCGCGTCGTCCACGGTATGCCCAAGCAGCTCGTAGGCGCCGTAGCGCGTGACGTTTACTATATGGCTGTGCCCGCCCGACGCCACGAGACACACGAACGGCGGCTCGAGAGACGGGGAGGCTATGAAATTCGCGCTCACGTGACCTTCTATGTGGTTAACGGCGATAAGCGGCACGTCCAGCGCGTAGGCAAGCGACTTTGCGAACGACACGCCCGTAAGCAGCGCGCCGACCAGCCCGGGGCCGTACGTGACCGCGACCGCGTCTATATCCCGCGCGGACACGCCCGACGAAGCAAGCGCCTTTTCGTACAGAGGCGAAAGCGCCTCCACGTGCATTCGGCTGGCAATCTCGGGCACTACGCCGCCGTAGAGGGCGTGTATGTCTATCTGAGAGGATATTTCATTTGCGAGCACCTGCCGCCCGTCTTTGACCAGCGCGACGGCGGTTTCGTCGCAGCTCGATTCCACGGCGAGTATCAGCGCGTGCCCGCGCTTTATAAGCACGTCCGCCTTCGCGCGCGCGCGTTCGATATACGACATATTACAGCTTCTGCAGGTACGCGGTCACGAAGCCCTCGAGATCGCCGTCCATTACGTCGTTTATATTACCGTTTTCGTAATTAGTGCGGTGATCCTTTACCAGCGTGTAGGGCTGGAACACGTAAGAGCGTATCTGGCTGCCCCATTCTATCTTTTTGAGCTCGCCCTTGACCTCGCCCATGAGCTCCTGCCGCTTCTGCTCCTGCAGCTCGGCGAGCTTCGCTCTTAGCATCCTGAAGCAGGTTTCTTTATTCTGCACCTGACTGCGCTCGTTCTGGCACTGCACCACTATGCCGGTGGGCAGGTGGGTGATGCGCACGGCGGAGTCCGTACGGTTTACGTGCTGACCGCCCTTGCCGGAGGCGCGGTAGGTGTCTATGCGCAGATCGTCGGGCTCGATCGGTATTTCGCCCTCGTCCTCTATTACCGGCGCGACGTCCAGCGAGGCGAAGGAGGTATGCCTGCGCGCGGCGGCGTCGAAGGGCGATATCCTTACCAGACGGTGCACGCCGCGCTCGCACTTCATAAAGCCGTAGGCGTAATCACCCGAGACCTCCCACGTCACGCTCTTTATGCCCGCCTCGTCGCCCTCCAGCATGTCCAGCTCCTTCAGCGTAAAGCCCATGCGCTCGCCGAAGCGCGTGTACATGCGGTAGAGCATTTGCGTCCAGTCCTGCGCCTCGGTGCCGCCCGCGCCCGCGTGCAGCGAAAGTATGCAGTCGCAGTTGTCGTACTCGCCGGTCATCAGCGTGGTAAGCTTGAGCGACTCCATTTCCTCGCGCAGCTTTTTAAGCTCCTCGCCTATCTCACCCGCCATCTCGTCGCCGCCGTCCTCCTGAGACAGCTCCAGCATGACCTCCGCGTCGTCCAGCCGCGAGACCAGCGATTTATAGTGGTTTATGCGGTTTTCACAGGAACGCATGCGCTGGTTTATCTTCTGCGCGCGCTCCACGTCGTCCCAGAAGCCCTCTGAAGCCATGTCCTCCTGATACTCGACAAGCTGCTCCTTGAGCGCTTCGATATTCAGCGATTTTTCGGTTTCCGCGAGCATCGCCTTGAGCGCGGTTATCTCCTGGCGGTAAACATCAAACTCGTACATAAGCATCTCCTTCCGGCGTCAGGCGTTGCGGCCGTGGCATTCCTTGTATTTCTTTCCGCTGCCGCAGGGGCAGGGGTCGTTGCGTCCCACCTTTTTGACCGCCTTGACGGGCATTTTGGCGACGGAGGTGTCCGTATTGACGCTTATGTTCTTTGCGACCTCCTTGCGCTCGGGGGGACGGTTGATTATCGCGGTGCACAGACGGCGCAGCGTGTCCTCCTGGATAAGGTGCACCATCTCCTCGAACATGTCGTAGCCCTCGTGCTGATATTCGACGATGGGTTGTCTCTGCCCGTAGGCGCGCAGGCCGATGCCCTCGCGCAGCAGATCCATCGCGTCTATATGGTCCATCCAACGGCGATCCACGCTGTTTAAAAGTATCGTCCGCTCGACCTCGCGCATGTCGAAGCCCGCGTCGGTTATCATCTTTTCGCGGCTCGCGTAGAGCTTTTCGCTCTTTTCTTTTATAGCTTCGAGCAGCTTGTCCTTCGTGCGCTCCGTAAGAGCGTCGTAGGCGGCCTGCACGTCTCCCTTTGCGACGCAGACGCGCTCGAGGTATTCCGCAAGCCCCTTTATGTTCCAGTCCTCCGGCAGCGCGTCCGCCGAAACGTGCGAATTCACGGCCTCCTCGATTATGGTGTCGCGCATGTCGTTTATGCGCTTGCGCATGTCTCCGCCCTCCAGCACCTCGCGGCGCTCGGCGTAGATTATGTTGCGCTGGGTGTTCATGACGTCGTCGTACTGCAGCACGTTTCTGCGGATGTCGTAGTTGCGGCTCTCCACGCGCTTCTGCGAAGCCTCTATCTGCTTTGAAAGTATGCCGTACTCGATGCGGTCGTTCTCGCTTACGCCAAGCCTGTTGATTATAGGCTGCACGCGTTCGCTGCCGAACAGGCGCATAAGGTCGTCCTGCAGGGATATAAAGAACCTGCTCGCGCCCGGGTCGCCCTGTCTGCCCGCGCGGCCGCGCAGCTGGTTGTCTATGCGGCGGGACTCGTGCCGCTCCGTGCCGATTATGTACAGACCGCCCAACTTCACGACCTCCTCGTGCTCGCGGTCGGTGTCCACTTTATATTTGGCGTACAATTCGTTATAGAGCTTCCTCGCGTCGAGTATTTCCTGACTTACGTCCTCGGCGTGGCCGACGGCCTCCTCGATCAGCGCTTCGTCGTAGCCCTGACGACGCAGCTCGCTCTTGGCCATAAATTCCGCGTTGCCGCCCAAAAGTATGTCTGTGCCGCGGCCGGCCATGTTGGTGGATATCGTGACCGCGCCCTTTTTGCCCGCCTGCGCCACGATCTCGGCTTCCTTTTCGTGGAACTTGGCGTTCAGCACGGTATGGCGTATGCCGCGCTTTTCAAGGAGCTTACTTACGTATTCGCTCTTTTCTACCGATACCGTACCCACCAGCACGGGCTGCCCTGTGGCGTGCAGCTTTTCGACCTCGTCCGCAACAGCTTCGAACTTGCCCTTTTCAGTGGTGTATACGGCGTCGTTTTCGTCCTTTCGTATCATGGGACGATTCGTGGGTATCTGCACGACGTCGAGCTTGTAAATGCCGCGGAATTCCTCCTCCTCGGTCTTCGCGGTACCCGTCATGCCGGAGATTTTTTTGTACATGCGGAAATAATTCTGGAAGGTGATGGTGGCCAGCGTCTTGCTTTCGCGCTCGACCTTTACGTGCTCCTTGGCCTCTATCGCCTGATGCAGGCCGTCCGAATAGCGCCTGCCCGTCATAAGGCGGCCGGTAAATTCGTCCACTATTATGACCTGTCCGTCCTTGACCACGTAGTCCACGTCCCGCTTCATCAGCGCGTTCGCCCTGAGCGCCGCGAGTATGTGGTGGTACAGCTCGTTGTTCTGTACGTCCGCGAGGTTTTCGACGTTGAAGGCCTGCTCGGCCTTGCGCACGCCTTCCTCGGTAAGGGATATCGTCTTGTCCTTTTCGTCCTTTATGAAATCCTTGTCCTCGCCCTCGCGCAGACGCGACACGAACCTGTCCGCCATCTGGTAAAGCTCGGTGGATTTGTCGCCCTGACCGGATATGATAAGCGGCGTCCTCGCCTCGTCTATAAGTATCGAGTCGACCTCGTCGACGATCGCGAAGTTAAGGGGACGCTGCACCATGCGCTCCTTTACGACGACCATGTTGTCGCGCAGGTAATCGAAGCCGAGCTCGTTGTTGGTGGCGTACGTTACGTCCGCGTTGTAGGCCTCCTGCCTGTCCTCCGGCTGCATGTCGTGCAGTATGAGCCCGACCTTCAGGCCCATGAAGCGGTATATTTTGCCCATCCATTCCGAATGGTATTTGGCCAGATAGTCGTTTACCGTGACCACGTGGACACCCTTGCCCGGCAGCGCGTTAAGGTACGCGGCGAGCGCGGCGGTAAGCGTTTTGCCTTCGCCGGTCTTCATTTCGGCTATGCGTCCCTGATGCAGGACTATAGCGCCTACGAGCTGCACAGGGAAGGCCTTTTGGCCAATGGCTCTGTACGCGCCTTCCCGGACGGCGGCGAGCGCGTCCACTATAAGCGCGTCGAGCTCCTCCCCCGCCTCGAGCCTGTTTCGGAACGCGGCGGTAAGCCCTCTCAGCTCCGCGTCCGTCAGCTTCTGCATTTCAGCGTCCTTGTCCTCGATAAGCTTTACGGTTTTCATTATGCGCTTTACTTCCGCCTCGTTTGAGCCGGACAGCAGATTTTTGATCGCGCCGAATAATCTTTCCATGATAAATGCAAACTCCCGCAATTTTAATCGTCTTATTATAGCATGCCGCGCGGTTTTGCACAAGCATAAAATTGTTTAGCTTTATACGCGCGTGTAGGTATACAATTGATGTGAGACAAAAAGAGGGATACAAAAGCGATTGAATCTGGTAGAATGAGAGCACGACCAAACAAACTACGGAAAGGATTCAATCGCATGGATATTATAGCACAAAACAGGCGGTATTTACCAC
>JAFYFC010000039.1 GCA_017543905.1 Clostridia bacterium
CTGACGACGGTCATTTGATCCGCGCGCCCCGAGGTGCCTTCGGTCGGGGCTCCGCCCCTCCCTTCGGCTCCTCGGGGGATGGCTCTGCCAGTGCTGCTGTGGTCCAGTAAATTCGGTCTCACATCATTGACAAATGAACAGCGGAAAGAGTGTATTATATGATTTGAAGCAATTTCTCACTTGAATAAACTGCAACTGATCGCAAAAAAACTCCCCGCCGTGTCCGGCGGGGAGAAAGGCGCGTTACTGCTTCGCCTTCAGCATTGTCATTATGTAAGTGTAGGTGGCTTCGTCAATCGGATAATACTCGCCGTTTGCGTCGAGGAAGGATTCGTTTTCGTCCATTACGGGCGACATCGCGGGATCGTTTGCATCAAGCTGCACGTCGTACACCGCTCTGTAAGTCACGTCTCCGAGCACTCCGTATTCGTCGTTCATCAGCAGCTCGTCTCTGTCCAGCCAGCCCTTTTCGATCAGCATATCCTGGAATTCACGGACAGCTTTCTCGTCTTCATACCAGAATTCGTCAAATACAGGCTCCGGCGTAGGCACGGGCGTAGGCACGGGCGTAGGCTCGGGAGTGGGCTCCGGCGTCGGCTCGGGCGTAGGCTCGGGCGTGGGCTCGGGGGTGGGTTCAGGCGTGGGCTCCGGAGTAGGCTCGGGAGTCGGCTCGGGCGTGGGCTCCGGAGTTGGTTCGGGCGTAGGCTCGGGCGTAGGCTCGGGAGTGGGAACCGGCGTGGGCTTCACAGTCTGCTGAACCGCGCTGCGCAGTATATAGCCTTTCACTTCTTCGCCGTCGAACGGGGAGGTATAAACGACGTATATCCATTCGCTGTTATACGCGTGCACCTCGGCCACTTCGTCCCGGCTTACCCTGTACAGGATGTCGGAATTCTCGTCCGCGGTTTTATAGATGTACGTGAACTCGTCGGTCACGAGTGCGTACTGCACCTCGTCGGGCGTTACAAACGGCTCCGGCGTTATTTCGGGTACGACCTCCGGAGTAGGCTCGGGCGTGGGCTCGGGAGTGGGCTCGGCCATAGGTTCCGCCGTCGGCTCGGGAGTAGGCTCGGGAGTTGGCTCGGGAGTAGGCTCGGCAGTGGGTGCCGGCGTGGGCTCAGCTGTGGGCTCGGGCGTAGGCTCGGGAGTCGGCGTCGGCGTTATGACCGGCACGGGCGTTACAGCGGGAGCGGGCGTGGCGTCCGTCTTGCTGTAAACCTCGAACTCGCTTGCCAGCGCATAAGCGGTCAGATTGTTTGAGGGATTGATTATCTGCAGCCAGCCCTCCGCTCTCGCGGCAAGCAGGTATTCCTGAGAGCTCTGTACTGCGGTCCATATATCGTTTTCGTCCGCTGAACGGTATATCAGCGTGTCGTTCGCACGGGCGCGTACATACAGCGTTTCGAATACGGGCGTGAAATCGATAGTTTCCTTGGTGGGCGCGGGAGTGACGCTTGCAGGATTTATATACATTCCGTCAAGCAGCGTGTCCAGCGTGTCGCCGTCCGCAATGCCTGTAACGCGCAGCCTTTCGTAGCCCGTCACGCTGTTTACGTACTGCTGGAAGGCGGTGACGGCGGCTCTGGTTTTGTTGCCGTATTTGCCGTCCGCCTTATCGTTAAGCCACCCCTGCTCGATCAGCACCTCCTGCAGCGCCTGTATGCTTTCCGCAGGGGAATCGGGGCTGATCGTCGGATCCTCCGCAGGCTCCTGCGTGGGCAGGGCCTCGGGGATTTCTATATACTCAAGCGGTATATACGCCGTCGATCCGCTCGCGCTGTTCAGCATGGCCCAGTCGCGCGACGTGGCGACCAGCGTGAACACGCTGCCGCCCGTTACGTATGCCATAGGCGAGGCGTTCTTGCTCGCGCGGTCGTACACATATGTCCTGTCTTCGCACTTGACCGTCACCTGCACAGGCTCGTCCAGCATCTCCATCAGGTCCGTCTGATCGTCGGGATCGGCTGTGGGCGCGGGGGTCGGCGTGGGCGTGGGCTCTGCGGTCGGCGTGGGCGTGGGATGGGCGAATACGTCGGAGGTAAGCCATTTCTGCGTGTTCTCGTCGGCGTAGCCGGTCTCCGGCAGGTATTTTATGCCGGTAAGTTCGTTTACGTATCTCTGGAAGGACGCCACGGCGTTCATCGTGTCGTAATCGTAAACGCCGTTCTGCGCTCCGCTGTACCATCCAAGCTCAGTCAGCCTGACCTGCAGGTCGTGTATCTCGATGGGAGAGGATTTCGGGTTTATCTCGATAGTAGCGGGAGTGGGGGAGACGGTCGCCTGCGGCTTGATCGCTTTTGTAAAATCGTCAAGATAGACGAACGTAAGTCTGCCGCAGATTCCGTCCTCGGCAAGGTTTGCGTTGTAGGTGCGGTTCATTTCGCGCTGGAATTCTCTTACGGCGTTTTTGGTGTTGGCGTCGTAAACTCCGGTCACGTTTTCAAAATCGAGCCAGCCCAGCTGCACGAGCTGCCACTGCAGGTCCTCGATGTCGGAGGCACGGGAATACTGGTTTATCGTGCCCCTCGTGGGCTGCGGGGTGGGCGTCGCGCTCTTCCACGTTTCCTCGATTTCTCTTTCAAGGTCAGCCCACATGTTGTACGGCGTGGGTACGGGCGTGGGTGTCGGCGTAACTATGGGCATGCTGTCGCCGCCCTTTTCGGCCATCCAGTCGTTGTTCCAGTACGTGTTTGACGGGCCGGTCGGCTCGGTATAGATATACGGGGTAGAGGTGGCTGTGGGCAGCGGATTCCACTCGCTCACCTGTGAGGCGGTGGGCGCAGGAGTGGGGTCTGAGCTGACAGGGTCGTTCTGCCTGCCCTTGATTAAAACGACTGCCGCGATTATCGCCGCGATTATTATAACCGCGGTTATTATTATGGCCGGCAGCTTGCCCGCGAAGGGACTTGACTCACGCTCGTCTCTGTCGTCCTCGCTGCGCGCGGGCTTTTCGGTTTTTACCTTGCGTTCCACAAAGTATCCGGTGCCGTTCGTGTCGATATACGTATACTTTTTCTCGCCGTCGTCGCTTTCGCTGTTCAGACGCAGGTTTTCGAGCTCGCGCCTGAATTCGCGTTCGTGCCCGGGCAAGGGGCGTACCGAACCGTCTTCAAGGCGTTCGCATATATCCGCGGGGAAAAACTCGCGCATGCGCCTGCGGGTTTCTTTCTTAAGGTCGAAAACGTTGTATACTATGCCGTTTTCGTCGCTGCCGCGCGCGCGTCCCACAAGATAACGCTCGGTTATGAGCGTGCCGGGGGCGAGCTGTCCTTCTCCGGCAGGCGTGTTCTGTTCGTACCCGCAGTGCGGACATACTCTTTTAAGACCAATAATTTTGAAACAATTCAGGCAGCGGTCGCTTGCAGCGCTCATCAGATTTCTCCTCCGTTCGTATCCGTAATCAGCTTGACGACTTTTTGACGCGCAATTTCGTGAATCTGTTCAATACTCCCGCTCGCGTCGACGCGGCAGTACCGGCTGTTTTCGTTTTTGCACATATCCATGAACGCTTCGTACACGCGCTTTCTGAAATCGTCCTTGGACAGCTCCATTCGGTCGGCTTCCGAAACGCCCAGACGCCGTTTTATCGCTTCCTCCGGACTTATGTCGAATATCAGCGTAAGCTCAGGTACGCACGTGCCGACTGCGCGTTCGTTTATCTGCCTGACCCAATCGCCCAGACCGCGTCCCGCACCCTGATAGGCGATGGAGGAGTCCACGTAACGGTCGCAGAGCACTGTTTTGCCCGCTTCGAGCGCAGGCGCGATCGTGTCGTGCACGTGCTGTGCGCGCGCGGCCGCAAACAGGAGCGCTTCGCATTCGTCGGTCATGCCGAGCGACTTTACGTCCAGCAGCACCTCGCGGATACGTTCAGATATGGGGCAGCCGCCCGGCTCGCGCGTGTTTACCGTGTCGACGCCGCAGCTTTCTAGGTATTCCTTCATCAGCTTGTGCTGGGTGGACTTGCCGCAGCCGTCCGAGCCCTCGAAGGTGATGAAGCGGCCCTTTGCAAGGGGCGTATCGCCAAGTAAAGCCTGCCGCAAAGCCGCTGTGCTTTCGCAGATTTCGTCTGCCCCCGCGTCCAAAAGCTCCTCGCGCGTTCCGTAGCCGTACAGCGCGCCGACAGCGTATATGCCGGCTTGCTTTGCGCCCGCCATGTCGAAACGCCTGTCTCCGGCCATGCACGCGCGATCATAGCTTTCAGGCAATGCCTGCGTTATCAAAAAGCGCTTGCCGGGGTCCTTTTCGCCCTCACAGGGCGCGGAGATTTTATCGAAAAAAGGTCTTATTGCGAAATACTCGAGCGTTTTTTCACATAAATCTACGGGCTTCGAGGAAGCCAGAGCGATATACGCGCCTTCACGCTTCAGCGTGTACAACAGCTCGAATATGCCATTGTAAACGCGCGCTTCCCGCCAGCCGATCAGGTGATGCCGCTCGCGGTAGGTTTTGACGGCCCGCACCGCTTCTTCGTCCGTCATGCCGCAGATATTCCTGAATGAGTCGTACAGCGGCGGCCCGACGAATTCCGTCAGCGTGCTTTCGTCCGGCACGGCGTATCCTGCTTTTTCGATAGCGTACGCTGCGCTTTTGGTAATCCCGGGTGCGGATTCGGTAATGGTGCCGTCAAGGTCGAATATTACAGTGTCAAAATTCAGCATATGCTCCTCAGATAACGCGTCTCGCCCATGAGAACACGCGGTTATAGTAGCCTGTTGTGATTGAGGAAATAATTACCTTGCCGGCTGCCGAGGATGCATGTATGAATTTGCCGCCGCCCAGATATATGCCTACGTGATCGCTCAGGTCGCTGTCGCTCAGCGTGTTCATGCACACTATGTCGCCGCGCTTCATCGCGCTTACGGTTTCTATCTTGGTGCCTTTGCCGTAGCCCTGCGCGTAGGCGCTGCGGCCCAGCGAAACGCCTACCTTCTTGAAGCAGTAGGTGGTAAGGCCGGAGCAGTCGTAGCTGTTGGGGCCGGAGGTGCCGTAGATATAGGGCTTGCCGAGCTGCGCGAGGGCGTTGCTTATAACCGTTTCTATCGTTGAGGAGCCGGTGCCGCTGGCGGGATCGTCGGAGGGATCGGTAGAATATTTGCCCGTGCCGCTTCCGCCGCCGCTGCCGCCGGAGCCGGCGCCGCTTATCGCGCTGGTCTTGTTCTTAGGCGCTGAGGACGAAAACAGACTTGCGAGCGTGGCGCTGTCGGCGCTGCCGGTCGCGCTGATGCCCGCGGTTTCCTGATAAAGCTTGACCGCGGACTGCGTGAGATTGCCGTATTCGCCGTCTATACCGGCGCTCAGATAGCCTTTATATGTCAGCCTTGTCTGCAGCCTCGTAACGCTCGTGCCGGTCGAGCCCTTTGAGAGCGAATCGCTCTTTATCGGAGACTGCGGCGCGTAGCCGCCGTATAGCACGCGCAAGGTGGCCGTATCAGCAGTCCCGCTTGCGGAAACGCCTATTTCGCTTTGGAAACGGGTGATCGCGCTGGTGGTGAGCGAGCCGTAGTTGCCTGCCGGCAGACCGTCGAAGTAGCCCAGATCCTCTAATTTTTTCTGCAGCTGCAGCACGCTGTCTCCGGAGGAGCCGGATTTGAGCTCCGAATAAGACGCGTTGGACAAATACGCCTTCAGCACGTAACAGGGCTTCGAATTGTAGCTGATGCGCGCCCACTTGCTTGTATACGCGGTTACGGTCACGTCCGTGCCCGCCGTAAGCGTGCCCGCCTTGTCGGCGCTTTCAAGCGCGGTCGTGTATATGCTTACCGTTTTGATCGCGGTCGCGTCGAACGTCTTTACAGTGGGGGATACGAATTCGTCAAACTGTATGCTGATATTCCCCACAGGATAATAGCCGCGGTTGCTGCCTTTTTCGATCAGCGCCCAGGACGAGGTGTGCGCAAGCACCGTCACCTTCATGCCCTGCGTGACCGTACCCGCCTTGCCGCCTGTTTCGAACATGTATTTATATACGCTGCCCGCGGTATTCACGGTGGCGGAATACGCTTCGTTCGCGGTGAGCGTAACGTCTGACAGCAGGTACACGTATTCCTTCTGCACATATCCGATTTTGCCGGAGTACTCAATCAGCGCCCAGCCGTTGGCAGAGCCCTTGAGCGTTACGAGATTGGCCGCCGAAAGGGACGATATGCGCTTTGCAGAGGTGGTGGCGTATTCGTACATGGACGATGCGGCGTTTATTATGGCCGCGGCGGACGTGGTTTCGGGTATCGTGGGCGTGGAAACCTCGCTCAGTGAAGACAGCACGCAGTAGCCGCGGTTCGACTTGTATTCGACCAGCGCCCATGTGCCGTCGGAGCCGAGCACGGTTACCTCTGTGCCCCTTGAGAGCGTGCCCAGGTTTTTGCTGGACGACGAGGCATATTTATAGAAGGTCGCTTTGGAAACTTTTACGTTCGCCTTTGCGCTCAGGTTGGCTTCAAGTGTGGCGTCCGAGACCTTAGTGAGCCCCGCCAGCAGCATATAACCCTGTGAAGTGCCGGCTTTTACCAGCGCCCAGTCTCCGCTCGTGCCGAGTATGGTCAGCTCTGTCCCTATCGCGAGCGTTTTGAGCTTTGCCGCGTTCACGCTTGCGCTTTTATAAATAGGCGCGGAGCAGTTAGTGAACGCGGGAATGTTCTGATTGGACGGTATCACGCCGACGGTGGGCGTGGGTGTTACGCCGGGCGTAGGAGTTACGCCGAGCGTGATCGCGATGCCGTAAGCCTTGGCGTAGCCGGTCGCATTGCCCTTCTGCACCAGCGCCCAGCCGTCCTTGTTTGAGAAGATCGTTACCTTGTTGCCCTTATACAGGGAGCCGAGCTTTTCTGACGAGGCGTCGGGCGAAGCGTATATGTACATCAGATCCACGCCGACAGTGCCTACGCCGATCGCCTTGCCGGGACTTATAGTGTGTGAAGCGCTTGGGGTGGGCACAGGAGCTGTGCCGGGCGTAGGAGTTACGCCGAGCGTGATCGCGATGCCGTAAGCCTTGGCGTAGCCGGTCGCGCTGCCCTTCTGCACCAGCGCCCAGCCGTCCTTGTTTGAGAAGATCGTTACCTTGTTGCCCTTATACAGGGAGCCGAGCTTCTTTGACGAGGCGTCGGGCGAAGCGTATATGTACATCAGATCCACGCCGACAGTGCCTACGCCGATCGCCTTGCCGGGATTTAGCGTGGGAGAAGCGCTTGGGGTGGGCGTGGGAGTGGGGGTGGGAGAAGGCGTAGCTTTGACTGCGGGAGTCGCCGTCACGCCCGGAACTATCGTTACGCCGCTTCTGAGCGTGTAGCCCACGTACTTGCCGTTTTCAAGCTTTACCCATGCATTGTCAAGGTCGAGTATCGTATAGGTAGACCCCTTCGACACGGTGCACATCACCTTTGAAGCGGTCGAATCGTCGGTATAGATCTTGGTTTTGTTTTCTTTTATGGTAGCGAGGCCCGTCGGTGTCGGAGTGGGCTGGAGCGTTATATAAGTGTGCTCCGGCTCGGGCGTCGGGGTCTGCACATTATCCGGCGTGGGTGTAGGTGTAGGGGTCGGGGTGGGAGTCGGCGTAGGCGAAGCTGTGGGGATAACGCCCAGCTGAATGGCAAGTCCATACGCCTTTACGTAGCCGGCTGTCGAGCCCTTCTGCACCAGCGCCCAGCCGTCCTTGTTTGAATACAGCGTTACCTTGTTGCCCTTGTAGAGCGAGCCGAGATTTCTTGACGAGGCGTCGGGCGATTCGTATATGTACATAAGGTCCACGCCGACCGTGCCCGTGCCTATAGGGCTTCCGAGCGCTATGGAGACAGTCGGCTTGGGTGTAGGCGTGGGAGTTGCGGTGGCTTTAGGCGTCGCAGCTGCGTTTTCGTTAATGCTTATGTTGCTCATAAGCGTATATCCTATATAGGAGCCGTTCTGCATTTTCGCCCAGGTGCCGTCTGTAGAGAGAAGGGTAAACGTCTGACCCTTTTTAACGGTCATCATTACCTTGGAGCCTGTGCTGGGAGAGGCGTAGACCTTTGCAGAATTCACCTTTATGGTAGCAAGGCCGGAATACGATTTTGCCGCAGTCACCTTTTTCATGTCGCTGACGCGCGCGTAGCCGCTGCCGCCGGAATAGGAAATATGCGCTATGCCGCTGTCCTCAGATTCGACGGTTACGCGCGTGCCCTTTGAAAGCCGCGCGACGACCTCGTAAGACGTGCTCGGTCCGCTGCGCACTACCATCGTTTTAACGCTGACCTCTGCGGTATACGATTCAGCCAGTGCGCCCGGCAAATATATGCTCAGACACAGGCATACAGCCGTTATAAAAGCCGCTAATCGTTTAAACCGGAAGTTTGTATCCATTTGATTGCTCCTGTATGTATAATTATTTCGGTAGAATTACCCATAGTTACGCATATTCTGTTGTATTATACAACAAGTCAGAACAAATTGCAACAGCATATAAATATTTATGTGACCATACCGCTGTAAATTGTTAACAATTTTTCATAGACCTGTGTTCTGCGCGTGTTAAAATTATGACAATATTTCGAGGATATTTCGTGGAGGTAAGATCATGACCAACAGAGAGCGTATGCTGGCGGTGCTGCATTACGAAAACTACGACCGCATGCCCTGCGTTGATTTCGGCTTCTGGCGCGAGACGCTGGACAAATGGGTGCGCGAGGGGCATCTCGAGGCTGAGTTAGCGGCGAACTATTCCGATAACAACGACGCCGATTTCGTTATAATGCAGAAGCTGGGCTTCGACTTCAATTGGGGCGGCGGCGTGAGCTGCTCGAATTTTCTGAGTCCCGCCTTCGAGCCGGAGACGCTCGAGGTGCGTCCGGACGGCTCCGTGGTGCGCCGCGACAGTTTGGGTCTTATAGTCCGCACGAAGCCGGGCGTGATTTCTATTCCGGCGCACGAGGGCAGCACTCTGACAGGCCGCGAAGCGTGGGAGGAGTTTTACCTGCCGAAGCTCACTATGCGTGCCGACCGCGTAAACTACGAGGCAATCAAGCGCGCGTACGACAATCAGGCTGCGCACGATACTCCGGTGTACATTTTCTTCGGCTCCCTGTACGGGAACGTCCGCTCCATGGTCGGGCTCGAGGAGCTGTCTTATCTGGCCATTGACGACGAGGAGCTTTACGAGGAGGTAGTCGCCACGGTGGACAAGCTTTGCTTTGACTGCGCGGAGGCTATGCTGCGTCTGGGCTTCAGGTTCGACTACGGCCACTTCTGGGAGGATATTTGCTTCAAGACCGGTCCGCTGCTCAGACCGTCCCTGTTCAGCCGTCTGTGCGGGCCGTGGTACAAAAAGATAACCTCTCTCGCCGCCAAATACGGCATAGACATAGTCTCCGTAGACTGTGACGGAAAGATAGACGAACTTGTTCCCGTGTGGCTCGAAAACGGCGTAAACACGATGTTCCCGATAGAGGTCGGCACGTGGAACGCCTCTATCGAACCGTGGAGGCAAAAATACGGCCGCGCGATACGCGGCGTGGGCGGCATGGACAAGCGCGTGTTCGCGCAGGACTTCAGTGCAGTAGACAAGGAAATCGAGCGCTTAAAGCGTCTTATAGACCTCGGAGGCTATATTCCGTGCCCGGATCACCGTATCCCGCCGGACGCGGAATGGGACAACGTAAGATACTATTGCGACAGATTCAGGCATGAATTTGGGTAACTCCAAGCCCCTGAGCTTTTGCGCTTTGCAACAGCCCATTTTTATTTTTGTCGAAGAGTCAAAAATCGAATATGCCGCCCTCGAGCGCGCTTCTGGCTGCAAGTATGTACTTTGCGGTGTCCAGCGGGTCGACGCCCCGTCTGGCGGCTGTTTTTCCTTTATCGGCGGGACACGCGGCATAGCCGCAGGGGCTGCTCGTCAGGCTGCCGCGTCCGCCCATTACGGATGCGAGCACGGTGGGATAATCCATGCTTTCGCTTACCGGAACGCGCGCGCTCAGATATACGTATTCACCGTCTGAAAGCGTATCGGTGACCTCGCCGCGCATTGCGGATATGTCCGTCATTATCCTGCCCACGCAGTCCGCGGGCAGCATGAAGCGCATATTCCACAGCGGCTCGAGCAGCACGCTGCCGCCGCGCCTCAGCGCGTCCTGCACCGCCATGGGCGTGGCGACTATGAAATCCAGCGGGTGCGTGTGCCACTGATGGCTGCTGCCGCCTGTGAGAGTAATTTTTATGTCCGTGGTCTGCCAGCCCAGCCGCCCCTGCTTAAGCGCTAACGGCAGAGCCTGCTCGATCTGGTGCTGGTATCTTGTGGGTATGACGGCGGGGCCGACCTTCGACTCGAAAACCACGCCGCTGCCGCAGGGCAGGGGCTCGGCTTCGATTTCGATTATCGCCCAGCAGGGCTTAGGCATCGTATACGCCGCAAATCCCTTGGCGGGGGACGCGAGCGTTTCTTTATATATGACCTGCGGAGCGCCGAACGTCACGTCTATCCCGAAGCGGGACGCGAACGCGTCCTGTATTATTTCGAGCTGTACCCTGCCCATTACGCGCAGCAAAAGCTCGCCCGTCGCGGTCAGGTATTCGCTTCTGAGCAGCGGGTCTTCGAGCGTTAACTCGGCACACGCGCTTCTGAGCGACTGCATATCCTCCGGATTTACGGGCGTCACCCGCACGTTTATAAGAGGCTCGCCCATAAGGCCGGGTTTTATGCGCTTCGGAAGCAAAGCGCGCTCGCCGAATATGTGACCGATAGGCGTATCGCCCAGCCCGTATACCGTGCCGGTCTCGCCTGCGCTCAGACATCCCGTGTCGCTGCCTGAGGCGTCCCGTATCTGGGTTATCTTGCGCTGCACGCGTATTTCTTCGCCGGTCAGCGGGTCGCGGCCTAACGGCAGCTCGAAGGGCGTGCGCGCTTCGAGCTTACCGGAAAACACGCGCACCCAGAGCCCGCGTCCCATCAGTCTGTCGGTGCATGACGAGTATGCGCACGCGCAAAGCGCCGCGCTTCCGCGCTCGGGGGCGGGCAGATAGGTGATCATCGCGTCGAGCAGCGTGTTTATTCCGCTGCCCTTCAGAGCGCTGCCGCATACGAGCGGAAACGCTTCGCCGCAGGCGGTAAGTTCGGCAAGCTTTGCTTCGAGCTCTGAGGCGCTTATTGCTTCGCCGCTTAAGTATTTGTCCGTAAGCGTCTCGTCGCAGCCGCATACGTATTCGGTAAGCGCTTCGGCGTCGTCAAGCGGCGCGAGCTTCTGCGTAAGGCGGGCTTTTATCCTGCCAAGCGCAAGTTCAGCGTCCGCGTTCGCACGGTCAAGCTTGTTTAAAAAGATTATAAACGGCAGCTTTTGCCTTACAAGAGCCGAAAAGAGTATCTCTGTCTGCGGCTTTATCGCCTCGCACGCGTCAATGACCAGCACGGCGGCGTCGAGCGCCCAGAACGAGCGTTCGATCTCGCTTATGAAATCCGTGTGACCGGGCGTATCGATAATGCTTATGCGCACGCCCTTCCATTCCGTCACGGCGCACGCTGCTTTTACGGAAATGCCCCTGCGCCTTTCCACGGGCAGAGTGTCCGTGTGCGTGGTGCCCTTGTCTACTCTGCCGGGTACGCGTATTGCGCCTGAGACGAGCAGCAGCTGCTCCGTAAGCGTGGTTTTGCCCGCGTCGACATGAGCGAATATACCGATATTGCGTATTTCCGGCATAGCGTTCTCCTCTGTTTTTCGTGATTATACCACGCCGGACTCCGTTAATCAATATTTTTCCGTCATTATATGCGCTTAGTTACTGCCGCATAACATCAAATCATTGTATCCTAAATAAACATATATCAAATAAGTGCGCTAAACATAACAGTGGCGAATTATAATCCACCCAATTCAATGTGTCGAGCAGGAGGAGGTGTCGCGCTTGAAAACTGGATTCGGGCGAATAATCGCGCTGTTGAAGCCCCACAGGAAGCTGTTTGGTGTGGCGCTCACGCTGGAGCTGGTGAACATAATCACGCGTTTGATCGTTCCGCGCCTTACCGCGCGTGTGGTAAACGACGTAATCACGGACGGTTTATATGATCTGTTGTATCCGCTGTGCGGCGCGATACTTGCCCTTACCGTCGCGCGCGCGCTGTTTACTTACATACGCGCCTGTATTTTCCATAAAATATCGCAGGATATCACGTTTGACCTCCGCACGGGGTTGTACGACCATCTGCAGGAAATGCCGTGGGCGTTCTTCGATAAAAACCGCGTGGGCGAGATCATGAGCCGCATGACGGGCGATTTAAACAACGTCAGAAACTTTCTGTGCAATACCACCTTCTCTATATATATGAACCTGCTGTGCTTTGCGGGCTCGTTCGTGTTCATGATGTTCATGAGCCCGGAGGTCACGCTGATGGTGCTCGTTATGGCTCCGGTCATCGCGCTGGTCGCGTGGAAGTTCAATAAAAAAATACGTCCCGTATTCAGAGAAATAAGAGAGCAGAACGCGGTCATAAATACCCGCGCTCAGGAGGATCTCGCGGGCATGCACGTGGTTAAGGCGTTCGCGCGCGAGGACTACGAGGAGGAACGCTTCAATAAGGACAACCGTGACCTGCTGACCAAAAACCTGCAGGCGACGTGGATTTGGTCGAGCTTCCTGCCGTTTATGGATCTGCTTTCGAGCCTGTGCACGCCGATAACTCTGGCGGGCGGCGCGCTGATGGTAAGCCTCGGAAGAATGGACATAGGCACCTTGGTCGGCGTTACCGGCTATATATGGATGCTCACAAACCCGATGCGTCAGGTCGCGGGCATAATAAACGCGACCGCGCAGGCGATCACTTCGAGCGAGAAATTCTTCTACTACTGCGATCTCGGCTCCGACATAAGGGAGCGAGAGGACGCGGAGAGCCCCGCGGAGTTCAGAGGACACGTGGTATTCGACCACGTAACGTTTTCTTACGGCGACAAAACCGTGCTGAAGGACATTTGTCTGGACGTACAGCCCGGACAGACCGTCGCCGTAATGGGCGCTACGGGCTCAGGCAAGAGCACGCTGGTTACGCTTTTGGGCAGGTATTACGACATACAGTCGGGCTCGCTGCTCGTAGACGGCATAGACGTGCGCAGACATAAGCTGAAGCCGCTCAGAAAACATATAGGCTTCGTGCAGCAGGAGGCGTTTCTGTTCTCCGATACGATAGAGGACAATATCCGCTACGGCAAGCCGGACGCGCCGCACGAAGCGGTCGCACGCGCGGCGAGAACGGCGCGCGCAGACGAATTCATAGAAGCCTCCCCGCAGGGCTACGATACGATAATCGGCGAACGCGGAATGGGTCTTTCCGGCGGACAGCGGCAGAGGACGTCGATTGCCCGCGCGGTGCTCATCGACCCGTCGATACTGATACTCGACGATTCGACCAGCGCGGTGGACATGGAAACCGAATACGAAATACAGAACGAGCTGAAGAGCGTGCTCAAGGACAGGACGACCTTCATAATCGCGCACAGGATTTCGTCCGTAAAAAACGCGGATCAGATAATCGTGCTCAGGGACGGCGAGATCGCCGAGCGGGGCAAACATTCTGAGCTTATGCAGCTGGGTGGCATTTACGCGGGAATGGTCGCGGATCAGATGTCCAGCGCGGTCAAGGTGGCGTAGGGGGTGAGCGCATGGCGATAACGATAAGACAGCTTGACGACGAAGTAATCGAAAGACCGTTTAACAAGGGCCAGTTCCTGCGCGTGCTCGCGTACCTGAAGCCGTATAAAAAGAACATAATCATATCCGTACTGCTGATGTTGGTCGCGACGGTATGTACGCTCGGTAACACTTACCTTATGAGCCGCGCGGTCGGTCAGCTGCAGAAGAAGGATTTTTCCATGGTGCCGTACCTGCTCGTGGGCATGGCGCTTATGGGAGTGATAGCTTCCTTATGCACAAAGCACCGCATACGCCTTATGGACAGCGCGGGCAGGCGCGGCATAGCTCAGCTGCGCGAGGATCTGTTCAAGCATATACAGGATATGAGCTTTTCGTTTTTCGATACGCGCAGCGCGGGCAAGCTGCTCGTGCGCGTGATAAACGACGTAAACTCGCTGAACGACCTGTTTTCAAACGGCATTATAAACGTGATAATCGAGAGCCTTACGCTCGTTTTGCTGCTGGTGATAATGCTGGCTGTCAACCTGCGCCTCACGCTGATAGCGATGTGCATACTGCCAGTATTGGGCTTTGGCATATTCAAGCTTAAGCGCACCATGCGCAAAAGATGGCAGCTCCACTCGATAAAAAACAGCACCATGAACGGTTACCTTCACGAGACCCTTACCGGCATGCGGGTCACGCAGTCCTTCGTGCGCGAGGACGAAAACAGCGAAACGTTCAAAAACGTAGGAAGAGATGTAAAAAAAGCGTGGTTCAGCGCGACCAACATGGCTAACGCGTTCTGGCCGATGCTGGACACCACCGGCAACATAGGCACGGTGCTGGTTTATATATTCGGTGTAAAATTCATGCAGTCGAGCGGGCTTTCGCTTGCGAACCTCCTGCTCATCATCTGGTATCTGGGCAAATTCTGGGAGCCTTTAAACGCATTGTCGGACTTCTACAACAATATCCTTACCGCTGCGGCGTCTATGGAACGCATATTCGAGATAATGGATACGCAAAGCGACATTCAGGATAAGGCGGACGCGCAGGAGCTTCCGCCCATCAGCGGCCACGTCACGTTCGATAACGTGACCTTTGGCTACAATTCCGAAAAGACGGTACTTAAGAACGTGAACTTCGACATAAAGCCGGGTATGACCGTCGCCCTCGTAGGGCCCACGGGCGCGGGCAAGAGCACTGTGGTAAACCTGATCAGCCGCTTTTACGACGTGACGGGCGGGCGCGTGCTTATAGACGGACACGACCTGCGGGACGTCAAACTGCTTTCGCTGCGCAGACAGATGAGCGTGATGATGCAGGAAAGCTTCATATTCTCCGGCACCATTATGGAAAACATCCGCTACGGACGGCTTGACGCCACTGACGAAGAGGTGATCGAAGCCGCGAAAACCGTGTACGCGCACGAATTTATAATGAAGCTCGAAAAGGGCTATCAGACCGAGGTCAACGAGCGCGGCTCCACGCTCTCGCAGGGGCAGAGGCAGCTTATCTCCTTCGCGCGCGCCCTGCTGAACGATCCCAAGATACTTATACTGGACGAAGCGACCTCTTCCATAGACACGCATACCGAGATGCTCATACAGAAGGCGATAGACGTGCTGTTAAGGGGACGCACGAGCTTCGTCATCGCGCACCGTCTCTCGACCATCAGAAACGCCGACCTTATAATGGTAGTGCGGGACGGAAACATTACCGAGCGCGGCACCCACGAGGAGCTTATAAAGCTGCCGGGCGGCCACTACCGTGCGCTGTGCGAGGCGCAGTACCGCTTCATGACCGCAGACGATGGAGCTGCGTAAAGAACATAACAGTCATATTAAAAAGCGCTTGATTTACAGGCGCTTTTGTTGTATAATCCGTTCAGCTGCGAAAGACAGGCGTTTACGCCTTTCAGAACACGTCCAGATACAGAGACCTGGACTGTATTCAGAGTGAACGATTTATGAACATTCAGATCTATTTCGCGAAAAAGAACTTCGACGTACAGAAGGCGGAGCGCTTCCTTAAGGAGCGGCGCGTGCCGTTTACCGAGGTCGACGTCAAAAAGCACGCGCCCGGCGCGCGGGAAATACGTCTCTTCGCTCAGGCGGCGGGCGGTATGCGCGCGCTCGTGGACAGAGAGGCCAAGGGGCCGCGCGCGGATTACGTAAAGCAGCTTTCGATAGAAAGCGTGATAGAGCAGGAGCTTAGCGAAAACCCGGCGCTGATGCGGCTCCCGATCGTCAGAAACGGACAGAAGGCCGTAATAGGCTACGACGAGGCGGTACTCGAAAACTGGATAAAGGAAGGATAGCTATGAGCAACAAACTGTTCTCGGGCATAATGCCCGCGCTTATCACCCCGATAAACGAAGACGGCTCGCTGAAGGAAACGTCCGCGGATAAGATCATCAAGCTTCAGCTTGATACCGGCGTTCAGGGCTTTTACGTAAACGGCGCCACGGGTGAGGGGCTGTTTCTGAGCGAGGACGTCAGACGGCGCATGGTGGAGATAGCTGTCGAGGCCTGCGCGGGCAAAGCACACGTAATAAACCACGTCGGCGCGGTGGATACTCAGCAGGCCGTCAGGCTTGCCGCGCACGCGGGAGAGATAGGCTGCGACGCCATAAGCTCTCTGGTTCCGAATTACGTCGCCAAATACACCACGGAACAGATACTTGACTATTACAGACGCCTGCACGACGCAAGCGGGCTGCCGGTATTGGTGTACTGCACGAATCTCGTGGGCAGCGAGCCGTACGCGTTTATGCGTGAAGCGATCAAGCTGCCGGGGCTTATCGGCTGCAAGTACACAATGTTCGATTATTATTCCATGCACCGCATAACGGAGCTTAACGGCGGCGACATAAACGTAATAAACGGGCCCGACGAAATGCTGATCTGCGGGCTTACGATGGGCGCGGACGGCGGCATAGGCTCGACGTACAACCTTATGCCGGAGCGCTTTCTGCGCCTGTATAACGCGTTTCGGGCGGGCAGATTTGAAGAAGCGCGCAGTACACAGTTCGAAATCAATAAGGTGATATCGGTGCTGCTTGCGCACAACTGCATCGCCGCGATCAAGCTTGCCTTCACGCTCATGGGGATAGACGCGGGCGACGTGGCTTATCCGGGCAAGCGCTTCGATAAGGCGGAGACGAACGAATTCATAAAAGAAATGAGAGAGGCAGGGTTTGAGTTATGAAAATACACGATATACGCGTTATCTGCCAAAACGAGGGCAGCGTGTTTTCGTACTTCGGCTGGCCGTCGGTCGCACGGCTTGATGACGGTACGCTCGCAATGGCGTGTTCAGGCTACCGCATGCGGCATGTTTGCCCGTTCGGAAAGGCGGTAATCAGCTATTCGCGCGACGGCGGCATGACGTGGACGCGTCCCACGCCCGTGATAGACACCTACCTTGACGACCGCGACTCGGGCATAGTGCTGATAGGAAACGGCAGGGCGATATTTACTTCGTTCAACAATACCGTCGCGCAGCAGCGCGTCTGGGCGCAGAAGCTTGGCGAGGATACGCCTGAGCAGCGCGCGTCAAAGGCGTTTACGCTTGCGTATCTCGATCTTCTGGATACCGTACCCGATGCCGAAAAGCAGCTGGGCAGCACATATGCGATAAGCGATGACGGCGGCTATACGTTCGGAGAGGTCCGGTTTACCGACATCAGCACTCCGCACGGGCCGATGACGACCCGCTCGGGTGAGGTACTGTATATAGGCAGCAATTACGCGCGCGATTACGCGAAGAACGAATTAAACCGCACGCAGGTCGCGTGCTACCGTCTGAACGATAAAGACGCGTTTGAATTCGTATCCGGCATACCGGACATCCCAAATCCGGAGAGCGGGCTGTATTTTGCGTGCGAGCCGCATGCGATAGAGCTTAAATCCGGAAAAATACTCGTGCATATCCGCGTGCAGGGCGGCGTGTTCACCGTATATCAGAGTGAATCGTACGACGGCGGCAAAACCTTCACGCAGCCGCATCGCCTGCTTTCGGAGCACGGCGGTTCGCCCGCTCATCTGCTTGAGCATTCCTCGGGCAGGATAGTGAGCGTGTACGGCTACAGAAACGCTCCATACGGTATACGCTATATGACCTCGGACGACGAGGGCGCAAGCTGGGATACGGATAATATTCTTTACGACGGGGGAGAAAGCGCCGATCTCGGCTATCCCGCAAGCGTAGAGCTGGCCGACGGCAGGATACTGACCGTATATTACGAGAAAGAGAACGGTACCTCGCATATAAAGCAGATAATCTGGAGCCTTGATGAATAAAGGCACGAGGTCGATAGCGATAAGCGGCATAGCGGGCGCGATCGCCGTAGTTATAATGCTGGCCGGCTATCTTATAGGCGCAGGCACGTACGCATCGCCTATGCTGGCGGGGTTCGTGCTTATCGCCGTGGGTCTGGCTTCGGGCAGACGGTATCAGCTGCTTGCGTATATCTCGGTGTCGCTCTTGTGCGTGATGCTCGTGCGCGAATGGGAAGAAAACCTGATGTTCATATGTCTGTTCGGCTGGTATCCCATGGTCCGGACGCGGCTTCAGAAGCTTCCGGCGATACCCCGCGCGTGCATAAAACAGATAGGGTTCAATCTGATTATCGTCGCGGTCGAGGCGCTGGTCATGCGTGTGCTCGCGCCTGAAACCGAAAGCGCCGGAATGCTCGCCGCGCTGCTTGTACTCGCGAACGTGCTGTTCGTGCTGTACGATATGCTCGTGCCCAAAATGGAAAAACTGCTTAAAACGCGGCTTAAGCTGTAAACGGAGGGAACGATGACCAAAAAACGCGCGGCTTTATACAAGCGTCTGCTGAAAATGCTTGCGGACGTTGTTATACTGGGTATGGGGCTGTACCTCGCGCAGATGCTCTGGAAGAGCAATCCGGGACATTCACTGCCCGGGGAGGAGCGCGTATGGAGGTATGCGCCGCTGTTTCTGGCGGTGTACATAGCGGGGCTCAATATCGCCGGCGTGTACCGCATCGAATGGAAATACGCGGATATGCGCGACATGCTGAGGCTTTTGTTCGTATGTGCGGTGAGCACGGGCGTGTGCCTTCTGTTAAACGTCATATTCAAGCTCAGATATTCGCGTATGGTCATAAGCGTGCACGGCGTGTTTTCGTTGGTGCTTTTGGTGGCGTCACGTTTTGTGTGGCTGCTTATCCAGAACCTTATGTTCGCGGACAAGACCGAAAAGCACGTGCGCCGCGCGCTGATAATCGGCGCAGGCACGCAGGGCGCCGGGCTCGTGAAGGCGCTCTCGGGCGTCGACGACGGCGCGCGCCACGAAGCGGTCGCGTATCTCGACGACGACGTGGACAAGCTGTACAGGCGCATAAACTCGCTGCCGGTCGAGGGCACGAGCGCCGATATAGACAAGGTAATCAAAAGCCGGCACGTAGACGAGGTGCTGTTTACCAGTCCGCTGGAGAAAAGCGAAAACGCGATGTACGTATTTTTGCGTGCGATAGCCGCGGGCTGCAGCGTTTCACGCTATGAAGCGGGCGCGCTCAAAACGCTTAAAATGAACGACATGCTCGACGGCGGAGACGAGACGGTGTTCGATCTCGCAATGACCTACAAGCACCGTATCGCGATAATCGGCGCGGGTACGCTCGCGCGTGAGATCGCCGTTTTGTGTTCCGAGAACGGCGCCGGCAAGGTATTCGCGCTGGATTCCGATCCCGACAGGCTTGCCGAAATGGCGCGCGCGGGCGCGTGGGTCAAGCTTGGCAATCCCGCCGGAGAGCGTGTATTGCGTGATTTTCTGCGCGAAGCGCAGGCAAGGTACGTGTTTTATCTGTCCGGCGTGGACGATCAGGAGATAATCGAGGGCAACGAACAGGCGGTCGTGAAGCTTAATATCATTTCGCCGCTCAACGCGCTCAGATACGCCTCCGGCGTTCGGGCGACCTCGTTTATTTATGTTACGGATACGCGCGGCGAGCCTGGCGGCATGCGGCTGTTCGAATGCGCCGAAGCCGCGCTGTGCGCAAACGCTCCGGAGAATACCGCTGCCGCAGCGGTCTCTGTACAGGGTCTGCTGGACGACGGCGGTACGCTCGCGCGCATGTATCAGCGCGCGGCGCTGGGCAGAAGCCTGAGCGTGCATGAAGGCGAAAAAGCCTCGTTTATCTCCTGCCGAAGCGCGGCGGCGGCGCTGATCGCGATGGCGCAGACGCGCTGCGAGGGCAGGTTCACCGTAAAAGGCGGGGTGGAGTGCGACATGCTGCAGCTTTCTCAGGCGGTTACGCGCGAGTGCGCCTCCCGCGCGGAAACAGAGGTATCGAAGGATGCGCCCGAGGCGGCGGAGTCGCTCACTGAAACCGGACTCGAATACGTTTACAGGCGCGAGGACAGCGAGTATACTGTGCCGGAGGCTTTTACGCAGGTGCCGCTTGCGTGTCCGGAAACTGAAATCTGCGCCGGCATACTGAGAGGTTGATATGTTTGACAAGAAGACATACTGGATAAGCCCGCGTGCGGAGAAAGCTCAGTCCGCGGGATACATGAATACCGCCCAGACGCGGGCGCATATCTATGCCAGACGCCGCCTGTTTCTGAGCCGCAAGGTAAAATCGGCGTATATCCTGATCAGCGCGGACGACGCTTACCGGCTGTATATAAACGGCGAATACGTGTGTGAGGGACCTGACGCGTGCTTTCCGGCGCTGCAAACCGTGGACCGCGCGGACATTGGCAGATTTCTTCACCGGGGCAGGAACGTTTTCGCACTGGACGTGTTTTACAACGGCAGCAAAAGCGACAAATTCGTAAGCGGTGACGGCTTGACGGGCTTTATCTGCGAGGTGCATGTAAACGGCCGTACGGTACTCAGAAGCGACACCCGCTTCAAAACCCTGTACGTGCCGTGCGCGCCTGACGATCAGGCGGCCGAAACGTACGACACGCATGTGCTCAAAACGGATTTTATGCTGCCTGAAGAAAACGATGGCGCATATGCGAAGTCCGCGCTTAACAGGGGAGCTCCGTACAGGTATCGCTCGGGGTGCGAATTGCAGAAGGTATTTGAACCGCTGCGTGCCGAAGCGCTTGAAAACGGCGTATACGATTTCGGGCAGGAGGTGGACGCGCCGCTCGAAATAAACGCGGGCGGGCCGGACGGCGCCGAAATCAGGCTGTTTGCGGGCAGGGAAGCTGCGGAAAACGACGCCCCTGCCGTAGCGGACGCGCGCATAATACTGAACGGCAGGAACGTGCGGATATCTACCGCGCTGCCGCTGCGCACCCGCTTCGTGCGCGCGGAATGTTCGGAAGGCGTTCAGATTACTGAAATTTCGGCGCGTGTGCGCAGGTACGTATACGACGAAAACCGTTTTGCCGTCTGCGACGGAGACGAAGCCTATGCAAAGCTGACAGAGGCTGCGCGTGAAGAGCTGCAGCGTCGGCTTCTGCCCGAAAGAGGCGACAGGGCAGCGCTGTTTTTGCGGGCGCATGCGATATTAAACGGAGAAATGCGCCCGCTCAGGACCTTTCTTATGGACTGGGCGGAGACCAGCGCGGCATCGAAGCTGCTTCTGTCCCGCTTCCCTTGTTCTGAACAGATATTTGACGCGGAATGCTCGCTTGCCTTCCCGCGGGAGGCGCTTGCGTACTGTAAGCTTACAGACGATAAAAGCACGCTGGACGAATGCCGCCGCGTAAGCGAAAGCCTGTTGGACGCGCTCGGCGCATATGCCGGCCAGGACGGGCTGCTTACTGACGTGCCCGGCAGAGAGGCTGCGGGACGCGAGAGCTTTATAAACGCGATGTATATTTGCGCGCTGCAGGATTATGCCGAATTATGCGCGTGCGCGGGCGTAAAATGCGAAAAACAGACAGATGCATTGAAGGCAGCGTTCGAAAGCGCGTTTTATTCGCCGGAGGATAAAACTTTTAAGACCACCGACACAGACGACGCGCCTGATTTGCGCGCGGGCGTATACGCTCTTGCCGGAGGCTTCGCGAACCCCGACAGCGTAGACGAAATCTGCGCGCGCCTGCCTGATGAAGCGCAGGCAGACGCTGTGGACGCGTATATATCCTGCAAGGCGCTGGCGCATGCGGGCAAGCGCGAAAAGCTTTTGCAGCTGCTTTCGTCAGAAGAACTGCCCTCTGAGGTTAAAACGCTCCTGCTCGCGGAGGAGGTTTTGCAGCTTCAGAACGCCGTTATCGGTGAAAGATGGACGCCTCTGCTGCAGGCCGACGGACCGGACGCAAGCTTCAGCTTTCATATCGGTGATACGCTCGTGCGTATCAAGCGCCAAAACGGCGATCTAAGCCTTACTAAAACCCGCGCCGTCTAATCCGCGCTTCAGTAAGCGGACGCGCCTTCTCAGTTTCCTAAGGAGCCCGCGCGTGAAACGATTACGAAGCCGTCCGCCTGAGGCAGCGCGCATACGTTTTGAACTGCCTGAGAAGAGGCGCTCAGATAATACATCGCGCGGCGGCGGGTGTACGCCGCCAATTCCGCAAACGTGACCGTGCGGCTTTTATCCGCGTCCGCCTTGAGCGGAACGGCCATGTCGTTTATAAGATCCCAGCCCATTCCTTCGCACAGCGCGCGGGCAAACGCCGTGGACGTGTGCTTCTCGTCGGCAGCTTCGCTGGCCACGCGGAAGCTTCTTTCGTTTTCTGCGCAGGACGCAAGCACAAGGTATTTGCCGGAAGCGAACGTGTTGTGAGTGAATGCGTTCGTAAGCGCCTCCGCGCCTTGGCCGGCGTTTCCTATAAAGCCGCCAGAGGCGCAAAAATCCAATAGCACTATGATCCGTCCGGGTATGCTTCTGAGCGCGCGCTCAAGCTCATACGCGCTCAGCACGTCGCCGCGACTGTCCTCGAACATGCTTATACCGCACACGGAATAGCCGTGCGTGCTTATGTATATTACGGATATGTCGTTTTGATCAGCACCAGCAAATAATACGCCGATTTCGCTTATAAGCTCGCTTTTCTGCGCGTCCGGCAGCAGCTTTCCTTCAAACCGGATTTCTGAGCCATAGGCATGAGCGAACGCGTCGTATATGCCCTGAGCCGAATTGTAACCGCCCACGCGCTCGCGTCCGTCGCTGTAACGCGTTATGCTGCAGGACAGTACGCGGCAAACCGGCGCGGACGTTTCCTCCGCGCCGGCAGATGACAGTATGAAAATCAGTATCGCGGCGAATATGAGCGCTTTTTTCATTCGTTCTTCAAATAATCCGCTTTCACGTAACCAGTAAATTCCACGGTCTTGATGCTCACCCAGTTATCCTCGAAGGAGCCGGTTACGATTACGCGCTCGTTATTGTACAAAAGCGCGACGATCGAACAGCTCGTGTTCGGCTGGCTGCGTACGTTAAGCGTGCTGGCGCTCGACTGCAGCGTGACACGCGCGTAATACTCTCCGGCCTTCAGCGCGGGCAGCGGCGCCTGCGTGGGACGGGGCGTAGGACGCGGTCTTGCGTAGCCCAGACTTTCCGGCAGCGCGGATATGGGAGTCAGAGACTGCTGCGTCCAGTCGATCACATACAGCGTAAGACCGGGATAATAGAAACCGAGTATCTCTTCACAGTCCATTCCATGGCGGCCTGCCATCGTCTGCGCACCGCGCTGGCTCATGCCTACGCCGTGTCCGAACCTGCGCGCCGTGAGCGTCCAGCCGTCCTTTGCGTTGTCCAGATAGAACACCTCGTAGGACGCGGAGTTTATCCCTATTCCAAGCAGACTTTTGAGACAGCCGTATGTCTGCAGCTTGACGGTGTACGTACCGGGAACGGGCGTGAATTCGCTAAGCTCCGGCTCCGGCTCGGTCAATTCGGCCTCGGACGGAGTCGCCTCACCGGGCGTCGCGTCGATCATGCCGGAATTAAGCGGAATGAATTCGGACGTCGCTTCGGTTTGCGTATCTGCAATAGCTTCCTCGGCCTCAGATGGAGTCGCCGTGTCTATATCGTCCCCGGCACTTGGTTCAGTCTCGATCACGGTACGCTCCGATACGGCCACCTCGAACGTCAGTGTTTTATACATGAGACTGCCCGTAACGTCGGGGTCTGAAAGCGAAACGTTCACGATAGTGTCTGCGCGTAAAACGTACGCGTCGGGCACGTACGGCAGCACCTGCTCCGCAAGCGCGCGTTCAAGCGCGCTGCCCTCTGTCAAATCCTTCGGTACGAACGCGCTCTTTTCCACGGAAAGACTGTTTTCGAGGTCGTAGGGGTCGTCCTTCATTTCGATATAGCTTACGCTGCCGCCCCAAACCTGCTTCGTGGAAGCGATCTGTCCGCCGTTTGAAGCCGTGTAGTAGCACTGCGCATATGTGCCGTCCGACATCCCGACTATCCCGCGCGTGGTATCGACTGCCTTTATTATCTGCGTGAGCTTGTCGTCGTAGCCCTTGTATACCTGATCTTGTGTGGTATCCACGACGTCATAGGCTTTGGATTTGTTCTGCGCCTTGGCGCGCATAGCGTACGTGCGCGCGGCGATCGCCTGCGCCTTGAGCGCTTCGATGGGGAAGGAGTCGTTCATTTCGTAAGCCACGACGCCGTAAAGATAATCCTCGACCTGTACGGTCAGTATGCTCTCTATGCCGCCCGCGTTCGAGGACAGCTTAAGATCTCCGGCAAACAGATTGTTCTTTTCGCTTTCGTGTATGAATATTCCGCCCGCGTCGGCGCCCGCTTCGGGGGCGTGGCGCTTCAGCGTGAAGCCGCCGCCCATGTCTATGGTAAGCCCGCCCGCGCTCAGATACAGCTTGCCCGCATCCTCCGCGACGCTTATCTCCGTGCCGCGGGCAAAACGGAAGCCCGCGTCGCCGTCTACCGTATACACGCCGTCCAGCGTAAGCCCCAGCGCTTTGGGATTGCCGAGCGATCTAAGGCTTACGCGGATGAGCCCGTCGTCTATGACGTCTGAGGGCTGGGCGTTTATGGTGTGGTCGGGACGAATGAAGTGTATTACGCCAATGCCGATTATCAATGCTGCAAATATGCACGCGAGCAGTATAAGGCGTTTTTGCCGGACTGCGCGCGATTTTGATTTGGCTTTGGAAGATTTCTTGTTCGACATATGGCCTCCGTGCAAGCTTAAGGTCTGTTGCTTACTGTTAGACAGACGCCGCGGATCAATTGTTCCGCGGCGCGTCGAGGGCTGTAAGCTTATTTTCCAAAATCGGCAGCGGCGTTCGATATGATGTCGAGCTGCGCTTTAGCGTCTTCGGCGGTTTTTTCACGTACGCCCGCGTATATCTTTAGCTTGGGCTCGGTGCCGCTGGGACGCACGCATACCCACGCGTCGCCCTCCAGCTTGTATAACAGCACGTCCGCCTTCGGCAGTCCCATCACGTTTCCCTGCTTAAAGTCGAGCGCCTCAAGCACTGTCCGGCCGCCTATCTGCTTCGGCGCTTCGGCGCGCAGGTCGGCAGTCGCCTTTTCGCGCTTTTCCATGCCGTCCACGCCGGGCATTACCACGCTTATCGTCTTTTCCGCGTAATAGCCGTACTCCTTGTACATGTTTTCGAGGGCGTCCATAAGGCTCTTGCCCTGAGATTTGTAATACGCGGTAAGCTCGCACGCAAGCAGCGTCGCGATAACGGCGTCCTTGTCGCGAATGTAGCCTCCGGTCAGGTAGCCGTAGCTTTCCTCAAAGCCCAGCAGGAACCCGTGATTGCCGGCTTTTTCTTTTTTGTCGATGGTTTCGCCTATGAACTTAAAGCCGGTAAGCACGCGCTCTATGGTTATGCCGTACTTCGCGGCGATAGCGTCCACCATGCGCGTGGATACGATGGTGGTCACGGCGTAATCGCCCGGCTGCACCTTGTGCGCGTTCAGTATGTATTCGAGCATCAGACAGCCGGCCTGATTGCCGGTTACGGCCGTCCATACGCCGTTCTTTTTAAGCATCATTCCCATGCGGTCGCTGTCCGGATCGGTGCCGATTATTACGTCCGCGCCGATCTCGTCCGCGTACCTTATAGCGATGGTGAACGCCTCCGGGTTTTCCGGATTCGGGCTTTTAACGGTGGGGAAGCTGCCGTCCGGTAGCTCCTGCTCTTTGACTACGGTTACGTCGGTGTAGCCCGCGCGTTCGAGCGCCGCGCGCACGAGCTTGTTGCCTGCGCCATGCAGAGGGGTATAGACTATTTTGAGCTTTACTCCGGTGCGCTTGAGCAAATCTTTGTCGGGACGCAGCGAGAGCACGTGCTCGATGTATTTGTCGTCGACCTCTTTCCCGATGATATGGATAAGCGGACTTTCCAGGGAAGGCAGCAGGTCTATAGCAAGCGGGTCGAGCGACTTCATTATCGCCATCACCGCGTCGGCTGTCACGGGAGTTATCTGCCCGCCGTCGCTGCCGTACGCCTTGAAGCCGTTGTATTCGGCGGGGTTATGGCTGGCGGTGACTACGATGCCCGCCGCGCAGCCCAGATGCTTTATCGTAAAGCTCAATTCCGGCGTGGGTCTGAGCGAATCGAACAGGTACACGGGTATACCCATGTTCGCGATAACGCGCGCGCTGTCCTCGGCAAATTCACGCGACATATGACGGGAATCGTGCGCTATCGCGACGCCCCTTTTCTCGGGCGCTCCGCCCTCCTGTATGAGCCTGAGCGCCAGCCCCTTCGCCGCGCGCCGCACGGTGTAAACGTTCATGCGGTTGGTGCCCATCCCGAGAATGCCTCTGAGCCCGCCCGTTCCGAATTCGAGGTCCTTATAGAATCTGTCCTCGATCTGCGCCGGGTCGTTCTGTATCGCGGACAGCTCCGCATGCTCGCTTACGGAGAGCGCGGGGCTGTTCAGCCAATCGTAATAAGTCTGCATAACGATCGTCCTTTTCTGTAAACTGATATAAAGGGAAGCTTACTTCGTGCCGAAGATTCTGTCGCCCGCGTCGCCGAGTCCGGGTACTATGTACTTGTTCTCGTTCAGCTTTTCGTCTATCGCGGCTATGTATATATCCACGTCCGGATGCGTCTTCTGCACGTATTCGATGCCTTCCGGCGCGCCGACCAGACATACCAGCTTTATGTATTTGCAGCCGCGGCTTTTGAGCATCGTTATCGCGTCGGACGAGGAGCCGCCGGTTGCGAGCATCGGATCGACCACTATGAGCTCCCGTTCGCCGGCGTCCGGAGGCAGCTTGCAGTAATATTCGACGGGCTTGTGTGTTACGGGATTGCGATACAGACCGATGTGACCGACCTTGCAGGTGGGCACGAGCTTCATAAAGCCGTCGACCATTCCGAGGCCTGCGCGCAGTATCGGTATAACGCCCAGCTTCTTGCCGCTTATCACGCGGCTTTTGCACTTGCAGATAGGAGTCGTTATTTCAATCTCTTCCATAGGCAGATCGCGCGTTACTTCATAGCACATGAGCATCGCGATTTCGCCGAGCAGCTCGCGGAAATCCTTTGCGCCTGTATCCTCACGCCTCATAAGCGTAAGCTTGTGCTGTACGAGCGGATGATTGATCACGTGAACCTTTCCCATAAAACACCTCCCATAAACTTTCGCATGTCATTATAACGCATTTTTCACCGTTTGGCAACCTCTTTATTGTTAAACGGAACGACTAAGTGGTGACACGGCGCAAAAAAGATGGTATAATCGATACATAAACTGCTCAGGAGGATTATGCCCGTGAAGGATTTGAATATCGCCGTGATCGGCTGGGGCTTTATGGGACGTATGCACACCTACGCGCTGCGCGCGCTGCCGCTTATGTACAGGGATTTGGATTTCAGGCCGCGTTTAAAGCTTCTGGCGTCAGGGCGCATAGAAAACGCGCGCGCCGGGATGAACGAGGCGGGCTTTGAGGAATGCACCTCCGACTGGCGCGAGATACTTGAAAGAAAAGACATAGACGTGGTTTCCGTATGCACGCCGAACGGCCTCCACGAGGAAATGGTAATTTCTCTTATAAAAGCGGGCAAGCATATTTATGTCGACAAGCCGCTGACCACCACGCTTGAGAGCGCTGGACGCATCCGCGACGCGGCGAAAGCCTCAGACGTAAAAATCGCCCTCGTGATGAACAACCGCTTCCTGCCCGCGACCATACGCGCGTTCGAGCTTGTGCGGGAGGGGAGAATCGGCGATATAACCGGCTTTAACGCCAGATACCTGCATTCGGGTTCGATAGATCCGTCAAAGCCCATCGGCTGGAAGCAGACGGGGCAAGGGGGCGTCATACTCGACCTTGCCTCGCACGCGCTTGATCTTTTGTGCAATCTGGTCGGTTATCCCGCGCAGGTATACTGCATGACGAACACCCTTTACCCGGAACGCCCGACAAAGCAGGGTACGCTCTGCACGGATATCAGCGAGGATCACGCCGTTATGACGCTCAGGCTCGCAAGCGGCGCGGTCGGCTTCTGCGAAGCGAGCAAGATCGCGACCGGCACAAACGACGAGCTTACCTTCGAGGTCTGCGGAACTAAAGGCGCGCTCAGATTCGATCTGATGGAGCCGGGCTGGCTGTGGTTCTTCAACAATACCCTGCCCGAAGCGCCCTACGGCGGAGAACGCGGCTTCAAGCGCATCGAGTGCCTCGGGCGCTATCCGTTCCCGTCCGGCAGCTTTCCGCCGCCCAAGAACGCCGTGGGCTGGGAGAGGGGCCATATACATTCGTACTACAGCTTTCTTGACTGTGTCGCGCACGATAAACAGCCTCTCTGCGGCATAGAAGACGCGTACAGGCTCGCTGCGCTCATGGAGGCCGCGCGCTTCTCGGCGCAGACGGGCAAGCTGTTTTATCCGGATTATGATTAAGAATTAACACTTATGCGTTGTCCTTGCCGCGCGTGATGTGTTAAGCTGTACGGGAGGTGAGATTATGCCCGAAACCGTTTATTCTGCCGGCAATCCCGGAGAATTGCCCGAGATAATCGACTTTATAAATTACGTGTTTTCGCAGGCGGCGCGGCCGCACGATTTCAAAACGCTGCTGCCCAAGGTCTACGCTGACGGCGCGTGTTCCGGCGCGGAAGGCTTCCACTTCCTCGCCCGTCAGAGCGGCCGGATAGTCGGCTGCGTCGCCTGCCGTCCTACCCGCATGATATACGGCGCGCACGCGCTTTCGTGCGGTTATGTGGGCAGTGTGAGCGTGCATCCGTACCACAGAAGCGAAGGCCACATGAAGCGCCTTATGCGGGACATGCTCGCTTCCTCCCGTGCAGGCGGCGCGGATATGCTGATATTGGGCGGACAAAGACAGAGATACGAATACTTCGGCTTTGAAAACGCGGGCGCCGTGTACCGTTTTTCGGTGAGCCGCCGCAGCGTCAGACACGCGCTGCCGGACGCGGACGTTTCCCGCGTGAGCTTTGCCGAAATGCGCGAAGGCGACGTGCCGTTTGCGCTTGTCATCTATAACGCGCAGCGCGTGCATGCGCTAAGACACGCCGAAGGCTTTATGTACGATCTGCGCTCGTGGGGCGAGACGCCTTATATCCTGAGCCTCGATTCAGCGCCGGTCGGTTATATGGCGGGAGGCGAAATCGTGCTTAAGGACGAAAGCGCGCTGCCGACGATCGCCGCCGCACTGCTTGAAAGGCAGAACGCAAGCAGCGTAGAATTTTCCGTACCACCCTGCGATAAGCAGCGCATACGGCTTCTGCGCCCGCTTTGCGACGTCGTAAGCCTCTCGCGCTGCGAAATGATAAACGTGTTCAGATGGGAAAACGTGCTTCCCGCGCTAATGGAGCTTAAGGGAGACGCGCTTGAGGACGGCAGGCGCGCGCTCGACATAGAGGGCGACGGCGTTTACGACGTAACGGTGCAAAACGGCAGCGTGTGCGTTACGAAGCTGTACGCAGCGCCAGGCGGCGCGGTAAAGCTTAGCCATCTCGACGCGCAGCGCGCGTTTTTCTCCCTGCCCGGGCTGTACGACGATATTGCGGACATCCCGCAGTCGTGGCGCGCGCTCCCGTTTTTTATCTCCCCTCAGGACTGCTTCTGAGCTCACAGTAAAGGAGGCTTTTTATGAAAATCGCATTCATAGGCGCAGGCTCTATCGGCTTTACCCGCAGACTGCTCGCGGACATACTCTCCGTACCGGAATTTCGGGATATCGAGGTCGCGTTCACGGACATAAATCCCCGCAACCTCGACATGGTCACACAGCTATGCCAGCGTGACATTTCTTCAAACGGACTCGGCATAAAGATACAGTCCACGCTCGACCGCAGGGAAGCCTTCAAAAACGCAAAATACGTCATCTCCTGCGTGCGCATAGGCATGCTGGAGGCGTTCACCAAGGACATCGAGATCCCGCTCAGATACGGCGTGGATCAGTGCGTGGGGGATACGCTCTGCGCGGGCGGCGTCATGTACGCGCAGCGGGACATCGCGGCGTTTGAGGGCTTCTGCAAAGACATTCGCGAGGTCGCGCTGCCGGGCTGCATGCTGCTTAACTATTCCAATCCCTGCGCTATGGTCACGTGGTACTGCAATAAATACGGCGGCGTGCCCACGGTGGGACTGTGCCACGGCGTGCAGGGCGGGCACCATCTCATAGCAAAGGCGCTGGGCTTAAAGCAGGAGGAGGTAGACATAATCTGCGCCGGAATAAACCACATGACGTGGTATATCTCCGTAAAGCATAACGGCGAGGAGCTTTGCGGAAAGCTGCTTTCCGCGCTGGAAGCCGATCCCGACATCGCGCGTACGGAAAAGGTGCGCATAGACATAATGAAGCACTTCGGTTATTTCTCCACCGAATCCAACGGCCATCTTTCCGAATACGTCCCTTGGTACAGAAAGCACACCCAGAACATACACAAATATATCGACCTGTCCTCTTGGATACACGGCGAGACGGGCGGCTATCTGCGCGTGTGCACGGAGGGACGCACCTGGTTCGAAACGGACTTCCCGAATTGGCTCAGCCAGCCGCCCTTCGAATACGCCGCGGATAAGCGCTCTCAGGAGCACGGCAGCCATATTATCGAGGCGCTCGAGACCGGACGCATATACAGGGGGCATTTCAACGTCGTAAACAACGGCGCGATCACGAACCTGCCTGACGACTGCGTTGTGGAGGTGCCCGGCTACGTCGACAAAAACGGCATTTCGATTCCCCGCGTGGGGGATCTGCCGCTTGGCTGCGCCGCCCTGTGCAATTCCAACGTTTCCGTGCAGCGGCTCGCTGTTGAGGCGGGTGTGCGCGGCGACATAACCCTGCTCAGACAGGCCATGCTTATGGACCCGCTTACCGGCGCGGCGTGCGAGCCGGACGCGATACTCCAGATGACCGACGAAATGCTCATAG
Organism: Clostridia bacterium; assembly: GCA_017543905.1. Taxonomy (GTDB): domain Bacteria; phylum Bacillota; class Clostridia; order Christensenellales; family Aristaeellaceae; genus RUG14130. Next base: position 30,870 of record JAFYFC010000039.1, read on the forward strand.
AGGAGGCCGAATGGCTGCCCCAGTACGCGCCTGAGATCGAGCGCGCAAAGCGCAGGATAGCCGCCGCCAAGGCAGAGGGCACGTTCATCCCGCCCATCGTTACCGAGGGCGCGGCGCGTCTGCATACCAAAACGGTCGAGGAAATGCGCCTCGACAGGGCGGCCGCCTATAAAAACGCCGCCGCTGCCGACAAAGCCGCCAAATGAAAGGACACATAAATGAATATAGCCTGTCTTGACCTTGAGGGAGTTCTGGTGCCCGAAATCTGGATCGCCTTCAGCGAACGCACCGGTCTGCCGGAATTGCGCCTCACCACGCGCGACGAGCCGGATTACGCAAAGCTCATGCGCTACCGCCTGGACATACTCGCCCGGCATTCCCTCGGGCTTAACGAAATACGCCAGACCATTTCGCGCATAGAGCCCTACGACGGCGCGCGGGAGTTTTTAGACGCGCTCAGGCGCATGGGTCAGGCGGTCATAATCAGCGACACCTTCACGCAGTTCGCGGGCCCTCTTATGGAAAAGCTCGGCTTGCCCACGATATTCTGCAATACCCTCGTCGCGGATTCGGACGGGCGCATCACCGGCTACAAAATGCGCTGCGAAAACAGCAAGCTCACCACCGTGCGCGCGCTCCAGTCCATGGGCTTTGACACCGTGGCGGTGGGGGACAGCTTTAACGACCTTGCCATGATACGCGCCTCCCGCGCGGGCTTCCTGTTCAGAAGCACGCCCGCGATCGTATCCGCGAACCCTGACCTTCCGCATTATACGCGCTTTGACGAGCTGCTCTCAGCCTTCGCCCGTGAAATGGCCGTGTGTTAGCGTTTTTCGTATTGCGTTTTTTAAGCTGAACTGATACAATATTCATAATCAGCGGGCAGAGCCCGTAATGGAGGAAAATATGAACAAGCTTGTCATAAACCCGGAACGCACCCTCGGTCACATCAGCAAAAACCTGCAGGGGCATTTTTCCGAGCACCTCGGGCGCTGCATCTACGGCGGCGTTTACGTGGGCGAAAACTCGGACATCCCCAACACCAACGGCATCCGTAACGACGTCGTAAACGCGCTTAAAGACATCAAGGCGCCCGTCGTGCGCTGGCCGGGCGGCTGCTTCGCCGACGAATATCACTGGCGCAGCGGCGTCGGCCCCAAACAGCAGCGCGAAAAGATGATAAACACTCACTGGGGCGGCGTCACGGAGGACAACTCCTTCGGCACGCACGAGTTCATGGAATTCTGCCGTCAGGTGGGCTGCGACCCCTACGTAAACGGCAACGTCGGCAGCGGCAGCGTGCGCGAGATGAGCGAGTGGGTCGAATACATGACCTTCGACGGTGTTTCTCCCATGGCGGATCTGCGCCGCGCGCACGGACGCGACAAGGCGTGGCGTCTGCCCTACTTCGCCGTCGGCAACGAAAACTGGGGCTGCGGCGGCAACATGACGCCCGAATACTACGCAAACGAGTACCGCCGCTACGCGACCTACATCCGTCAGTACAGCAGCGACGCGCCCATCTATAAAATCGCCTGCGGGCCGAACTCCGCCGATTACCGCTGGACGGATGTCCTCATGCGCGAAGCCGCCCGCTATATGGACGGGCTCTCCCTGCATTACTATACCGTGTGCGGGGAATGGAGCCATAAGGGCTCCGCGCTCACGTTTACCCGCGAGGAGTATGATACCACGCTCAAAAAAGCCCTCTTCATGGAAAAGATAATCGAGGGTCATTCCGCCATCATGGACCGTTACGACCCCGAACGCCGCGTCGGTCTTATCGTGGACGAATGGGGCACGTGGTACGACGTGGAGGAGGGCACCAACCCCGGCTTCCTCTACCAGCAGAACAGCATGCGCGACGCCATGGTCGCAGCGCTCACGCTTAACGTGTTCAACAAGCACTGCGCGCGCGTGCGCATGGCGAACATCGCCCAGCTCGCGAACGTCCTGCAGTCGCCCATACTCACCGAAGGCGCGCAAATGGTGCTTACGCCCACCTACTACGCCTTCAAGCTAAATTCCCACCATCAGGAAAACGAGCTGCTCGACAGCCGCGTGTTCACCTGTGATTCCGCGGACGGTCTGCCCGTTTTGCAGGAATCCGCCTCCCTGTCCCCTGACGGCACTGTGCACGTCACCCTCGTAAACCCCTCCGCGGATACCGCCCGCACTGTGCAGGTCGAGGCGCTCGGCAAAGCGGACCCCGCCGTCGCCGCCGAGATACTCACTGGAGACACCGCCGCGCACAACACCTTCGAAAACCCCGACGCGGTAAAGGACGTGCCCTTCACGGACATCACGCTCAAATCCGGCGTCGCCGAAATGACCCTGCCTCCCTGCAGCCTCGTTCATATCGCGCTCAGATAAGCCCTGCGCGATGGATAAGGCCGTCTGCCGTAGGTGCCTTCTGCGTGAGCAGTTCCCTGCGGACTATCAAAAATACATACTCTCCGTGCTTGAGCGGATGAGCGCGCGCGAGCGCGTAAGCGACGAAGCTTACGCGCTCCGCCTCTCCGCCTGCCGCGCGTGCGACCAGCTTCAAAACGGCACCTGCATGTCCTGCGGCTGCCTCGTGGAGATAAGAGCCGCCCAAAAAGCCAAACGCTGCCCCGACGGCAAATGGAGCGTATAGCCGCGCGTGTTTTGCATAAGAGCAACCAGCTTCAGAACGGCACCTGTATTTCCTGCACCTGCCTCGTGGCGATAAGAGCCGCCCAAAAAGCCAAACGCTGCCCGGACGGCAAATGGAGCGTATAGCCGCGCGTTTTGATAAATAACCTGCCGCATATTGACATCTCGCGCCTCGCGCGCTATAATACCGCATATGCTGAAGTGGTGGAATGGCAGACACAGGGGACTTAAAATCCCCCGCTTTCACCGGCGTGCGGGTTCGAGTCCCGCC